>JBNAWM010000001.1:0-30526 GCA_049699855.1 Candidatus Cryosericum sp.
CGCGCGTTGTCGTTGCAGGAGTCCCAAGACGAATACCGCTCGCTTTGTTCGGCGGCAGTACGTCAAACGGAATGGCATTCTTGTTGACGGTAATGCCGACTGTCTCCATGAGCGTCTGGACTTCCTTTCCATTGACGCCTTTGGATGTCAGATCAACCAGCATCAGATGATTGTCCGTGCCTCCGGAGACGATACGGTAGCCACGACCTGCCAGGGCCTCTGCAAGGGCCCGCGCATTGGCAAGCACCTGTTTCTGGTAGACAACAAACTCTGGCGAGGCTGCTTCCTTCAGCGCAACAGCTTTGGCTGCAATAATGTGCTCCAGTGGGCCTCCCTGACTTCCGGGAAATACTGCGCTGCTGATCTGTTTGGCAAATTGCTCCTTGTACAGGATGATGCCCCCGCGCGGACCGCGCAGCGTCTTGTGCGTCGTCGTGGTGACAAAGTCAGCATATGGAACAGGTGACGGGTGAAGGCCCGTTGCAACCAGCCCAGCAATGTGCGCCATGTCGACAAGGAGGAGTGCTCCGACCGAGTCGGCAATCTCGCGGAACCTTGCAAAGTCGATGATGCGCGGATAGGCGCTCGCTCCAGCAATGATCAGCTTGGGCCGCTCTGCGTGTGCAAGTTCGGCGACTTGATCATAGTCGATGGTTTCCGTATCCCTCCGAACCCCATAGGAGACAATGTGAAACAGCTTTCCAACAAGAGAGACGGGGCTTCCGTGGCTCAAATGGCCACCATCGGCAAGCGACATGCTCAAGATCGTATCTCCTGGCTGCAGGACCGAGAAATACACTTCCAGGTTCGCCTGCGTCCCGGAATGCGGTTGGACATTTGCACCCTCCGCTCCAAAAAGCGCTTTTGCCCGCTCGATGGCAAGCGTCTCCACCATGTCCACGTATTCACAACCACCATAATAGCGCCTGCCCGGATATCCTTCGGCATATTTGTTGGTCAGCACCGAACCCTGGGCCTCCAAAACATCACGCGACACGAAGTTTTCAGAAGCGATCAACTCAATATTGTTTTGCTGCCGGTGCAGCTCCCTGTTCATGACCTCCGCAACTTCGGGATCAATCATCTCCAAATGCGTCATCTCAGCCTCCATAGATTATTCCAATTACAACCTTGTAGTCTAGCACTAATATGCGTAAGCAGCACTCCGTTCATGTGTTCATACTGTAAAGGATTCCGCGCGCCGCCGCCTGAACAACCTGCCAGGCGTTCAAGCCCCCTTGCAGATATCCCACATAGGGCTCGCGCATAGGAGCATCAAAGCTCAGTTCCACAGTCGATCCCTGAACAAGAGTCCCCCCCGCCATTAGAACCTCGCTGTCATATCCCTGCATGGGGCTTGGTTCCGGAATCGCCTCCGCATCAAGCACAGAGCACTCCTGGACCCCACGGCTGAATGCAATCAGCCGTTCTCTCGATCCGAACTGAATGCGAAGCACGATGTCCCCTCGGGTATCTCGAGGTCCGGGATCCACCAAAAAACCGTTGTCCTGCAGTAATGCGCTGGCAACAATACTCCCGATCATCGCCTGCTCCATGACGGCAGGAGAAAGCAGAAGGCCACGCAGGAACATTTCGGCATAGCCCAGATTTGGCCCAATTTCCGCACCGACCCCCGGACTTGAATACCGTGTCGCGGCAAGAGAGACTGCCCGCCGTGTTCCGACAACATAGCCTCCTGTCGTGACAATGCCTGCGCCCACATTCTTCATGAACGATGAGGCAAGAAGGTCCGCACCATCCATCGTTGGTTCGCGATCCTCAACCAGGTCTCCATAGCAGTTGTCGACGAGCACGAAGCTCTCGGGCCACGTCTCTTTCACGGCCGCAATCATTGCTGCGATTTCACTCTCCCTGAGCGCCTTGGTCCTTTTGTAACCGCGGCTCCTCTGGATCAGGAACAACTTCGGACGCCGTGTCCCGCAGCAGCGGGCGATTTCCTTGGTCCAGCGCTGCGCCGGCAGCGTCGTCAGATCACACTGGGAATAGGTCACGCCAAATTCGGCAAGAGAGCCATCAGACGGACGAATACCGATGATCTCCTCCATGGTGTCGTAGGGATCTCCTGTCACTGAACAGAGAAGATCGCCCGGCCGAAGCACGCCGAACATGGCGACAGCCAGAGCGTGCGTGCCAGAAATGATCTGTGGGCGGACCAACGCCGCCTCCGCCCCGTAGAGAAGCGCAAACACGCGCTCCATTTTGTCGCGCAGCCCATCGCCGATGCCGTAGCCAGATGATGGTCGAAGTTCCGAGGTCGACAGGTGCACGGCATGGAACGCATCAAGGATGCGCATGAAATTGCGGCGCTGAACCCTTCGGATGTCCTCGATCTCGCCTTGATATTCGTTTTCAAGCTGTACTGCTCTTGCAAGCAGTTGCTGTTCAGTCATGACTCACCGTCTCCTTGCAGAGCATGTTCCACCACCTCGGCTGCCCGCGCATGGACTTCTTGCGGGCTCAGACCCGAAACATCGATCCAGTGAACGCCCTGTTCCTTTCGAAACCATGTTTCCTGCCGCTTTGCATAAGCGCGCGTCCGTTTCTTCCAGAGGTTGACGGCCTGCTCACGCGGCAACTCGCCGTGCAGCCAGGCGGCCAGCTCTTTGTAACCAATACCCTGCATCGCCGTGTCCTGCATGCTCAGCCCATCGTTCAGCAGACGCCGGACTTCCTCTTCCATACCCGTCGCAATCATTGCATCGACACGCGCATCGAGACGACGATACAAGTCTGGCCGGTCCGCGCGGAGACCGATACGTACCACTCGCCACGGCACCTCGCGCCGTCTGTGTTTCAACGAGCTGGGAAGCTCATCCGATTGCGCAGCCATCTCCAGCACTCGTTCCAGACGCCGACGGTCATGGGCTGCAATCTCTGCCTCCGCTCTCGGATCAATCGCCCTGACCCGCTCCCGCAGTTCAGCTTCTGAAAGCATGTGAAATTGGGCTCGAACCGCCATGTCTGGGCCGACTGGAGAGAACTCGTATCCATCCAGCACAGCCCTCACATATAGTCCGGTTCCACCCACGATGATGGGCAGACACCCTGAGCTGAGCGCCTGTTGCACCGCTGCCACCGCCAGCTCTTGATAGGCAGCCACCGAGAAGTGGTCATGTGGAGAAGCGACATCGATGAGAGCATGATGGATGCCCTCGCGCCGCTGAGGCGGCAGTTTTGCAGTTCCTATATCCATACCCCGATAGACCTGCATCGAATCAGCGGAGATAATGCATCCATGGAACTGGTGAGCCAGGTTGAGCGAAAGCTCGCTCTTGCCCGTGCCCGTCGCTCCAACAATACCAAGCACAAGCGGTCGTTCATCCAACCGCTGTTCCATAAAGACCTTCTCTTGACGCGTGATCCACCATTACCCTGAGGAAGCTGCCCACGACCGGCTGGTACTCAGTCCGTCCAAACCAGACGTTGCGCCCGTCGATGGATCTGCCGAAACCGCCGCCAGCGTGGTTCAAGCTGAGAACGAGCACATCAACAAGGTGCCCCGTCATCTTCTCGTTGCTCTGTTCACTGAGATCTTGCACTATCCGCAGCAGGGTTGAGTGGCGCTTGTCGATGACAGCCCTGGGAACCTTGTCCTGCATACGCGACGATGGGGTGCCCGGCCTGTCCGAGTACTTTGCAAGGAACACTCCATCAAAGTGAAACCTCTGCACGGCATCGACAGTTTGTGCAAAATCATCATCCGTTTCGCCAGGAAATCCCACGATGACATCCGTCGTCAACGCCCACTCCTGGTTGTCCCTGACAGCCTTTGCAAGCTCTGCATACTGTGCCAGCGTATATCGGCGGTTCATCCGTTCAAGGATGTGGTCACTGCCTGACTGCAGTGGGAGATGAAGGCGATGCTCGATGTGCTTCAGCTGCATCAGCCGCCTCACTTCGTCTGGTCGAAAATTCGCAGGATGAGGGCTTAGGAACCAAAACCAGAAAGACCCGCTGGTTCTGTCGACCAGGGACATCATGTCAACCAGGCCGCCGGCCTGCGAGTGATATTTGTTGATGTTCTGTCCCAGAAACAGAAGCTCAGAAAATCCGTCCTCAACCGCAGATTTGACCGATAGAAGAACTCGATCCGAGTCAACCGCCACTTCGCGTCCACGCGACGTCGGGACAATACAATACGTACAATAACTCTCACAGCCGCGGATGAGTTCGATGTCTGCTGTTGGGAAAAGCGACCTTGGAGGCCCGTCAAATGGAGCTGTGGGAACAAGTCTTCCAAGAATTTCCAGGACTTCGTCGAGACTCCTGCTCCCCTCTATGGTCGTCAGGCCATGCCCTGCAATGCGCAGTGGCCGCTCTCGGTCGAGGGAAGCCACGCATCCCATGAAAACGATGTGCCTGGCATCAAGAACTTTGGCCGCCTCCCCCAGGAAGCTGAGAGCTTTGTCTTCCGACTTTTTTCGCACGGCACAGCTGTTGATGATGACAAGGGATGCCTTCTCCAGATCGGCAGTGCGCTCATTGCCAGCTCGCAGAAGGGCGTCAGCGATAGCGCCGCTATAGAGCTCGTTAAACTGGCATCCGAACGTCTTAATGAAGAAAGAGGCCATGTCAGCTCTGTCTCTGTATCGGCAAAATTGAGGTACTTCTGCCGGTCTGCGGATCGATGTCGACCACCACTGCCATCACGGTGGCCTCACCTTCAGCAACTCGTGGAGGATACGCGATCCCCGTCTGAATGTGGCGAGCTATCGTCTCGGGGTCCAAGCCGATAATGGAAGCCCGCACCCCGGTCATTCCAACGTCGGTCATGAACGCTGTCCCTCCCTCAGTGACCCGAGCATCAGCGGTGGGGACATGGGTATGCGTTCCCAGAATCGCGCTCAAGCGGCCATCGAAGAGATATAGTAACGCCGCTTTCTCAGCGCTCGCTTCTGCATGGACGTCGACGATACGCATGCGTACGTGTTGCACGTCGGGTGCTGCCAGCACGTCCTCCAGGTACTCATAGGGACTGTCCGCCCCGTTCATGCAGTATTGGCCCATGATGTTGATGACCGCGACCGGTCCGTCGTTCGTAGGGACCAGCACCCATCCATGGCGGCCGAGGGCGCGGCTGATATTCCCTGGACATAACACATTGGCCTGCTGTTCCATCAAGCTCATGATTTCGGGTTTTGCGAGCGTATGATTGCCCCCCGTGAAAACATCGATGCCAGCCCCACTCAATTCATCGAATGCAGAACGTGTCATCCCGGTCCCATGGGTCGCGTTCTCAGCGTTTGCAACCACGAGCACGGGCTGAAACTCATCTCTCAACCCACCCAGCAGCCGATGGATAGCGGTGCGCCCTGGCCTGCCAAAGATGTCTCCGATGAAAAGAACTCTCATGGCATGTCCGCTCCACCGTCGAGAGCAGCAAAAACGCTGGCCTGTTGAGACCAGCGTATGCGGTAGTGCAGAACCCGGATCGACAACAAAAGCAGTGTGCTACTTCTTGGTAGCGGCTTTTGCGGGACTCTCTGGTGCAGCGGGCGTAGTACCCTCGGCAGGTGATGCTGCTGCGCCCTCAGCAGGAGTACCTTCCTCCGGGGCAGGCGGAGCTTCTTCTACAGCAGGAGCAACGACAGAGAAGACGGTAGCCGACTCGCTTGTCAGTACCTTGACCTTCTCACCCAGCTTGAGATCTGCAACGTGAATGGAATGTTTGAGACCGAGCTCCGAGACATCAACTTCCAGATAATCGGGAATGTCGAGAGGCAGGGCTTCCACTTCCAATTCATACAAAGAGTGCTCCAGGACTCCCCCTTCCTTGAGACCGATAGCAGTTCCGACAGGCCGAATTGGAATCTTGCTCGTCAACGGCTCGTCCAGCGAAATCGACAGGAAGTCCACATGCGTATACGTGTCCCGTATCGGATTCATTTGAAATTCGTGGACGACCGTGGTGACAGCCGTGCCACCTTCAAACTGAAGTTCGACAATGGCCGATTCGCCAGTGTTGCGGCGGATGCGCTCAAAAGCGCGGACGGGCACAGCCACCGACATGGGAGCCATACCACGGCCGTAGACAACACCCGGAACAAACCCCTGCCTGCGCAGGGCACTCAATTTGCCATGTTTTCCGCTGTCGCGGGAAATGGCCTCTATCGTTACTCTCTGCATATCAACTCCTCATTCGAAAGGTATCAGCGCATCATTGAATTATATGGCAAATCAGCTCTGAATCAAGTGGACAGCTTTCAGAGTCTCACAACTGGAACAGCGCAGACACCGACGAGTGATTGTGGATGCTGTAGATGGCTTTTCCAATGAGCTCTGATACTGACAGGACCGTGAACATTGACGGATATTCGCGGTCCGGCACGAACATGGTATCTGTTACAATGACTTCGCTGAAGTTCGAACGGGCAAACAACCCCAGGGAATCACCGGCAAACACGGCATGCGTCGCACACGCAATGACGCTCTTGGCGCCCTCGGCAAGCGCTCGGTTACAGGCATTCAGCATAGTGTTGCCCGTGTGGATCGCGTCGTCTGCAATGATGACATTCTTGCCCCGTACGTCACCGATCAACGATTGAATCTCCACAGCTTCGGGTGAAAGACGCTTCTTGACGAAGAGAGCCTGCGATGCATGAATCGTTTGCGCGAACGTGCTGGCGCGCGCCACGCCTCCAACGTCAGGAGAGAGAACGACCAGGTCTTCAAGTTCTTTTCGCTTGATATACTGGGCAAACTGAACCATGGCAGTCAGGTTATCAGTGGGAATGTCAAAGAAACCCTGAATCTGAGCGGCGTGAAGATCAATGGCAACCACCCGGTCCGCACCAGCAACCGTGATGAGGTTCGCAACCAGTTTGGCGCTGATTGGCTCACGAGAACGAACCTTACGGTCCTGGCGGGCGTATCCGAAAAACGGAATGATTGCTGTAATGCTCGCTGCTGAGGCACGCTTCAGGGCGTCCAGGAGAATCAGGAGCTCCAGCAGGTTCTCCGCGGGAGCGTTGGTCGGTTGAATGACGTACACATTCACACCGCGCACGTTCTCGCTGACGCGCAGTTTGATCTCGCCATCAGGAAAACGGCCGATCTCGCATTGGCCTAAAGGAATGCCCAGGTAGGAGGCGACCTTCTCGGCCAGGGGTCTGTTCGCGTTGCCAGAAAATATCTTGATCGGGTTGTATTCACTGTCCATTCTTTTTCCTCCTGACCCATCCTTCCTTGTCAACTTGCACAGCGCGAGCTATGCCAAGTGCTCCAGCGGGCACATCGTGGGTGATTGTCGACCCGGTCGCCGTGTACGCTCCCTCGTGAATTGTCACTGGAGCAACCAGATTGTTGTTGGCTCCAATGAAAACATCGCGTTCAATGACCGTGCGATGCTTGCCATGGGTGAACCCATCATAATTACACGTGATCGTCCCTGCGCCGATATTGACGTTCTCAGCGATGGATGCATCTCCAATGTACGAGAGATGTGGAACTTTGCTGCCCGCTCCCAGCGACGACGCCTTCATCTCGCAAAACGCACCGATTTTCGAGTGAGCACCTGTCAGTGTTGCAGGGCGAACGTATGAGAATGGGCCCACCGCGGAGCCCCCGCCAATCACAGAATCCTCGACATACGACATCAAAATAGTGGTTTCATCACCTACTCTCGCGCCTACGAGCATCGTATTCGGACCTATGATGCACTTGCTCCCCACAGCAGTCCTGCCCCTCAGGCATGACCCCTGCCTGATCTCTGTGTCGCGGCCAATGGAAACGTCCCAGTCGATCCGGACCGTAGCTGGCATGTCAATGGTAACGCCATCAGCATACAATCGCTGCATCTTGCGCTCCTGGAGAATACCAGCAGCCAGCATCAGCTCACTGCGATCGTTCACTCCGGCCATCCGCCATGGCGTCCGTGGCACGTGGCAGTACACCGCGTCTCCATCCTCAGCCGCCATTGCAAGGCAGTCCGTAATGTAGTACTCTCCCTGGACATTGTCGGGTCGTATGCGCGCAATCCATCCGCGCAGCTTCGACGTCCGGAAAAGGTAGATGCCGGTGTTGATCTCGTGGACCTCAAGTTCTTCCGGCCGCGCATCCCGTGCCTCCACAATCCGCACAAATGTCCCATCGGATGTCCGGAGGACCCGCCCCAACTGCCCAGGACTGTCCAGAGTGGCTGCAAATACTGCGGCATCCGCCCCTCTGGCGAGGCTCTCGTCCACAAACGCACGATAGTCCTCGTCTGATGCAAACGGATTGTCACCATTGCACACAAGAACATAGTCCGAGGTGACGCCTTCTAGTCCGCACTGCACGGCATGGCCACTGCCATGCTGCTGAGGCTGGACGGCGTAGCGCACCTGATCACCAAACTCCCGCTGAAATGCTTCATTATCGGCTGGCGTCACAAGGACAGGATGATCGTTGATGCCCTTCACCGCTTCGACCACGTACCAGACCATGGGGTGACCGAGGATATCGTGAAGAACCTTGGGAGTTGCACTCTTCATGCGCGTGCCAAGGCCCCCCGCCAGAATCAGTATGTCAATCGAAGCAGGAGCCATCTGCCACCTAGCTCTTCAGGATACCCAGTTCGACGGCAGCCTCATGGAACACGTCGGCTGCAAAATCAAGTTGTTCCCTCGTGTGAGAGGAACACAGCATACAGCGAATGCGTGCAAGACCCTGCGGCACAGTTGGAAATCCTAGTGATTGTGCAAAGACGCCCTTCTCAAAAAGCCTGGCGGAAAGGTTTTTAGCCAGCTGGCTGTCTCCAATAATAATCGGGGTGATCGGGGTTTCGCTGCGCCAGGTGTCAAAGCCAAAGGCCTTCATCTTTGCTTTGAAGTATGCCGCATTCTCCCACAGCTTGTGCACCAGTTCATCGCTCTCCATGAGAATATCGACAACCTTCACAATCGCTCCGGCGTCAGCCGGCGTCATACTCGAACTGAACAGAATCGGCCGCGACTTGTTCTTGAGGAACTCCACCAGCGTGCGTGATCCTGCTGCATAGCCACCGACAACACCGAACGCCTTTGACAGAGTTCCCACTTCGACATCAACCTCACCTTCCAGATGAAAATGATTGACGATACCACGTCCATGGTCTCCCAAAACACCTTCGCCATGAGCGTCATCTACCATGGTGATCGCTTGGTGCCGCTTCGCAACATCGACGATGTCGGCAAGAGGCGCAATGTCGCCATCCATGCTGAACACGCCGTCGGTAACGACCATTTTGGTGCCTGGCACGCCGTCGTATTCCTTCATCTTCTCTTCAAGGCTTGCCACGTCGCAATGTTTGAATGGCACGATTTTGGCTCTGCTCAGTCGGCAGCCGTCAATAATGCTGGCGTGATTCAGTTCATCACTGAAAATGACATCTCCATCGTGAACGATCGCCGGAATGGTTCCTGAGTTCGCAGTGAGGCCTCCCTGATACATCAGGACAGACTCGACATCCTTGAACTTGGCCAGCTTTTTCTCGGCCTCCACGATCAGTCGAGTATTGCCAATGATGGTTTTGACCGCACCGGCACCAACGCCGTATTCATCGATAGCCTTCTTTGCAGCTTCTTTGACGTCCTTACGCCCAATGATGCCGAGGTAATTGTTGGCGGCCAGATTGACAACGTACTTGCCATCAATCGTGCACGCGGGCCCCTGCTCCGAGTCGAGTGTGCGAATGCGAACGCTCAACCCTTCCCTATCCAGCCGATCGAGTTCGGCCTGCATCATTTCTTGAAATCGCTCGTTCATGCGCGCTACCTCCCTGCGATCTGAAGGACAACCTTGCCAGAAGTCCCTGCCACCATAGCATCCATGCCCGTCTGCCAGTCCTCAAACTTCAGCTGATGCGTGATGGCTGGCGTTGGATCAACCAGCCTTGACGCAAGCAATCGCGAAACGGTTTCCCATGTCCCAAAGATCTTTCTCCCCGTTATCCCATACATCCGGATTTCCTTGAAGATGACCTCATCGGTCAAGTCCAGCGTGACCGGGTGGTCCGGAAGGCCAAGCATGGACATGCGTCCAGCCGGCGTAAGTGCTCTCAGGCCCTGATGGATCGCCTTTTCACTGCCAGACATCTCAAGGACAACGTCCACACCAACACCATGTGTCTGCTCTCTCACGACAGCCTCAACGTCATCGTGCAGGGGATTGAGAACGACGTCTGCTCCCATCCGCTTGGCAATGTCCAGTCGATAGTCGGACAGGTCGCTGACAAACAGCTGGGTAGCTCCAAAAGCCTTTGCGATGCCGACGGCCAGCACTCCGATGGGACCCGCTCCCGTAATTAGAACAGTTTTCCCAGCAACCGACTCTGCATTCACCGTGTCCAGTGCGTTGCCCATGGGCTCCTGAATGGAAGCCCACGCAGCGGGAATCAATGGATCGTTCTTCCAGAGAACGCGCTCTGGAACAGCGATATACTCTGCAAAGGCCCCAGCCCGGTCCACGCCCAGTATTTGAAGGTTCTGGCAGACCTCGCTGTGCCCCGTGAGGCACTGATAACAATGTCCACAGTAGATATGGGTCTCCGAACTGACAAAGTCCCCCTCGTTGAACGCATGTACTGCCTTGCCCATCTCGACAACGTGTCCCGAAAACTCGTGTCCCATAATGTGTGGAGTCTCGATCCGCTTCTGAGCCCACTCATTCCACACATAGATGTGAACATCCGTCCCGCAGATGGATGCGTAGTCGATCTTGACCAGCACCTCATCATCAGCAATGGAGGGAATGTTCACCCTCGTCAGAGAGGCTCCCCGCTCAGGACGTTCCTTGACAATCGCAAGCATGGTTCCTGTCATTCCAAACCCCCTTTCTTCCCCCGATCCTTCAGAGGACACGCAAACGAATGCTCCGGGCACTCCAATCCCCGCAGGCAGACAGGGCCTGCGTTTTCAAAGATCAGCGGTGCCACGGCCTTGGCCTTGGCCAGCATCAGCCACGCAAGGGCCCGAATCTCAAATTGTGCTCTCATACAACAGCGTAACTCGAAGAAATGCAGCAGCTCTCTGGCATTCATCGTTATGACAATGCGCGAGGTCACTCCCTGTGGAAGGACATACCGGGCATCTTCTTCGGCAACCCCCTGCGCCAGCAAACGCCGGTATTCTTCGTAGGCGGCCGTATAGAAGTCCCCAAAGTCGCATCCTGGAGGAGAAAAGAACGTCGTCGGCCCTGCTTTCGTAAACCGCAGACTCTGTTGCGAAAAGGAAGCCAGCCGATGACGTACAAGCTGATGAGAAGCTACCCGTGACAATCCCTCGACAAGAAAGGTGAAACTGGCGTGCTCGAGGACCGACAAGTGCCCATTGGCCATCACCTTGTGCAAAATAGATGCGCTCCGGTCAGCCCTGAATGGCTCGGTGCTGTAGCAGATATGTGCCGCATAGGAACAAAGCATATCTGGATCAGGGGTGAAGGCCAGAAGCTCTACTCTCATGAGCCGATCAGGAAGTCAAGAGGATGCTCGGCGTTATCCACAGCATCCGGCAGAAGAGCGATGGCCGGGAGAGACTGCTTGAGCACTTCAATCAACGACACAGATGCAGCGCTCATCGCATCAAGCACCTCCTGGTGGGTCAGCAGTGACGGGCTGATGCCTGCAGCATAGTTGGTAATGATGGCGATGGTCTGGTATTCGAGGCCTGCCTCGCGTGCAAGTGTGACCTCTGGTACACCCGTCATGCCCACGACCGATCCCCCCATAGCTCCATACATCCGCACTTCCTGAGGAGATTCAAAACGTGGACCCTCAGCCCCCACATACACCTCCCCCGTATGAACGACCAGCCCAAGGCTGGCCATTACCGACGACAGGACAGTCGTAATACTGGCGCTGTACGGGTGCGTCATATCGGTGTGAACAACCTTGCCTACCTCAAAGAAGGTCTGGGCGCGAGCCTTTGTGAAGTCCAGAAATCCTTCCATCAGCGCATAGGACCCAGGACGCAGTGATTCCTTGAGCGAGCCGACCGCACTGGTCGTCACGACACTTTTGACACCAAGCATGTACAGCGCCATGATGTTCGCTCGGTAGTTGATCAAGTGCGGGGGCACAACATGCCCTTCGCCGTGCCGTTTCAGGCTGATGACCTCCGTATCACCGAGGAACCCGCGAGAATACTCAACTTCACCGAAGGGAGTCTTGATGATGGAACGTCTTGCATCAGAAAGAAGCTGGACGCTATCGACACCCGTGCCAACAATGAGACCGACCGGTCTGGACATGACTGCTCCTCACGGACAAGTTATTTGTTACCTATCAGATTGTAGTTCCAAGACAGGTGATGTCAACCCACAACGAGCGTTTGAGGGGCCTTGCTCAGCAGTGCACTTTGACTCGCAGGGCAAATCTCGTATAATCTCATCATGGATGGGGCCGTGGCTCAGCTGGGAGAGCGCATCCCTCGCACGGATGAGGTCAGGGGTTCGAATCCCCTCGGCTCCACCACTTGATCGTTTTCCCAGCTCCGGAAGCCCTGTGGGCGGCGAGGCACATCTATACCGCGCCAGAGAACCTCCTACTGCTGCTTGATCGATATGACGGAGGTCAACGCCCCCAGCGACTCCATAATCTGACGATAGGAATTCTCGTCTGAAAACTCCGCCACTATCTTGATCTGCGTTCTTCCTGCATCGACTTTCTTCCGGAACATGGAAAGGTGATCGGCGCTCCGCATGTACTTGATGTTGATATCCCGTTTGGCAAATTCCTCAGAAACTTCATAGAGCACGCCCGGGACATTCAATGTCTCGATCACAATCGTCCGCTCGCGCACCTTTCTTGGAATTGCCTCCCAGTGAGCTTCCACCAGACGCTCCGGCTCCAGGGCCAGCGAAGGAATGTTCACACAATCAGCTCTGTGGATGGTAATACCTCTCCCGCGGGTGACATACCCCAGGATCTCATCAGGATACGCTGGATTGCAGCACGCAGCCATGATCAGCGGCAGCGTTGCGTCACCGCGGACCACAACACGGAATCCGCTGTCGCCTGTGGCACGATGAACAGCAGGCGCCCGAGGCGCCGCCGGGCGCGGCCGTTCTTCCACCTCGCGTTTTTCGGTTGTCTCGCGCTCCAGTTCCTTTTTGCGCAGGTAGGCACGAATGTGCCCTTTGGTGGAAGCCGCCCTGACGAACTTCAGCCAATCCGCCTTTGGGCCTCCCGAGTTACGCGACGTTATGATCTGGACACGGTCGCCGGTGACGAGTTCTGTGTCAATGGGTACGATGCGATCGTTCACCTTCGCTCCAACAAGATTGTTGCCCACATCGGTATGAATGTGATACGCGAAGTCCACTGGCGTAGAGCCGACCGGCAAGTTGATAACATCTCCCTTTGGGGTAAACACCAGAACTTCGTCCGAGAAAACATCCACCTTCACACGGTCAACAAACTCGACGCTGCTACGTACGTCCTTCTGCCAGTCGACCATCTGCCGCAGCCATGCGAATCGCTCTGAATCCACAAGGTCGGCCGCCTTTCCCTCCTTGTATTTCCAGTGCGCGGCAACGCCCATCTCATCAACCTCGTGCATCCGCTTTGTCCGAATCTGGATTTCAAGAGGTTCGCCATTCGAGCCTATGACCGTAGTGTGCAGGGACTGATATCCATTCGGTTTCGGAAGTGCAATGTAGTCTTTCACACGGCCGGGGACCACGGTGAAAGCCTCATGGACATACCCCAGAACCAGATAGCACTCGGGAATTGTGCCTACAAGAATCCGAACCGCAGTCAAGTCATAGATCTCATCAAATGTTTTGCCCTGCTGTACCATTTTGCGGTAGATGCTGTACAGGTTCTTGGGCCTGCCCGACACCTGAGCGTGGATCCCTTTCTCTTCAAGAAAACTTCCTATCTGCGCAATCGTCTTCTCGACAAGAGCTTCTCGTTCAGCTCTCTTGGCGGCGACCAATCCTGCAAGTCTCTTGTATTCATCTGGACTCAGGTAGCGAAATGCGAGATCTTCCATCTCCCACTTCAGCTCGTAAATGCCGAGGCGGTGCGCCAGGGGTACGTAGATCTCCATGGTTTCCTGGGCAATCCGTTGCTGTTTGTCTGCACTCAGGTACTGAAGCGTGCGCATGTTGTGGAGCCTGTCCGCCAGCTTGATGAATACGACGCGAAGGTCGGCCGCCATGGCAAGCAGGATCTTGCGAACGTTTTCCAGGTTGTTTTCCTCGCGAGACAGGTAGTTCAGGCCGCGCAGTTTTGTGACCCCCTCGACCAGGGCCGCAACCTTTGTGCCAAAACCCTCTTCAAGTTCCCGGCCCGTGGTCGCCGTATCCTCAAGGACGTCGTGAAGAAGACAAGCGGCATATGTTTCAGCATCGAGGCGGTAGTCTGCAAGGATCAATGCTGCCTCGACGGGATGTAGCATATAAGGAGCGCCAGAGGCACGTTTCTGATCACCATGCCTCTGGCGCGCAAACACGAACGCTCGTTCAACAAGGGCGGTCTCCTCTGGAGACAGCCAGCCCTGAAGCGTCGCTATGAGATTCTGGTACTCTGTATCAACGTCAAATGCTGTATCGAGCTTCAAAGTTCAAGCAGCGAGACGACCCTTCCACCACTCAGCTTGCTGGCTCCACCAAGGTCCTTGAGCGTCACAAGAAAAGCATAGGCGATGATATCCCCGCCCAGCGAGCGAACCAGGTCCGCAGTGGCGCCAACCGTACCGCCCGTCGCCAACAGGTCATCAACTATCAAAACGCGTTCGCCCGGTTGAATGGCGTCTTCGTGCATCTCGAGAATCGAGACACCATATTCAAGTTCGTATTCCTTCCGCACCGACTTGTAGGGCAGTTTTCCCGGCTTGCGCGCAGGTACAAAACCAACATGCAGGGCGTAGGCCAAAGCAGCTCCAATGATGAAGCCACGTGCCTCCACAGCAACAATCTTGTCGATGCTGTCGCCTCTGAACTCCTTTGCCAGCTCGTCAACTGCAGTACCGAACGCGTCGGGATTGCCCATCAGCGGCGTAAGATCTCTGAAGATAATGCCTTTCTGAGGAAAGTCGGGTATGTCACGGATGAAATCCCTGAGATTCATTTTGCCTCCTGCGATGTCCTGTCCGTCCCAACGTCTTGCAGTCTGCTAGGCTTTCTGCAGAGCTGCGGCCTTCTCCCTGCCCTTGACCCAGAGAACGAGCAGAGGCGTGGAGATGTAGATCGAAGAATAGGTTCCAGAAATAATACCAACCAACAACGTTGTCGAGAAGTCCCGAATTGGCGATCCGCCCATGATAAACAGAATCAGCACCGCGAGGAACGTCGTGAAGGACGTGTTGAACGACCGCATCCACGTCTCGGTCACCGCAGCATTGGCCAGTTTGTCAAAGGGTTCTTTGGGCCCACGATAGCGGAGTTTTTCGCGGATACGATCCATCACCACCACACCGTCCTGGACCGAATACGTCACAATAGCCAGGAAAGCTCCGACAAAGGGCGCGTTGAGTGGAACTCGGAAAAGCGCGAGAATGCCCAATGCAACAAGAATGTCGTGCACCATTCCAAGGATCGTGGCGAGGCCGAACGAGAACTTGAACCGAACAGAAATGTACAGCAGCGTGAAGAGCAACGCCAGCCCCAGCGCAAGCGCGGAACGACGCAGCAGGTCGCGTCCAATAACTGGCGCAATGGACGTAATCTCCTTTGTGCCGACGTCAACGGCGCCATACTTGGCGACGATCGCGTCAATAATCTTTCCACTCACAGCCGGATCTATCTCGTTCACTTCGAGCTTCATCGTAATGCCATTTGTTCCAGTCCGCTGGACCGTCACGTTGCTGTAGCCATTGGCTGCCAGAATGTCACGCACGACCGTCTCGTCGGGAGCCTTGGCGAATGAGGCATTGATGACTGTTCCACCAATGAAGTCAATGCCAAGCTTTAGCGGCGAGCCGAAGCTGAAAGTGTTCACCACCATAGCTGCGATACCGATGATGATGATCACCGACGACAGTGTGAACCAAGTGCGCGTTTTGCCAACAATGTCCCAGGTCAGGACTCTCTCTCTAAATGTCATGGCAGCACCGCCTAACCAAGGAATTTCCTGCTGTTCCTGGCAATGGCAGGAGTCAGCAGAAGATCAACCAGCGTATGACTGGCAAACACAGCCGTAAACATGCTCGCAAGGACACCGAGAGCCAGCGTCACGGCAAATCCGCGGACAGTACCAGTCCCAAAGTAGAATAGGAACGCAGTACCCACAAGTACGGTCAAGTTGGAATCGAAAACAGCATGGAAAGCCTTTGCAAAGCCTGCTCCAATGGCTCCCTTGACAGTCTTCTTCAGCGCTAGTTCTTCGCGGATCCGCTCGAAAATAATGCAGTTGGCATCAACAGCCATGCCAATCGAGAGAATTGCTCCACCAATTGCAGGCAGCGAAAGCGTCGCATGCAGCACCAAGTATGCCGCCATGACTATGTCAGCATAGACGATGAGAGCAATACCAGAGACAATTCCTAGATACCGATACGAGAAGAACATCCACAGAACGACGAGGAGAAATGCCAGCAGTGCAGCCAGTACGCTGCTATGCTTGAACGCTTCGCCCAGCGAAGGACCAACGACTTCTTCGGAGATGGCAACCAGCTTCACGGGGAGTGCCCCGCTCTTCAGCAGGAGAGCGTAATTGCTGGCCTCCTGTGCAGTAAATCCACCAGTGATGACGCCGGCGCCATCCGTGATAGCCGACTCGACCGTCGGGCTCATGAGGAGCTGGCCGTCCAAGTAGATCGAGATTTTCTTGCCAATGTTCGCTTGCGTAGCGGTCGCAAAGGCGGCCTTGCCAGCAGCGTTCAGCGTAAAGGAAATCTCAGGCTGTCCGAGCGTATCCTGAGCCTGACTGAAGACCAGTTTGGCATCAACCAGGTCCTTGCCGCTCACAACGACTTTGCCGTCCTCTGTCTTGAACTCGAGCAGCGCTGTCTTTCCTATGATTTCCTTGGCACGCTCGGGATCCTGCCATCCCGGCAGCTCCACCAGAATTCTATTGGATGTGGAGCCCTCGCGCACGGCTACGGCCTCACTGACGCCCAGAGCGTTGATGCGCTTGTCGATAACACCGACAGCAGCGTTAATAGCGTCGCTCGTCGCCTTTGCAGATGCAGTGTCCTGTGCTTCAAGCACAATCCGCACGCCACCGCTGAGGTCAAGACCAAACTTGGGAGCCAGTTTTGGGTTCTTGGCGATCAGTCCCTCGTAGTTGATGACTCCCGCTACAATTGCCACAATAATGACGAGAATAAGACTTGTTGTTACCTTCGACCGCATTATGGTTCCTCCTGGTTTCGACAACACATCAACTGTACATCAAATCGGGCTCAGTGTCAATGCAGGAGCGCAAGCATGGAGCATCTACCAGGATCGGTTGGATGATGCGGTATACCGTGCTATGAACTCCCGTTTGTAGGTGGCAAAGGTGCCAGCCTCGATGGCGCCGCGGATCTCATCAATCATGGTCTGCAGGAACTGAAGATTGTGGATGGTTGCCAGCGTTCCCGCCAGCATTTCATTTGCCTTGAACAGATGCCGAAGATAGGCTCGGGTATAGTTGCGGCAAGCATAGCACGAGCAGTCCTCCTCGATCGGACGAAAGTCGCGCTCATACAGCTTCTTTGAGATCTTCACAACCCCGTCTCTCGTGAAAACCATCTGGTTCCTGGCCACTCGCGTGGGCAGGACACAGTCGAACATGTCGATCCCCCGGCTGACTATCTCAAGAATGCCTACTGGATCGCCAAGTCCCATGAAATAGCGTGGGCGGTCATCGGGAGCATTCAGCAGACTGTGGTCAAGCATATCCATGGTCAGTTGACGTTCCTCTCCCACGCTGAGACCGCCGATGGCGAATCCCTGTGGATCCAGGTCCATGATCCTCTTGGTCGACTCCTCGCGCAGGTCACCATAGAAACCACCTTGAGTAATTCCGAACAGGATTTGATGCGACTCGCCCATGGCTGCCTTTGCCCGGCCAAACCACGCTACCGTTCTTGACAGATCGCTTACTGCTGCAGCGCGCTCTGAAGGGTACTGGGTACAGATGTCAAGGGGCATGACGATGTCGGAGTTGAGGTTTTTCTGAATTCCGATGACGCGTTCCGGAGTGAACATGTGGCGGGATCCGTCGATAAACGACTGGAACTCGATCCCATCGTCGCTCTTCTTGCTGATGCGAGACAGACTCATGGCTTGAAACCCGCCACTGTCGGTCAAGATACTGCGGTCCCAGTGCATGAACTTGTGCAGGCCTCCGGCCTCCCGGATGACATCATCCCCGGGCTGAAGGTAGAGATGATACGTGTTCGAGAGAAGGATCTCAAACCCGATTTCCCCAACTTGCTCTGGCGTCAGGCCCTTGACGGTCGCCTGAGTCCCGACAGGCATAAAAACAGGGGTGCGGACGGTACCGTGAGCAGTTTTCAGGATACCGGTGCGCTCGTGCCCCGTGGCACTTTGATGCGTTACCTCGAAGATGCCCATGAATGCTCTAGAGGATCAGCATGGCATCGCCAAAGCTGAAGAATCTGTACTTCTGCTCGATGGCCATGTGATAGGCAGTCCACATCAGGTCCATTCCCATGAACGCTCCGACCAGCATGAGGAGCGTCGACTTGGGCAGATGGAAATTTGTGACGAGATGATCGAATCCGTGAAACTCATGAGGTGGATAAATGAAGATTCCTGTCTCCCCACTGTCCGCCCTGACGTTCCCGTCACTATCGATACAGGACTCAAGTGTCCTGGCAACGGTTGTGCCAATGGCAGTCACGGCTCGATGCCCCGCCCGAGCAGTATTGATCGCCTCCGCCGTCTCTCTGGGGAGGACAAACCGTTCCGTGTGCATATGGTGGTCCTCTACAGTATCGACCCGGACTGGCTGAAATGTTCCCAGACCAACATCGAGGGTCACATGTTGGATGTTCACCCCCGCCTCCTGAATGCTTCTCAGCATTTCTGGAGTGAAGTGCAGACCTGCAGTGGGAGCGGCCACTGACCCCGGCTCCTTGGCATAAACCGTCTGATAGGATTCGGGATCGCGAGGAAACTGCTTGATGTAGGGTGGTATCTGCACGCGTGCAACCGCCCGGAACTCTTCGCTCGTATACGGGTCACGCGAGAACTCCAGAACGGCGTCGCCATCGTCATTGCGTTCAACGAGGCGCAAGCTGACGTCAGACGTGACGGTGCACGTTTCGCCAATGTGCAGACGCTTCAGAGGACGCACCAGAGCGCTGAAGCGCGTTGGTGACCTGCGCCCAGTCAGCAGGATATCAATGGAAGCACCGGTCGCGTCCTTGCGACAACTGAAACTCGCCTCATTCACGCGCGTATCATTGATGACCATGATGTCTCCAGCACGCAGGTACTCGAGCAGATCGCCAAAGCGCTTGTGCTCGATGGTTCGAGTCGCCCTGTTGACCACCATGAGGCGGGCCATGTCACGCCGTTCCAGGGGTGTTTGCGCAATCAGCTCCTTCGGGAGATCGTAGTCAAAATCCTCTATGTTCATAGACTATCTCTGCTCCTTTTCATCCATGTATGCACGCTTTGCAAGACCATTTGCTGTTTTCGGCATGCTGTAGTATAGGGCCGCTGCGGCATTTGCCAAGAGAAACATTTCATCGCACGGTTCAAAGAGCCGGGCGGCGGCTCAAAGCAGTATCGCGGTCAGCCCTTCCTCAGGAATCGACGAGGCAGACGCGCTCCAGGGGCAGAAGCGGCTGCTTCGATGATCCAGCTGCGAGCAGAGACTCTCTCCTTCAGGACGACAGCTCCTTCGTAGACTTCTGCTCGAGCAGCGGGATCCGTAAACGGAATGACGTAGGAACCACGGACAACACGACGCAACAGGAGCGAGCCAATCTGCTCCCGGAGCTCATCGATTCCCTGGGGAACCGAGCAGGAAATTGGCATTCCCTTCGCAAGGCTTAGTATCTCACTCCGCCTGCGATCGTCAACAGTGTCGATCTTGTTGAACAGCAGCAACTGGGGAATTTCACTGCAACCAATGCGTTCGAGAACCTCATCGACAATGCGTATCCGCTCTTGGAGATCGCGTGTGCCAGCATCCACCACATGAAGCAGAAGATCAGCCTCACGTGCCTCCTCAAGCGTGGACCTGAAGGAGTCCATGAGAGATTCGGGCAAGTCACGGATGAAACCAACCGTATCGATGAGAATCGCTGATTGGCGTCCAAAGCGAACGGGTCTGGCCGCAGTGTCAAGCGTTGCAAAAAGCTTGTCTTCGGACCGCAATGTCGACCCGCTCAAGAGATTGATGAGCGTGCTTTTTCCTGCATTGGTATAGCCAACAACAGCTATCTTGGCAACAGCAGACTGCTGCCTGCTCTGTGCCTTCACCGCGTAGCGCGTGTCGACCTGCTTTACTTCTTCACGAAGTTCGTGGATCTCCGATCTTTTTGCTCTGCGACGTTTTTGAAACAGGGTCTCGCCGGGTCCCCTCATGCCAATGAAACCAGCCTGTTGATCGTATCCCGCATTCATCGCTCGGAGCTGTGTCAGTTCGAACAGACGTTCAGCGATGCGCACCCGCTTCTTCGCCTCCGCCGTCTGAGCCTGGGACGCGAACGTTTCCAGGATCAGTCGTGCTCGATCCATGACCGGGATCTCCAGGTGATCCACCAATTGCCGGTACTGAAGAGGCGTGAGTTCAGAGTCAAAAATGACAAGATCGGCTCTCAGGGCCTGGAGAAACTCATGAAGTTCTTCAAGTTGACCTTTTCCGAGGAGCAGCCGCAGGGCAGCGCGTTGAACATATGTTTTGACTTCCAGCACCTCGATGCCAAGCCCTTCTGCGAGTTGCCGCGTCTCATCTGGTCGAGCCGGGTCCAACAGCTCACCCAGTTTTCTCACACTCACGATAACAGCTGTTCGTGCCGCGTCGCCGCTGCTCATGCCTGCCTCAGAACATACTTGCTGATTAATTCTTCCGAATAGTTGACCGTCGACAGCGGATCGATGCCGTGCTCCCTCAACAATCTCTCACATTCTGTCATGACCCCCACCGTGTAGGATATGTGAGAATCGGAGTTCATGAGAATTGGAGCGTGATGCTTGGCAAGCAGCTCGAGCACCCGATCGTAGTGCGCAACATTCGCCGGCTTCCAGGCATGAAGTGCCGACTGATTGATCTCGACCAGCACGCCTTTCTCCGCAGCGGCCGCAATCGAATCCTCAAGGTCCACAGGATATGGAAAGCGAGGATCACCGATGTGAGCGATCACAGTGATGCGGTTCTTGTTGATGGCTTTCAGGAGAGCCTGGGTATTCTCCACAACCGATGATCCACCGTATCCCGTGGAGTTGTGGAACCCCGCAACCACGATGTCCAGGTCATGCAAGAGCTTCTCTGGCACATCCAGATTGCCCCACGTATCGGTAATGTTGGCTTCGACGCCCACCAAGACCCGAATGCCCGGGAGTTCGCGTAACGTGTCCTGCCTGACCAAATTCTTGAAATAGTCAAGCTTTGGTCCATCGACCCGTGCAGGTCCATGATCCGTAATTGCAAGATAGGCAAGACCGCGCTCCTGGGCAGCAGTGATGACTTCCTGCAACGTCGAGAAGGCATGTCCCGAGAACACCGTGTGCACATGAAAGTCTCCAATTGGGCGCCGTGTCATCTTTGACGTCCTTCATCCCGCCTCAGCAGTGAGGACACGACCATGCTGCCGAACGAGACGAGCAGCCATCCGAACAATGCAGCCCAGAAGCCATGAAGCTGGAAGCCTGGCACCAGCCACGCAGTCAAGCCCATGGCTACCGCATCGATCACAAGCGTGAAGAGCCCCAGAGTCAGAATGCTGAGCGGCAAACTGATGATCAGAAGAATCGGACGGATCAGTGCATTGACGAGCCCAAACATCAAAGCCGCCCATAGAGCCGTCCAAAATGTACCAACATTGAACCCTGGGACAATGCGACTGACTGCAAGAAACACCAGGGCATTCAGCAACCATCTTAACATCACATCCATATGGTCTCCTCTCTTACCTAACGATGCTTCAAGCCGCGCTCATGCAGCCTGTGGAACTCGCGCTTTCCAAAGCGATGCGCTTCATCCCTGACTGCCATCAGGAGCAGCAGAGCTGGCGAATCATGCGCAAGACGAACTGGTTCTGACCATTGCTCGTGATACAGCAGTTCCTCCCTCTTTGCAATTCCGACTACGGGGACCTTGACTCCCGCCGCATCTCGTGCGCCACACACAGCCGCGACTTGAGACAGGCCCCCGTCAACCAGCACCAGATTTGCTGGATCTCCAAACGTCACATCATCCCACCGGGCAAATCTCCGAGTCAGAGCCTCCGCAAGCATTGCGGGATCGTTGGGACCATGAACCGAACGAATATTGAAGAGCCTGTACTGGCTCTTCGCCGGTTTGCCTGCGATGAACACGACCATCGATACAGTAGCATCTGTTCCAGAGATGTTGGAAACGTCGTAGCCCTCGATACGGACGGGCAGCTGGTCAAGGTCAAGAGCTGCCTTGAGAACGGCCAGCTGTTGGGGAAAGCTGCTCTCACGCGACATCGACAAGAGTTTCGCTTCTGCATTCTGAGCAGCAAAGGCTAGCAGTCTTCCCGCTTCCTTCGAGCGTGGTGAAACCAGAACGACCGGGGTGCCAAGCTCTGCACGGAGACGGCCCCGGACTATGTCAGCGTCGGTGCCCACGATTTCCAGAGCGATGCGGCCGGGCGGCGATAAATGGAATCGACCGTAAAAATCGATGATGAGATCCGCCACCAGAGCGGGGTCGTTGCCGCCTCTTTCCTTCAGGTCGTAGACAAATTCCGAAGATGCAATGAGCTTTCCCTCGCGCAGCGCCTGGCGCACAAGCGCACCGAGGTGACCTTTCTGGTGAAAGACAAACACGTCCATGTCCCGTACATGCGGGGCAAAGACGGCATATCTTTCAGACAGGCCCTTTAAAGCCAGATACGAGTCACGATACCGGACAGCACGCTCGTACTGCTGTGCTCGTGAGGCCTGGTTCATATCATTTTCAAGCTGCCTCAGGACAGGTTTCATCTTGCCATTTAGAAACTCAGCCAAATTCGCCACAACGTGAGCGTATTCAGTTTGAGAACACCTGTTTCCGCATGGAGCAAGGCACAAACCCAGATCAAAGTCCAGACACGGCTTCGTGGGCTTTGATGGATCGATCTTTCGATGGCACGTTCGTACAGGAAAGGCCCGTCGCAAACTGTCCAGGCCCAGATTCAACAAACCGGACTTTGGATATGGACCGAAATAGCGGCTTCTGCCCGTCACTACCCTGCGCGTCTTGCGAAGGATAGGAAATGAGTCACCTGTCAGCTCAATGAGCGGATAGGACTTGCCATCGACCAGCTGAATGTTGTAGTGCGGCCGATAGTTCTTAATGAAATTGGACTCAAGAACCAGTGCCTGGTCTTCATTCCCCGCCGTGATAAAACTGAAGGAGCGGGCTCTGCCAACCATCGCTTTCGTCTTTGGGCTCAGATCCTTCCGGAAGTACGATTCCACACGTTTCCGCAAACTCTTGGCTTTGCCGACATAGATGATCTGGTCATCGGCATCCCGTATGACATAAACTCCCGGCGCGGCCGGGAGTTTATCCAGAGCTCCTCTCTCGAAAGCCAGTCTGTATAAGCTGTCCAGGCTTCCCGGTTCGCTACTTGGCGTATTCGGAATATCTGGTCTCACGGACAACGGTCACCTTTATCTGCCCAGGATACGAGACTTCAAGTTCCACCTTACGCGCGACATCCATAGCAATCTTTGCAGCCATGGATTCGTCCACATCATCTGGTTCGACCAGAATGCGCAGTTCGCGACCCGCCTGAATGGCGAACGACTTCTTGATGCCCGGAATGGAGTTGGCGATCGACTCCAGTTTCTCTAGACGCTTGATGTAGCTTTCGACACTCTCTCGGCGCGCTCCAGGCCTTGAGGCCGAGAGTGCATCAGCAACGTGGACAATCACGTCAAGCACTGTCTCCATCGGCACATCTGAATGATGCGCAGCGACGGCGTGCACAATGTTCTCGGGCTCGCCCGCCTTGTTCAGAATGTCTGCGCCAATCAGGGCATGCGGTCCCTCGATCTCGTAGTCGACAGCCTTTCCGATATCATGCAGGAAGCCCGCACGCTTCGCCGGACCGGCAGGAAGTTTTAGTTCCGATGCTATGTTGGCTGCGATGAACGCGGCCTCCATGGAATGAGCAAGAACGTTCTGCCCGTAACTGGTGCGGTATTTGAGGCGGCCAACGAGGCGAGTGATATCGTCAGAGAGACCGGCGATCCCGACACGGTTCGCGGCCTGCTGTCCCTCGCTGAAAACGCGCTCGTCCATCTGCTGCTCGGCTTCCTCGACAAACTGCTCGATGTGCGCCGGATGAATCCGTCCATCGACCACCAGCCGCTCCAGAGCGATGCGTGCCACCTCACGGCGAATTGGGTTAAATGCCGAAAGCGTGACGGCTTCCGGGGTATCGTCGATCAGCAGATCCACGCCCGTCAGCGTCTCGAATGCACGTATGTTTCTCCCTTCGCGGCCGATGATGCGTCCCTTCCAATCTTCGGAGGGCAGCGGAACAACGCTGATGGTCGCCTCTCCGACGTAGTCTGTCGCAATCTTCTGGATCGATGAAGCGATAACCTCTGCAGCTTTTGCATCTGCTTGAAGCTCGGCTTCGTGCACGACCTCGCCAACCATCTTGGCAACACGCGATCGCGTCTCCTTCTCAGCCCGGTCGAGAATGATTGCCCGTGCCTCTTCTGGATCCAGCTGTGCAACACGGTGAAGTTCGGCCTCTGCGGCTGCCTGCTGTTGATCGAGAACTTCCATCTTGCTGCGTAATTTCTCCTGGGCCGCGTCCAAGTCACGATCTTTTTGTTCAACCTGCTCTGTCCGATGGTCAAGAAACGTCTCTTTCTGAATGAGGCGATGTTCCATTTTCTGCAGTTCAGCTTGCCGGACATTGAATTTGTTCTCCAGGACGTTCTTCTTTTCCTCCAGTTCCTCCTGAAGTTTGAGCCTGTTCTTGGCATTTTCAGCTTCTATGCTTGAACGCGCTTCCTCTTCCATCTTGCGTACAAGCTCGCGCGCTGACTCGACACGATTTCGAGCTATGTAGCCCTCAACCATGAGTCCGATAACAATGCCAAGAATCAGCATCCCTGCATATATAGCAGAGGAGATGATCCCGTTCATTCCAGGCATATGTCTACCATCCTTATTGTCACTGACTTCGACCCTCTACTGGACGACCGAAGGCAAGACTAAAAATCGCCGTTCAATCACTCCGCTGGAGCAGCATCCACTTGAGGCGATAGCTTCTCTCGAACTTTCTCCTTGATCTCCGCCATGACGTCGGCATGTTCCTTCAGGTAAGCAGCAGCATTGTCTCTTCCCTGCGCCAGTCTGGTTCCGCCATAGGCATACCAGGAGCCACTCTTCTCGATGATATCAAACTGGACTGCCAAGTCGACGACTTCTCCAAACGTCTGGATCCCTTTGCCGAAGATGACATCAAACTGGGCAACCCGATAGGGGGGCGCCATCTTGTTCTTTACAACTTTCACCTTCACTTTGTTTCCAATGACGGCATCACCCTCGGTAATGCTCTCGACCCGGCGAACCTCCAGCCTGACGGAAGAGTAGAACTTGAGCGCCCGTCCACCTGGTGTCACTTCCGGATTTCCATAGCTTACTCCGATCTTTTCGCGCAACTGATTGATAAAAATGGCGCATGTCTGTGACTTGTTCAGCACACCGGTCAGCTTCCGAAGCGCCTGCGACATTAGTCGCGCTTGAAGACCGACGAATTGGTCTCCCATCATGCCCTCGAGTTCTGCCCTCGGCACCAGTGCCGCAACAGAATCAAGCGCAAATACGTCCAGCCCACCTGATTGCACAAGCATGTCGGCGATTTCAAGGGCCTGTTCGGCGTAGTCTGGCTGAGATATGATCAGCTCGTCCACGTCGACGCCAATGCTCTTTGCATAGACAGGATCAAGTGCATGCTCGGCGTCAATAAATGCCGCTCTCCCCCCTGCCTTCTGCGCCTCTGCGATAGCCTGGAGAGCAAGAGTCGTCTTGCCTCCACCCTCTGGGCCGTAAATCTCGACGATTCGTCCCCTGGGAAGTCCTCCAATGCCGAGTGCCGCATCGAGCGAAAGGCTGCCCGTCGAAATAGCCGGCACCTGAACTCTCTCGGACCGGTCTCCGAGTTTCATGACCGAACCCTTTCCAAATTGCTTCTCTATCTGCGACATCGCAGCAGCCAGAGCTCTGTCACGATCTGTCACTCTGTCGGCAGCCTCATTCTTCAGTATCTTATCGGGCGTCTTTCCGTTTTCCATATAGCCTCCCCGTTTGGTGTAGCCATTACGGTACAGTATAATTCGCTCTGCCTATTCAGCAAACTCGGCCAGCGAAACGGTCGCCCGCACGACGTAGACAGGGTGTCCCTGTCCCAGCAAGCTCTCATAGAGCACGATCCTGCGAATAGGACTTGAAAACGGTCTCAAAGCGACTGACTCCAATGAAACAACGTCTTCATACCGAGTCCCCGAAAGAAACCGACCCAATGTCACATGAGGCTCAAACTGCTCTTCTTGTGCATTAGAACCCAGACCAGCCAACGCTGTCGTGACCCTCCCGGCGAGTTCCTTCAAGGTCGCAGACACAAGCCGCGGACCCGCCCACAGGACAGACGCCGCGCCATTGCGGTGAAAAATACCCAGCCGCTCCAGTGACACAGAACCAACCTGCAATGATGCGACAGATCCCCGGAGTCTACTTGCTACTTCACCTGTCTGGTCCTCTGGGATCTCACCAAGAAAACGCAACGTCATGTGACACGACGCAGGGGGCACGAGTCTCACCCTGCGAGCGACAGGCCCCAGCGCTCCCGTCAGCTCCTGGAACCACGGCGCGAAGTCACCAGACAGCGCTATGCCGACAAATGCCCTCACGCCAGCTCGCCCTCCAGATCATAGGGTCCAACCGAGGTGATGTGCGCAGTGAACAGAGAACCGATGCTTGGCTGTTTCTGGCCGCGTGTCGAGATGACGACGGAGTTGTCGACATCCGGGGCATCCAGCGGTGTTCTTCCGTAGACAAGTGACCCCTCCACCGCATCGGCCATAACCAGGACATTCCTGTCGAGATAGCGCTCCTGGTTAACAGAAAGTGAAATCCCCTGTTGCACTTGCATAAATTCGCGGAGGCGTCTGTTCTTCACCGCTGTAGAAACCTGATTGGGCAGCCGCGACGAGACCGCTTTGGGCTCTCTCGAATAGGCGAACGCTGACGCGTGATCAAGCCGCAGTTGCTGAATATCAGCCAGCAGTCGGCGGAACTGATCCTCGGTCTCGCCCGGAAACCCGACGATGAAGGTACTGCGGAGCGCTGCGTCTGGCATAATGCGACGAACACGATCAACGACCTGCAGCGTCGATCTCTCAGCCCACGGTCGTCCCATCGCCCTCAGCACGTCTGGATCAGTATGCTGCAGAGGAATGTCGACATAGTGCGCAATGTGGCGAGAATCGGCGATCAGCTCGAGAAGCTGTTGTGTCACCATCGTAGGATAGAGATAGAGGATGCGCAGCAAACCCATGCCAGGCAGATCATCAAGCGCACGGAGCAGGTCCGGCAGCAGCGAGCGGTGGTCAGCAGACAGATCCATGCCATAGGCGCTGGTGTTCTGAGCGACAAGGATGACTTCCTTCACGCCCGATTGAATAAGCTGTCCCGCTTCGCGAAGGATCGCCTCTGGTGTGCGGCTGAGGAGTGGACCCTTGATCTGAGGAATCGTGCAGTAGGTGCAGCGTTGCGAACATCCGTCCGCCACTTTCAGGTATGCATAGGAACCATTGCCGCTGAGAAGCCGAGGCGCTTCGAAGTTCCTTATGGTTGATACGTCGACTGTGCGCTCCACACTCGAAATCGGCTGCTGGTGCAGGACCTCTTTCCAGACTTCGGTCTGGAACATGGCATCGACACCCATGACAGCAGAGACTCCTGGATGCCGCAAGAGCACCTGCTCCTTCCACAGCTGGGGATAGCAGCCCACGGCAATGATACGCCTGGACCGGCCATCAGACTGCAGCTCCTCCACACTGCTGAGCGTCTCATCGGCCTCATCGCGCGCCGCCTTCAGGAAACCACAGGTGTTCACGATGACGACGTCAGCGTCCTGGGGATCCGAACAGACAATGGAGTCGGGCTCCGCAGTCACAATCTGTCCAAGTATGGCCTCACTGTCAGCTAGATTCTTGGCACACCCCAGGCTGATCATGCACACCCGCGGTCTATGGCGCATGTGCTGGAGATCCGTATTCGACAGTCAGGACCGTCTTGTCACTGGAAACGACTCCTTTGTCGACACCATTTTCGGTCACAGTCGTGTACCGGGCATTGCCGAAGTCCACAACGACATAGTTCCCAGAAACCTGTGTGCTGTCACCCGGCCGCAAGACGCCCGAGAAGACAATGGCGCCATCAGCCCGTATTTGCAACCAGGCACGCTGAGTTGTTGCTGCAAAGGTCAGCGAAAGAACCTTTTCGACAGGTGCTCCTGTCGAGGTCTCCTGCCCCGATGCAGGAGTTGAAGGCGTTGAAGGATTCACCGCCTCAGCCGGTGTGGAAGGCGTAGTTGTCGTACTTCCAGGCGCAGGCACCTGTCCTCCCCATGGATGCCAGAGCAGCACCAGAGCCAGGAGGAGTGCAACCGCTAAGATGCCGAGGGACGATGAAAGACTGCGTTTTCTTGCAAAAATAGAGACGTTTGAACGAGGGTACGTGGGCGGAATGGGCGGATGAGGGGACGGCTCTTGCACAGCGGCCGCTGGAACCGATGTTCCAGCAAACGCAGCGACAATCCCATCCTCATCCAGGCCCAGGTACCTGGCATAGCGGCGCAGGTATGACTTGTAGAACCCATCCAGTTCCGCCGGCCCTTCCGCCTCAAGCGTTTCAAGAACGGAGCGGCGTAGAAGCGTCGCCCTGGCAGCGTCATCGAGCGAGAGACCGAGAGATGATCTCTTGTCCGACAGCGCTTTGGCAGCCTCGTGCCGCTCCATCCTTTACCGCCTCAATTCTGCTGGTCCGAAACGGGTTCTGGTTCCTTCGGCAGCAACGCTCGCTCAAATACCTGCCCGATATCACTGACAAACGTGAATTCCAGCTTCTGACTGATGTCGGCGGCAATTTTGGTGGTATCACGCCGATTCTCTTCCGGGAGGATAAGCTTCCTGATGCCTGTACGATAGGCCCCCAATACCTTGGCCTTAATGCCCCCCACTGGTAGAACCTGACCCCGCAGCGTGATTTCACCGGTCATGGCAACATCAGAACGAACCTTTCTGCCTGTCAGAGCCGAAACCATGGCGGTTGCCATCGTTACGCCCGCTGAAGGCCCTTCTTTGGGAACAGCACCTTCCGGCACGTGTACGTGCAAGTCTGTCTTCTCAATGAAGTGAGGGTCCAGACCGATTTCCACAGCATGTGCACGGATGTAACTGAGCGCAGCCTGAGCAGACTCTTTCATGACGTCACCCAGCTGACCGGTCAGTTGAAGGTTTCCCTTGCCATCCATGCGGGTGGACTCGACGTACACGGTATCGCCGCCATACTGGGTCACCACCAATCCGCATGCCACTCCTACACGAGGCTCCTTGATCAAGCTCGTGTACGAATATGGAGCCAAGTCCAGGTACTTCGCCAGATCCTCCGCATGAACCGTGGAGCCCTTGAACGATTTCTTCTGCTCAACCGCTGCCCTGGCAACCTTGCGGCAGATTCTGACCAGCGAACGCTCCAGCCCGCGGACTCCTGCTTCACGCGTATACTGGCGTATGATGGCCAATATTGCGTCGTCATCAATCACCAGGTCCTCCGGCTTGAGACCGTGCTGCTTGAGAGCTTTCGGAAGAAGGAAGTGGCGGGCTATCTGCTGCTTCTCCTCGTCCGTATAGCCCGGAAGCGAGATCACTTCCATGCGATCCAGCAAAGCGGATGGAATTGTGTCCGAGACGTTTGCCGTGGTCAAGAACAACACATCAGACAAATCGAACGGTATTTCTATGTAATGGTCGCTGAACTGCGTATTCTGCTCGGGATCAAGCGCCTCCAAGAGGGCAGCCGTCGGATCTCCACGAAAATCAGCTCCCACTTTGTCAATTTCGTCAAGCAGGAACACGGGATTCCGCGTACCAGCCTGTTTCATGCCCTGGATGATGCGTCCGGGCATGGCTCCAACATAGGTTCGACGATGTCCCCGAACTTCTGCCTCGTCCCGGATACCGCCAAGAGACACGTGAACAAACTTCCTGCCCAGGGTTTCGGCGATGGACTTGCCCAGTGAAGTCTTGCCTACGCCGGGCGGTCCGACAAAGCACAGTATTGGACCCTTGGCCTTGTCTGACAATTTGCGCACTGCCAGGTACTCGAGAATGCGATCTTTGATTTCCTCCAGCCCGTAATGGTCCTTATCCAGGACCTTCCGAG
>JBNAWM010000001.1:30536-43852 GCA_049699855.1 Candidatus Cryosericum sp.
GCTGCAAATTGATCTTGTCGGGAGTCTTGACCTCCCATGGGAGGCTGATCAGCCAATCGAGATAGGTCCTGATAACAGAGCTCTCGGGGCTCATGGCAGGCGTTTTTGCAAGTCGAGCCAGCTCCTCGTCGATCTTGTCGCGAACGTATCCGGGCGCACGCAGCTTCTCCAGCTTCTGTCTGTACTCACCGACTTCGCCCGCTTCGTCTCCCTCCTCGCCAAGCTCCTTCTCTATTGCCCTGACCTGTTCACGCAAATAGTACTCGCGCTGTGACTGGTCGATTTTTGCCTTTACGTCACCCTCGATCTTCCGAGCAAGCTCTAACACGTAGATCTCTTTGGCCAGGAGCTCAGCGATGCGATGAAGCCTCTCTTCGGCATCCAGCGTGGAAAGGAGCATCTGGCGATCCTCGGCTCCAATGAGGAGACTGCTCGCAACGAGATCCGCAAATCGATCGGGCTCCGTGACTCCGGAGACATTGTTTACCGATTCAGATGGCAGTTTCTTGGAAAGCTCGACGTACTGAGAGAACTGATCCAGGACGACACGCATCAATGCCTGCCGCTCTGTCGACGTCTTCTCATCGACAGCCAGTGGCTCAATCGTAGCGATCAGCATGTCATTCTCGGTTCGGACGTTCGAGATGTGGACCCTTCGAACGCCTTCAACCAGGACGCGGTCACTGCCGTCAGGCAGCTTCAGAAGCTGAAGGATCTCTGCTCCCACACCAACATCGTAGAGATCCGACAGTTCTGGATCTTCGTTCGATTCATCCTTCTGACAGACCAGCACAACCTTTCGGTTGCCCGCCAGGGCCGACTCAATGCTCTTCAGCGACTTTGGCCGCCCAACAAACAGGGGAAGGACATGATATGGAAAAACCACTACATTCCGCAATGGAATCAAAGGTGCTTCAGCCAGTTCCCACTCTCGCTCGCTCATGGATTTCATCCCTCCTTTCAGGCAGATTCGGGAAGCACAACGCGTTCGGTCGTTCCATCGATCTTCTTCGTCACGATCTCGTGGTCTTTGGAGAAGAACTCGTCGCCAACAATTACCTCGTGAACGCCTACAAAAGACGGGAGTTCAAACATGAGGTCGACCATCGGCTGATCTACGACGGATTTCAACCCGCGGGCCCCCATTCCCATTTCTTTGGCTTTGTCCGCAATGCGCTCCAGTGCAGCATCGGTGAAGCTGAGATTCACTCCATCCATTGCAAACAGCTCCTGATACTGCTGAATGATCGAATTCCTGGGTTCAACCAGAATCCGCTTTAAATCCATCGATGAAAGCTCCTGAAGCTCCAGCTTGAGTGGAAATCTCCCCACCAGTTCAGGCAGCATGCCAAATTTGATGAAGTCAGAGCTCCTGAGGGTTGCTCCCTCTGCGTCGGCATGTTCATGAACAAAACCGACTTCTCTGGGCGTTGATCGCAGCTGTCTGATCTTGTCCAGCCCGTCAAAGGTTCCGCCTCCGATGAAAAGGACATCCCGGGTATTGAACTTGATGTACTCCTGCAGGGGATGCTTGCGGCCTCCCTGTGGCGGCACGTTTGCAATCGTCCCTTCGACAATCTTGAGCAACGCCTGCTGCACTCCCTCACCACTAACATCGCGCGTAATCGAGGGATTCTCGGACTTCCGTCCAATCTTGTCGATCTCATCGATGTAGACGATGCCACACTCGGCTCGTGGAATATCGAAATTCGTTGCCTGCAGGAGTCCGAGGAGGATGTTCTCGACATCTTCGCCCACATAACCCGCCTCGGTCAACGTCGTCGCATCCGCTATAGTAAACGGTACATCAAGAATCCGGGCGAGTGTCCGCGCCAGGTACGTCTTGCCCACTCCGGTCGGCCCTGAAAGCAGGATGTTGGACTTCTCGATCTCCACTTTCGAATTTTGTTTCGCTCTCAGCCGCTTATAGTGGTTGTAGGCTCCAACGGCCAGAGCTTTCTTGACCTCGTTCTGGCCGATGACGTATTCGTTCAGGCGGTCGTAGATTTCCTTCGGCCTCAGTGACTTGAACTCAACGGAATGGCTCTCCTGCCTGGACTGCTGGATAATCTGGCTGCCTCGCTCAATGCAGTCATCGCAGATGTATGACCCGTCAAGCCCCTTGACCAGAAGACCGACTTCACTCGACTTCTTTCCGCAGAATGAACAAGTTGGTTCGTCGTTGCTGCGGCTAGCCATTCTTCCCCGGGGGAGTAGCTTCCCCTACAACGCCGATCTTCGAGATAACCTGGTCGACAATGCCGTATTCAACTGCTTCACTGGCAGACATGAAGAAGTCTCGCTCAGTGTCGCGCCGCACCACGTCGAGAGGTTTTCCCGTATGGGACGCCAGAATACTGCTGACGGACTCTTTGATACGAAGGATCTCCTTCGCCTGAATCTCAATGTCGGTGGCCTGTCCCTGTGCGCCACCCCAAGGCTGATGAATCATGATGCGCGAATTCGGCAGGGCAAATCGCTTGCCCTTGCGCCCTGCCGCAAGCAGTACGGCAGCGAGACTGGCCGCCTGACCGAGGCAAATTGTGGAAACTGGAGCATTGATATACTGCATCGTATCATAGATAGCCATGCCGGGAGTAACTTCGCCCCCGACGCTGTTAATATACAGGTAAATATCCTTGGTGGCATTCTCGGCTGTGAGATACAGCATTTCGGCAACAATCAAGTTGGAGACCTGAGTATCAATCTCGCCCCCAAGGAATACAATGCGGTCTCTGAGCAAGCGTGAATAGATGTCGTAGCCGCGCTCCCCATGAACGGTCTGCTCAACAACGTATGGAATCACACTCATTTTTCCTCCTGCCCGGCTTCATCGGGCTTCTTCACCACGACCGAGTCGAGAATCAAATCGCGCGTCTTCTCCCACTCAATGATGTTGCGTACCGTCTTCCGCCCGCCGTCTTCCGACACATCGACCCCTGCTTTGGCCAACTCACCCTTATGCAATTCCACATAGGCGTCGATTTCGGCATCTTCAACAACAATGTCACAAGATCTCTCGGTCGCTTCCATCAGGAGATCGCGCTGAAGCAGCCGAACTGCGTCTGCTTCGACATCCTTGTTCAACTGCTCCATGTCAATGTTATTGTACTTCAGGTACTCATTGAGGGAAAGGCCATTCCGAGAAAGACTCTCCTTGATTTCGTCAAGACGTCCTTGGGTAGCATCTCGCCGAACGTATCCGGGAAAATCAATGCCAAGCTTCGCGGCTGCAATCTGGATAGCTTGCTCGAACAGAGTTTCTTTGCGACTCTCGTCGGCTTTGCGCTGTTCATCGCGTTCGATCGTGCTGCGAAGCTCCTCGAGGGAGCTGAAGGCACCAACGGTCTTTGCGAATTCATCATCCACCTCTGGAACGTGCTTTTCTGCAATGGCATCCACAGTGATGTCGCCTTCCAGATCACTTTCCTTGAGATGCACGTTGAAGTGCTTGGACTCGCCGACATTCATTCCCGACACCACGGGCTCGTAGACCTGCCCCACCTCACCGTCGCCGAGCGTGAATTCCGTACGATATGGGTTCGCTGACTTGGCAGTGGCGATGCTGACACTGACTGTATCGCCGCGACCCGCGGGACCTTCCTTCGGGACGGTCTCTGTCACTGCGTCAACAAGGGCTCTTATCCTGCCCTCAACGGCTCGAGCTGTGTCGACAGGGACTTCCTCCACCTCAATGCCATGCCACATCTCACGATCGGCCTTTGGCATCTCGAAGACACGCACATCGACGACAAGACGGGCGGGTTCGCCTTCGCCCTCGAACGTCGAGTTGACGATCTCCGGCTCAAAGATCAACGCATCAGTGTCTTCGTGTTCCTTCAGGAATGTGACGTAGGCCTGAGAGGCAGCCTTTTGCACAACGTCATCCTTCACTTCTTCAGCATCGACATATTTCGTGACGATGGAGAGAGGTGCCTTGCCAGGCCGAAATCCGGGAATGCGCATTTTCCTGGCCATTGCCAGCATGGCGTCGCGCCGCATGACAGAGAGCTCGTCATTATTGAACGTTGCAGAAAGTGTGATTGAGTTGCCATTCTTGCTCGTTGTGGTGTATTCCATCGTCTCCTCCAGATTGGTGCGAAGGGCGGGAGTCGAACCCGCAAGGAATTACCCACTGGATCCTAAGTCCAGCGCGTCTGCCAGTTCCGCCACCCTCGCTGAATATTCACTGACATCGCAGGGAACTGAATCTCTGGGCAAGTCATGGTGGGTCGTACAGGACTTGAACCTGTAACCGCCTGATTAAGAGTCAGATGCTCTACCAATTGAGCTAACGACCCATAACTTGAACAGAACGATTATATGACGTTTCACAGGCATGTCAAGAAGCGCCTGTTCCATCCTGCACATTCTTTGAGACATGAGTTAACGGCGGTTCCATAAATGGCGCGCCCAGCAGGAGTCGAACCCGCAACCTGCGGATCCGAAGTCCGCAGCTCTATCCAGTTGAGCTATGGGCGCTCGCCTGACGACACTGGTGCGCTTAGCAGGACTCGAACCTGCGGCCTACGGATTAGGAATCCATCGCTCTATCCGCCTGAGCTATAAGCGCAGTTCTGCAAGGCGCACACAAAAACGCCGTGACAATGCAGGAAATGGGGTGGGTAAGGAGACTCGAACTCCCAACATCTGGATCCACAGTCCAGTACTCTAACCAATTGAGCTATACCCACCATATTGCACTGGCGAGCCCAGCAGGATTTGAACCTGCGACCGACGGATTAGAAATCCGTTGCTCTATCCAGCTGAGCTATGGGCCCATGGTCGGGGCGAGTGGATTTGAACCACCGATCTCATGGTCCCAAACCATGCGCGTTACCAAGCTACGCTACACCCCGAACGAAAAGAGAATACACGTGATCAGCCAAAAATCAAGGTCACAGGCCAGGTGTTTCCTGCACGAAGCTCCAAAGTCTTGCCGCCGCAACAGCACGATGACTGATTCGATTCTTCAAACTTGCATCCATTTGTGCGAAGGTGAGTGAGTATCCTTCGGGCACAAACAGAGGATCGTACCCGAAACCTTCCAGCCCCTGTGGTTCGGCTCGCACAATCCCGGACGCTGTTCCTTCGACTGAGAAACAACCCTCATGCCACGGCACGAAAGCTACGATCCAGCATACAAAACGAGCGGGCGTGCTTGAGACCTGTCGGTCTCGGAGAAATGCGGTCAGTGCAGTCCGTTCGTGGAAACCAGCATAGGTGAAGCGTGCCGAGTGCACTCGGAGAATGCTGCCAAACTCCGGCAGCTCCAGTCCTGAGTCGTCGGCCATGACAATGACATGTTCGTGCGCAGCAGCGGGCTCGCTCAGGTATCCAGCTCTTGCCTTCCGGTAGGCGTTTTGATAGTAGGTAGCCCCGGTCTCACGGACGGCACCTGGGTTCAGGGACTCGACATCAAGCGGGCATCCCAGGCCAGCCAGAATGGCAGCAAATTCGTCGCGTTTGTGCTCGTTGCCAGTGACCAGTTTCAGCTTCAAACTGGCGCTACCTCAACTTCGCGCACATAGTCGCCCAGGAAGAGCCGGGCCTTGTCGAGAAAATCGTCGGGATTGCCGGTCGTGAAGAATCTGTCTGGCTGCCCGCTGGTTTTTATCAGCCTGCACTTCTCCAGGACCAGTGCGACTTCGTACGCGAGTTCCTTGCTGGGATCGACAACCTTGACAGAGGGTCCAAGAATACTCTCCAGAAGGCTCGTCAAAAAGGGAAAGTGTGTACAGCCGAGAACCAGGGTGTCTGCTCCGAACTCCCTCGCTGGTTTCAGTACCTCGGATGCGTATTCCGCGACTCCTCTGCCAGCAATACTCCCATTTTCGACAAGGTTGACCAGTTCCTGTGATTGAAGCTCAATCATCTCGACAGTAGGATCCATGACCCCCATCGCTCTCAGATAGCCGTGGCTCTTCGCCGTTCCGGGCGTCGACAGCACAGCGACGCGGCCATTGCGGGTAGCCAGCTGTGCGCTCTTGACGCCGGCCGAAATCATGCCGAGGACCGGCACGTCCACGCGCTCCTGAATGTCAGGGAAGATGGCACTGGATGCGGTATTACATGCGACCACAACCATCTTTGCTCCGTGCTCTTTGAGAAATCCGATCAGGGTAGTGGCCCTGTCGATGACTTCCTCACGGGACTTGGTGCCGTAGGGAAAGAAACGAGAATCCGCTATATACATGACAGATTCGCGCGGAAGGCGATTCTTCAATTCCCGCACAACGGCCAGCCCGCCGACGCCCGAATCAAATACCCCTATGTAAGGCTGCATGGCTTCTCCTACTTGATGAAGTATTCAACGATCGCACTTTCAATAGCGCTTGCAGCTTTCTGCTGGAACGACTCCTCGCGTAGAAGACGTTCCTCGTCAGGATTGCTGATGAAGGCACACTCCACCAGAACGGCCGGCATGGTGTCGATGTGAGAAATCAAGTAGAGAGAAGATTTGTCTACACCAAGATCTTTGGTTTGCAGTCCCGCTGCAAGACGTTTCTGGAGCAACTCAGCAAACGACTTGGATTGATCAAACCAGTAATGGGTCTCAGTTCCGCCCGCCGCAGAGCCGGCATCCGTGGCATTCTCGTGAATAGACACAAAAAGGTCGCCTCCAGAACCGTTTGCAATCTGAACGCGCCCCGCAAGATCAGGATTATCCTTCGATGAATCGTCGGTCCGGGTAAGAATCACGATGGCTCCATCAGCCTGCAGCAGCGTCTTGACTTTCAGTGCAATCGCCAGGTTTATCGATGCCTCACTCGTTCCCGCTGGCCCGGTTGCACCCATGTCCACCGTGCCGTTCGGCATGACATATCCGTGACCGGGGTCAATCACGATCTTTTTCCCTTCCAACCTTCCAGCTTGGGCTTTCGCAGGGCTGATGACATAGACCCCAACTGCTGGATTCTGGATGTCGAGCGTGGCCACTGGAGCATGGATGTGGAGAGTAATCTCGGGTTCCACATCGTTGCGCCGGTCTGCCTTGGAAACGGAAAGCCATGGCGCAAGTGTCTGCGAACCCGCTCCATTGGATAAGACGCCATTAAACCTGACACGGGTATGTCCATCTCCGTCGGCTGCCTTTGTCACTTTGAGGCTGCTCATCGACGTCAGGGTGACACTGCCTGGTGCCTGTTCTGCAGCCCCAGTCAACGCAATGGACAGGATGACAGGATCAAGGTAGATCCGCAGTGCATCCCCACTCACCTCAAGCGAGAAGATATGTGCCACCGTGGAGACAGGGACATACAGCAGACCGCCAACGAGCCGAGGCGCTGCTGCCATGTCCTCGTTCCAGTGACTGTCTCCCTGGGCAACTTTCAGCGTGCGAAGCCCGTCCTTGAGAACAAACTGCCGATCGCCCAGCGTCAAACCCGTCTGTTGATTTGCAGCATCCCATGAGAGGAGTATCCCATATGCATTTGCAACGTCCACAAGCGGCAGGAAGGTGGCGTTGTCTGCGAAAAATGTCTCCTCACTGCCCGAAAGAAGCACATCCTGCAGGAAGACCGCCTTGGATGGAACTGCGGAGCCTGGGGCACTCAGGACCAGCTGAATAGTTGACGTCGTAAGAGACTGCCTCACGGTCATGCCGGAGGAGGAGAGGTAGATTACGATCTTGGACACAAAGCCGGTCGAGGTCGTCCAGACATTGATGGCGGACACCTGACGTGTCGGCACACCAGTCGTCCCTCCCTGGCCAGACTGCACCAAGCTTGGGAGCGAAACCTCTACACGCTCAGGAGTGTGTTCATGGACAATGGACAGCCCAGTCTTGTCTCCATCTACGTGAATTGTGATGCCAGTCCACCCATTGGATGAGACGGCCTCAATCCGCGACAAGCTGCATGTGCGCGCTCCCATGGCAGTGCCTCCGACGGCTGTACCCTCGGTCATTGCCATCCAGTGCCCCGCAGGCGCGGCAGCGGGCAGCTCCAGATACACGACCTTGCCATCCGTGGCAACTCCAGTGATTACTGTGCCTTTTGCAGGGAGTTGATCCCGAGTTCCCGCTCCAAATGGGATATCGGTCACCGCCGCGGACGCAGAAACCGAAACCAGGGTGCGACCCACTGCGGCGTCAACAACACCTGCCGGTATGGCATCCCATGTGCTGAGCAGAGGCGCGTATATCCATCCCGTCATGCTGCCCGCAGCAACACGGCACCAGGTCTCTTTCTGGTCGTTCAGTGCGTAGCCTGAAATCACCACGTTCGTGCCGGAAGGCAACGTTCCCAAACGGCTGGACAGCACTGATGGACCTTGGCGCACGTTTGTGGTATCAATGGTTCTCGATGCCTTCTGGAGCTTCACCTTCCACAAATCGATCAGAGCTGAGGCAGTAAACGTTGAAGGTGCTGTCGGCGACGGCGTCACCGTCTTGACGGTTACCACCCATGAAGCCACATATGCACTTGTCTGCTTGAGTTTGAGTGAAGAGCAGTTTACCTTGAACCATGTCTTTCCGTCCGCAGCCTTCGCTTGTGCCAGGATGGGCAGGGAAGTCCCAGCCTTGATGGTCGCAATGCGTTCGAAATTCGTTCCAGGGCCTGTGCGCAGAGATGTTCCGTCCTCCATGGCCACTGCATATCGATTGGAAGCAACTGGAGTCGAAGTGACTGCAGGTGCAGGCTGCTTCGGCGTCACTACTGCGGCTGTGTAGGTCACCAGCCATCCGGCAACGAAGCCCGTGCCAGATCCGATCTTTATCTTGTACCACGTGCGATCCGACGCATCCTTGGCGGACCCGACAACCTCGAATCTATCGCCCTTGTGCCCAACCTGAAGGACGCTGAAACTTGTGCCCGCGCCAGCTCGTATGTTCGCCTCATCCTGAATAGTCACCGTTGCTGCTGTATCTCCATAGGCCAAGCCTGCGGCACTGGCGATCAGAAAAAGCAAGGTCAACACCACTGCAACGATTCGTCTTTTCACCGCATGTACCCCCTGATCTCGCGCTCGACGCGTCTTCTCTCTGAGGTTTCACGAGATCCCTTTGTCGTCAGGAATTTTCCGACTGCAAGTTCGACCTTGATGAACCCACCCTCGGCAAACGAGACAGACGCCGGCACCACGGTCAAGCCTTGCTGACTGATCAGCGACGCTATCCTGATCAGTTCGCGGCGATGGAGCAGGAGTCTTCTTCGCCTCTTCAGTTCTTCATCGCTGGTGTGTGCAAAAGCATACGGCCCGATGGACATCTGTACAAGATACAGCTCTCGCCCGTAGAATTTGCAGTAGGAATCACCAAAAGCAAAGGTTCTCGCTCGTATGGCCTTCACCTCCCAGCCGCGCAGTTCCATGCCGGCTTCCACACGTTCAAAAGTCTTGAAGTTGTGCTGGATACGCTTGTTAGAGACAATGACCCGGCCGTTTTCCTCCATGATCATCTCTCCAAGGCTCTCAACACAGCACGAAAGTCATCGGGCAATGGCGCCACGACGCGCACGGGAGTTCCCAAAGCAGGACTCACAAAAGACAGAGCGAACGCATGAAGCATTTGTCTTGGAACCATAATGTTCTGCAACTCCCGGTAGCCATATGAATAATCTCCCAGTACGGGATGCCCGATATACGAGCAATGCACTCGTATCTGATGCGTCCGTCCTGTTTCGATGCGCACTCGAAGGAGCGAGGCGCGATCTCCATAGTGCTGAACTACTTCAAAGTCCGTCCTTGAATCCCTGCCTGAGCTGTCAGCATGCCGGAGCAGAAGTCCTCGCGCATGGATGGCGCCAATCGGAACGTCAATCCGGCCGCTCTTTTCAGCAAACACTCCGCGAACAAGGGCCACATACTGCTTCTGCGCCTCATGTTCGCTCAGTTCCCGCTTGAACGAATTCCAGCCGAGCTGCGTGCGTGCGAGAACCATAACGCCACTCGTGTCCTTGTCGAGTCGGTGAACGACTCCTGCCAGCTCTACCTCGTCCCCCTCGTAGAGGCTGACACCTCCAGCCAGAACGACCTCGCTCAGTGTTCCTTCCAGTTTTCCAGGACGCATAAAAACTGGCAAGCCCGCCGGTTTGTTGACCGCTATGACATCGTCGTCTGCATACAGGACGGGGATATGAACCTGGCCCATGCTGACGTCACGCATGGAAGCCCCACCGCTCCGGGAAAATCAGCGCAAGTCCACATAGAATGGCTCCAGCAGTGACAAAACAATCTGCTAGATTGAATACGGACCAGCCCCGTACCCAGATGAAGTCCGTAACTCGCCCCAAAACAAGCCTGTCGATGAAATTGCCCAGGAAACCAGCAAAAATGAGAAAGAAGCCACTCGCAAGCCCTCCGTCTCCAAGGCGGAGCGCCTGAAGACCGGCGATAAGCACGGCACCGCCCAGCAAGCCATTCAGCGGAACCACCCACGCCTTTCCGCCAAAGAGCCCGAACGCGACACCGCTGTTCATCGTCAACACAAGCCCCACAAACCTTGATGTGACAGAACTGTCCACAAGGAATCGCCTGGCAGCCCACTTGGCAAGTTGGTCGACCACGATCATCACAGTGACAAGAACACCCCATCGGAGCAGAATTCGTCTGGTCATGGTCATCCACTCCGGGCTGGCGCTTCAGGCACGGCGATGTCGATCGTCTTGTTTCTTGATACCTGTCCACTCACAATGCGGACTGCAGAACGGCTCACTCCATAATACCGGCACAACAATTCCAGAAGCTCTTCATTGGCCTTTCCCTCGACGGGCCTTGCATGGAGATGCACGCGCAGGGGATCCCCTGCCTGAATCTCCGACTTGCTACTTCCTGGAATGACATGAACCTCAATTCTCACAACTCATTCTCCTTGGCAGACCAAACTGCACGTTCAGGATCGGCGGATACTTGCCCCTTGTGTGACGCGCACTCGCCGGCGAAGAGGCTTCGCCGGATGTTCAAGATGGCGCAGACGTGCGTGGTCCGAAGATTGCGGTCCCTACGCGAATCATGTTCGATCCATGCAAAATGGCAAGCTCGAAATCGTCCGAAGTACCCATGGACAAGGTCCTCATCTGCGAAGGACCAAGCTCCTTCTCCAGGTCCTGGAACAGGAGCGAAACGGCGTCATACATCCCGGCGCGCATTTCTTCTGTGGCTTCGAGTGGAACGACCGCCATCAGACCTGAAATCTCGTCCAGTGCAGGATTGTGCGCCAAGGCGAGGTCACGCACCTGGGCAATAGTTAGTCCGGCCTTCTGTGGCTCACCACCCGCATTGACTTCAAGCAGAAAAGTCCGTGCTCGGAATATACCAGTACTGCCGGCAGCATGAACCCGCTCCAGCAATTTCGGATCGGCTGAATCCACAGCATCAAAGTCCCGAAGAATGGCATTGTACTTGTTAGATTGCAGACGGCCAATGTATCGTATCGTCAATTCATGGCTCTGGCGCAGTTCGAATATTCCTTTTCCTGCCGCTTCTTGCAGGTAATTCTCACCAATGTCTGTGGCCCCCGCTTCGATTACTTCCAGAATACGCGGCAGTGGCTGCATCTTCGTCACGCACACGATGCGGAGCCCATCGGATGAACCGCGTACCCGGCGATACGCAAGTTCCGCACGCTCGCGCACATTCGCGTAGCGATCGGCTACTTCACCCATTGTTCCTTCTAGAATCCGCGCGGTGGGCCTTTGCGCAAGATTGCCGGGAGTTCAACCTCTTCGACCTTGAACTCCTTGAGAATCTTCTTCTCCTGTTCCACTTCTGCCTTCTGAGGCTGCATTCCAGAGGCGACTACCGTTATGCGGATCTCATCATTGGCTTCGCCCGCTTCTCCCAGGACTTCATCGAATGGATCGGCGAGACCGAAGATGATCTTTGCGTCTTTGGACGCATTTGACTGAATCGCCGTCGAGATAATATCCATCTCTTCCATGGAGATCTCATGCCCGATCACGTTGTAGATGAGGCCGGACGCTCCTTGCATGGAATACTCCAGGAGTTCGTAACTGGTAGCAGCCTTGATCGCCTTGGCAGCCCTTTCGTCACCCTTGCCAGCTCCCATGCCTATCCATATGCTGCCGTCAGCTCCGTCAGGAAGCTCTCCGGATGTCGTCGACGTCAAGACATTCTTCAGGTCGGCGAAGTCAAGGTTGATGATTCCTGGCGTCCGGATCAACTCAGTTATGCCCTGAACGGCCTTCTTGAGGACTTCGTCGGCTTTCCGAAATGCATTGCTGATCGTGATCTTCCCCTCTTCAAGCTTAAACAGCCGCTGGTTTGGAATAACCACCAGCCCGTCAACACTCTCCCGCAGTTCCTTGATGCCATCCGCTGCCACTTTTGCCCGCTGAGGACCCTCGAAGTTGAAAGGTTTGGTAACAATTGCAATAGTCAGAATGCCCAGTTCCCGGGCAATCTTGGCCACCACAGGCGAACCACCCGTACCCGTTCCGCCTCCCATGCCGGCTGTTATGAACAGCAGAGATGAGCCGGTAAGAGCCTCCTTAAGTATCTCTCTGCTTTCCTCCGCTGCCTTTCTTCCAACCTCCGGGTCAGCGCCAGCGCCCATTCCGCGAGCCACCTTGGCACCGATCTGAATCTTGCTTTCAGCCCGGCTGTAGCGCAGAACCTGAGTGTCAGTGTTCACCGTCACAAAGTCGACGCCTGAAGGGAAATCACCGACCATGCGGTTCACGGCATTGCCGCCACCGCCGCCAACACCAATGACCTTGATGTTTACGTTTGAACTTCCCCAGGGATCCAGTCGATCATCCATAGTGGCTTCTCCTCCCCGTCAATGTGTCCTAGTCAAACAAGTCAAGGCCCTTGAATAAACCGCTCAAGCCCTTGAATGAGCGCTTCTTCTTTTGTGTTGCAGCGCCGTCTCCACGTATACCGAGTTCAAGCAACCCGATAGCAGTCGAAAAACCAGGATTCTTAAACGAACTGAAAACAACGTCATCAACGGTCGGCTGACCCATTCTGGCCCGGAGACCGGTAATCTCAGAGAATTTATCGGTAATGTGCGCTACCATCGCAGTCCCACCCGTCAGTACAAGACCCGCGGGGAGCATGTTGTTGTAACTGGAGTGAACCAGCTCAAGCTTGACAGCCTCGGCGATCTCCTCGATCCTTGACGTCACGACGTCACTGATATAAGACTTGGTCGTGGCAAGCACCCCATCTCCTGATGCGGTGGAGTAGCTGACCTGGGTATCCTGAAAGTCTTTTGCTCTGCTCGCATCGACCGATCCGTAGGCAATCTTCAACTCTTCAGCCACATTGAGGCTGGTTTTGAGCATCATTGCAAGGTCCATTGTTACATGCCTTCCGCCAATGGGAAGGACTGCAATATAGCTAAGACTTCC
>JBNAWM010000001.1:43862-130298 GCA_049699855.1 Candidatus Cryosericum sp.
GACTTCCCCCAGTAAACACAGCCAAATCGGTCGTGTCTCCTCCTATGTCCACGCAGGCGACCCCAATTTCCTTCTCCTCGGCCGACAGCACGGCATCAGCCGAAGCAAGACCCTCGACGACAAGCTTATCTACCTTCAGTCCGGATTCGGTCACGCATCGCCGGAGATTGTCAAGAATCGTTGACTGTCCCGTTACAATGAACGCTTCGAATTCCAGGCGAATGCCAGACATTCTCAGGGGATCCTTGATTCCCTCCTGCCCGTCCACCAGGTACTGGCGCGGAATGACATGGATGATTTCCTGGTTTGGCCCCAGCAGCACTGCTCGTGCAGATTCCCAGACACGGTCCACATCATCTTTCTGGATCTCCCGACCTGGCCGCGAAATGGCGACAAGACCGCGGTTGACCAGCCCAGTGATATGCGTGCCTCCAACATTGACAATCACCGAGGAAACTGTGTAGCTGCTCATGCGCTCTGCTTCATCGCGCGCAGCCTGAATGGCTTGGGTGACGCCTTCCATGTCGACCACCACTCCACGCTTAAGACTGTTGCAGGGAGCGGTGCCCACCCCGAGGATGGAATCCAGACCGTCTCCGGTCGCACTTGCAATCAACATCTTCACACGCGTGCTGCCGATATCAAGTACGCTGACAATTCTTTCCTGGCCAGCCATCATGCCTCCTTCTTCAAGAGAACCCGTCGAATGATTGCAATATTCTGGAAAATTCGACTGCCGAACACAACAACGGCAGCGAGATATAGATCAATCCCCAATTGGTCGCCGAGATATCCAAGCAGAGCTGCAACAAGGCTGTTGATGAGAAAACCGGAGAAAAAGACAGGCGCATCAAAGGTATCCTTGAGATACCCTTTGATGCCTCCGAGAATGGAGTCCATTCCGGCCAGCAAGGCCAATCCCACATACTTCGAATAAATGGCGGGGATGTGCACGGGCCGTAGAATCCCTATCACGATGCCGAGTACAAGTCCGCATACTGTCACAAAACCAACCATCTCTCTCCGGGTTCCTCCCTTAGCCACTGATCCTGATCTGGCTGACTTTCTGAACTATAGCACTGATGCGCCTCAGGTTCAACAAATCCACCACTCCTCCAGGGATCTGCAAGCCCTTGGACATGTTCTCTGTATCCCCGATCGCATCAATCACCAGAGGCATTTTGGTTATTTTCCCATCGACGTGAACATTCAAGCCTGCCCTGTACACTGAACTCGTAGCCGTCAAGCGTATGCCATTCAAGGCAATCACTTCTGCCCCTGACGCCCAGAGATCGTTGAGGAGAAGCAGCAGATCATCATCGGCAATCATGGATGGTGTGGCACCCGAGGAGACCTCCTTGATGGTCACTCGAATGCCTGGCCCGACAAGCGCGACACCGCCAGTCTGCTCCTTTAGAGCTGCGATTTCATGCTGCAGCTGGGCGGCCTGGGCAGATGTGTCGTCAGATGCCCGCAGGTACTGGCTGACTTTCTGGGATACACTCGTCTCCTCCGCGAGCAAATCCTGCTTTCGCTGCTGCAGGTCCTTGATGACACGGATGAGATCCTTTGGATCCTCGTTTTGATAGGTTTGTTTCATCTCCTGGACCACCCGGGCTTGCCCCGGCAGCAGAAAACCGACAACAAAACTGATCGCGAAAAAAATCAGAAGGCTTGATCGCCAAACCGAGGTCTTTGTCGTTCTCATTGGACACCCTTGGCGTACTTGAACTCTGAAGTGTTCAGTGATGCAGGAACCGAGAGCGAAGTCTTCTTCTCGAGAGAGCAGACAATTCCAAACTGGTCCCGATAGGCCAGCAAAACGCGAAAGAAGACATCCTGGGAGATGCTGTCACCCAGCATGTCCGGATCACCCAGTGCCGTAATGACATAGGGCGGCGACATCCTGGTGGAGTTCACCAAAATGATGGGGCCCGCACAAATGATAGAGCTGTTTGCAAGGATGCGCTGGTCATTAATGGCAATTGCTGTAGCGCCGTACCTGCGCATCAAATTTACGATGCTCCGAAGATATCCATCGTGAATCACAAAGTAGTTTGGATCGTCTGAAAGCGTTGGTGTGCGCGCGCTGTCACTGAGTGTCACAACGACGCCAGCACCAGTAATATCGGTCAATCCGGCCTTCTCCCGCCAGGCCTGCACCTGCTGAGTCAAGGCACGCACTTCGTCGTTGCTGGCGGCATTCCTGGTCTCGAGGTCGACCAACTGCTTGCGCAGGTCGAGAATCCGCTGAGCAGAATTGCTGTTCTCCGTTTCGAGACCCTGCATGATGTCCACGAGTTCAACATTCTGGGCAGGAACAACGTATGCCTTGTCCACCGTAGGTTCAAACTGGACGGCAAGCAGATAGCCAAAGCCTGCAACCAGTACAAACAAGAGTATGAGAAACAAAACGGCGTGGTTTTCCTGTCTCTTCATGGAGCACCTGGAATGACAGCCTGTCCGTCAAAACGAAGGTCGATGCTCACCTTTTTGGCCTTGATTGAAGGCATCGCAATGACTGCCAATGCCCTCTCAATCTTGGAACGGCTGTTTTCAGCATCGCCGAATATCAGCGTTTTCCCATCCTTCAGGCGTGCCGAAAGGCCCGTGAGGGGAGTGAGCGACAGCGCTGCGATCATCAACTTGTCCTTTGCTTTCAGCAAGTCAGCACAGAGCGCCGCATACTCGAGCGACGTTGACAAGAAACCAGGCGTAGCGGTGGGGAAGCCGGAGACATCAAGCACGTTCCAGGACGAGGACACCGAAGGGATGGCATAGGACTTGTCCAGGTCGAGGAAGACAGCCGCCATCAGCTTCCCCTGCCTAATCACGATGTCCGGATCAGCGAGGCTGACTGTGACGACAGCGTTCCACGGGCGCTCTCTCTCGATCGTCAGATCAACGACCGGCAGCCCGTCCAAGTACCTCATCAGAGATGACTTGTTGAGAAGCACGAGCCCCGAGTCTGAACGGCCGACTTTTGCCTGCTCCAGAAGAGGCGCTTCCCACGAATGAGCAGCGAGGGTCATCCGAGCCGAGGGCACGGCAAACCACCACACCGCTGCTGCTGCCAGAGCAAGCGCAACCACCCGCCAGAAGTACTTCATGCGAAACCCAATCCTCCCATGACTCGCACGTCCTCTCTATGAGAAATCTCCAAGCAAGCGTATCTCGGGCGACAGTCGTACGTTGAAACGGGCATAGACCTTATGCACGACGATATCCATCAGTTGCACGACATCCTGAGCCGTAGCACCACCCAGATTCACAATGAAATTGGCGTGTTTCATCGACACCTGAGCCTGACCTACCTGGAGCCCCTTGCAGCCGGCTTCCTCGATCAACTTCCCGGCGTAGGTCGTGGGAGGATTGCTGAATATGCTCCCAGCATTTGGCTGCTCCCAGGACTGCTTGGCGCGCTTCTCAGATTTAATGCGCTCTGCAGTCAACCGGATGGCTGCGCCATCACCCTGCTCGAGATCAAACGCAGCGCCGAGGATGACCGCCCCACTCTCCTGAAATTCGCTGTAACGATAATCAAAATCGATATCTTCGTGTCTCTTCACACAATACGACAGATCCCGGTCAAGTAGCTCCACATATGCCAGATGAGTACTGATCGCCTGAGAGAATGAGCCGGCATTCATATAGATGGCTCCACCAACCGTCCCCGGAATGCTCACCAGGTATTCCAGTCCAGCCAAGTCGCGGTCGAAGGCGAAGTCCAGAAGAAATGACAGAGGCATCGGCGCGCGCACCAGCACAAGACCTTTCTCTACCACCGGATGGAGCGATGTCTCCACAAGCCGTACCACCAGACCTTCCACTCCACGGTCGGAGATCAGCACATTCGTCCCGTTCCCAAGAATAGTCGTGGGAATCCCAAGCGCCCGAGCAGCACGCAGAGCGCAAATTAAATCTTCTTCGCCATGTGGCGTATAGAAATACTCTGCAGGACCTCCTATATGAAAAGACGTGTGGGGAGCAAGAGGCTCATGAGTCAACACTTGCTGGGCAACACGACCTCTGAATCTGTCCAAGACCGAATTCTTCACGAATACTTCTCCTGTCCCTGTGCTTCCTCAAGAAGCGAGGCCAACCCAGATTCTACAGCATTGTCGCTTTTCAGCAAGGCACAGAAACGCAAACCGAGCTTGTTTACATCGCCTGGACCCATAAACACAATTACGTCGCTGTGCGAAAGAGTTGCCCTCAGGTAGTCAAGTACGTCCCCAGAAGCCATGCACGGCGCAAGCGCGGAACCCATAACGTCTTGAATTCTGTTCCGGAGTTCGCTGTTCAACGCTTCAGGGTCGTCGCTCCTCTCCCCCGCCGAAAAAATGTCCATCAGGATGATCTGGTAAGCCCCTTTCACTGCAGGAGCATACGTCTCGAGACAACTGGCGACGCGTGAATAGCGATGTGGCTGTAGAACCAGTCGGATCTTCCTCCCCGGGTATCGGACGCCAATTGCCTGCATTGTGGCTGCGATCTCGGTTGGATGGTCGGCATGGTCTGTCAAGATGACAGCCCCATTGAATGTTGCAAGAACCTGCATTCTCCGCTCCATCCCGGGAAACGCCTGCAGGATATGCAGCGCGTCTGCCATCCGAATACCTGTCGCATCACAGGCAAGTGCCGCGGCCACAGCGTTCAAATATGTCTTTTCGTCGCCCCGCTCCATGGTAAAAGGGTAATCCAGTTCATGCGTCATGATTCGTGCCGAGTTGCTGGCTGCATCATAAACAACTCGAACCTGGTTCGATGCTCCCGTGCCATAGATCATGTGCCGCGGAGCGTTCTCCACCATGCGTGCAACCACCTTGTCGTCACCGAAGCCCACGACGACCCCGCCACGGTCCGCGCACTGTCGTACAAAGCGGCTGAACGCCTCGACAAGGTTGTCCATACTATTGCCGTAGGCGCCAAGATGATCACGGTCAATGTTCGTGACTATCGCGATGTCTGGACGAAATTTCAGGAACGATCCGTCAGACTCGTCAGTTTCAAGAACCATGATCGGACGACCATCGATAAGGACATGCGGCGTGCCATGGGCAGGAAATTCATTGTCAAATCCCACGATACGGCCCCCGACGTAGATTGTCGGGGCAAAGCCCTGCCGGGCCAGCACATAGCCCACCATGCCTGATGTTGTCGTCTTCCCATGCGTGCCGGAAACTGCAATCAGAAAGTAGTCCGCCGCGATATCAGCCAGGACATCTACTCGATGAAAAACCTCTGCGTTTTTGGCCTTGGCGGCCATCATGACGACGTTGTCGGGATGAATGGCAGAGGAATAGACAACGGTCTCACCATTTCTCATTCCATCAACCGCTGCCGCTTCGGGGATCACGCGTATGCCGCATGATGCCAGACGTTCGGCGACCGGACCATCCGGAGCCTGGTCTGACCCGCGTACTTCCATTCCCATGCTGCGCAACAGCAAGGCCAGCGAACTCATGCCGGCCCCGCAGATGCCAATCAGGAAGAAGCGCGTCCCTTCACGCGAAAACCTAGCCACGACGGGTCTCCTGTACAATATTCTCAGCAATAAGGTCACCGGCATCGTGCGCAAAGACGCTTCGCGCCGGCAACTGGATTTCTGATGCTTCGCCTAGTGCCCTTTCGACCATTCTCACGAATGCATCGAAATCGATCGAGTCCTGTTCAATGCAGATGCCCAGGTTCTGCTGCTCAAGAAATTCAGCATTCTTTGACTGATGGTGTGCAACGGCAAATGGGTAGGGGATCATGATGGCATAAATGCCCGCCACTGCAAGCTCGGTCAGCGCAAGGGCTCCACCTCTTGTCACCGCGACGCGGGTCCTACAATAAATGCCCTCCATATGCTCCTCATAGGCAAACACAGCCGGTCTGACGTGCTGCAGCTTCAGGCGGTCAACCTCGCTCCGAATCCGCGTGTTATCGTCTGTCCCTGTCACGACGGTCACATCAAGAGACACGCCTCGTCTGTCCAGCTCTCGGATTGTCCGCAGGAACAGGTCATTGATGAAGAGCGCACCACCGCTGCCGCCCAGGAAGAGAAGTCCAGACCTGAGCGAACTGCTCGATCGGCAGTCCTTGAGAACGGCATAGAGCTCCTTCCTCAGTGGATTTCCCGTGACCAAGTAACGAGGACCAGACACCCCATCGATGGGAAAACCGAGGAATACGTGTCTGGCACGCCGCGCAAAAAGCTTGTTGGCTCTCCCCATGACTGTGTTCTGCTCCAGGAGGTACACGGGGATCCTGTTCATCAACGCGGCGACGATGCCCGGTACCGACACGTACCCGCCCGTGCCGATGAAGGCATCAACATGGTTGGCCTTCATGACTCGACGAGCTGCTCTCACACCAGAACTCGTTGCCTGGAGCAGGTGCCATAGCGAACGCGGCGAGTACAAGAGCGGGGCCGATGACACCGCAACAACTTGTAGACCACGAGAGGCGAAGACCTCTTCTTCACGGCTCCCCGACCGTGCCAGCATGATCACGTTGCCATAGGACTGCAAGCGTTCTGCCAGAGCCACTGCAGGATAGATATGCCCGCCAGTTCCTCCTCCAGCAATGACGTAGTTCATGATTGAGCCTCAGGACTGCGAGCGATGGCTCCTACGATGCCAAGCGCAGCCATTTCGAAAACGATATGGTTTCCACCCTGACTAAAGAAGGGCAGTGGCACTCCCGTGGTTGGCAGAACCCCGACCACAACGCCAATATTGACAAGCGCCTGAACAGTCAAGAATATGCCAAGCGCCGTTGTGTAGATCCTGGCAAATGGCTCAGTCGATCGTGCCGCTATCTTGAACAGTTCGAACAGAATCCACAGATAGATGACCAGAATAACTGTGACCCCAACCAGCCCGAATTCCTCGGAGAAGATAGCGAACACAAAGTCATTCTCCTGTGCTGGAAAATGGATGAATTTCTGAACGCTGCGCATGAAGCCTCGCCCGAGCACGCCTCCCCGCGCAATAGCAAACATCGAATTGACTAGCTGATACGCCACCCCCTTTGCGCGGTCGGGAGCAAGCGGATTGATGAACGAGGTCATCCTGACTTTCCATGATGACTTCAGGTTCACGGCAAGAACAGCGAGGGCACCGAGCGCGCACACCCGAGTCAGCCAGTACCAGAACGGCGCGCCAACGACCAGCAGGATGGCAAAGGACGATCCCGCTATGACAAACGCGGTGCCGAAATCTGGTTCCATTGCCACCAGTCCAATGAAACCCAGCACGAAAAGCAGAAACACCGTGTAGTAGCGGTGTTCATACCGATTCAGGTACTTTCCGCTGAAGAGCTTTGCCGCAAGCAGAGGAATCACGAGAACCGCAGCCTGCGACGGCTGTACGCCAATCGAATTCGTTCCGATCCAGCGGCTGGAACCATTGACGCTTCTGCCGACTCCCGGAATGAGGACAGCGACCAGCAAAAACCCCAGCGCGTAGGTAAGCAGTTCGGCTATGTCTGCCCATCGGATGTACTTGAACCTTGAAAAGAACCAGTAGGCTGCGATCCCTGTGACAACAATCAGTGCCTGCTTCACAACACTCGCGGTGACTGGAACAAGCTGGCCGCGTGCCGCGCTCAAGCTGACCGTAATGGAGTAGTTCTGCAGAACACCCAAGCAGAGCAGTATGGCTACCAGGACAAGTATGCGCCTCACGGTGCGAAACCGTTCAATTGATGGACGATGGCCTTGAATCTGTCCCCGCGTTCCTCAAAATCCCGAAACATGTCGAAGCTCGCACATGCAGGTGAAAGCAAGAGCGTGCCCCGCTCATTCAAGAGATCGAGCCCGACGCCGACAGCCTGTTCAAGTGAGGATGCTTGCAGGATTCGAGTGACTCCGGCCCGTAGCAGCGATGCCTCAATGGCAGGACCCGTAGCGCCCATGACTACAGCTCCCAGGAAATTTGCGTCTCCAGCAAGGTGCTCAGCCATGGCATCAAATGAGACGTGCTTGGAGCTCCCGCCGAGGATAACGACGAACGGGCCAGACATTGCATTGGAAGCAGTTATAACCGATTCTGGCGTTGTAGCCTTTGAGTCGTTGACGCATGTCACGCCGCCAATGGTCCCCACCCGTTCCAATCGATGGGGAAGCCCTCCAAAGCCTTGTATTCCCGCACGAATGGCTTCTGGCGAAATACCATAGAGAAATGCTGCCAGGCCTGCGCTCATGGCATTTGCCACGTTGTGACGCCCAGGAATGCGAACATCGTCCTCTCTGAACAATTCGACAACGTCGCCACCGTTTCGGAACAAGACGGCGCCATCTCCGAGATAAGCGCCATCGTAGGAACCGTCCTGAAATCCGAAGTAATAGGTCCGAGGGGCCAGCGACTTCCCGAACTCGCGCAAAGCGGGGTCATCCCAGTTGAGCACTGCCACGTCGCGTTCATCCATGTTTACAAAGAGACGTTGCTTCGTATCGAAGTATTGGCGCATTGTCCCGTAACGATCGAGATGGTTGGGCACCAGATTCGAAAAGACAGCTATGTGCGGGTGAAACGTGTGGACCGTCTCCAATTGAAAGCAGCTGACTTCGAGCACGGCCAGGCGGGCATCCGGATGCTCTATCAACAATTGTGAAACGGGAGTTCCAAGATTTCCCCCGACCACCACATCCGGATGCGTCTGTGAAACAATTTCGCCCAATAAGGCGGTTGTCGTGCTCTTGCCATTGCTCCCGGTCACTGCAAGCACCGAAAGACCTGCATAGGCGGCTATCTCCATCTCCCCCGTCACGAACTTGCCCATCTGCTCTGCAGAAGAGAGAATCGGTGCATTCGGCGGCACACCGGGAGAAACCACAACGGCATCAAATCCCGCCATGATCTCCACTGAATTGCCTCCAAACTCGTAGGGGATGCCAGCCTCTTCCAGAAGCTGAACTGAGAGATCGAAGTGTTCGTCTTCGTTCTTCTTGCGGTACTCGGACACGAAACACCGCACTCCGCGGTCATGGAGGTACAGGGCTGCATACAACCCGCTCGGCAGAGCCCCGACAACAAACGCAGAGTCAAAAGGGATCATCCATTACCTCCAAGACATTGTTAATGCACCTGCAATGACGAATAGCACGCTCATCACAAAGAATCGGTCAACAATCTTTGCTTCCTCCCACCCGAGCTTCTCGAAGTGATGGTGAATGGGAGCCATAAGGAATACTCTCCTCCGGCGCCCGGAAGCCTTGAAAACGAACACCTGGATCATGACGCTGAGAGCTTCAAGCAGGAACAGTGCCCCGAGGAGAAGCGATGGGAGAAAGTTCCTGGAAGCAAAAACCCAGGAAATAAAGATAGAGCCGAGTGCAAGAGATCCTGTGTCACCCATGAAGATTGTTGCCTTTGTTCCATTGAACCACAGAAACGAAACCGAAAATGCAAGCGCTGCGAGCGGCAGCACTCCAGCCAGCCCAGAGGGATGCAGAATCGATGCAATAGATGCCACGGCAAACACGGGAAGGCTTGTCTTGGCCAGCAGACCATCGAGACCGTCCGTCAAATTGAAAGCATTCACCACGCCAACAGCGTAGACCGCTGACACGCCATAGAACGCCCACCCTCCCAGCACGATGGTTCCGTTTGACAGTCGGACGCTCCAGGCGGGGTCGGGATGCGCCAGCGCGAGCAGCAGCACGGCTGCCAGCGTCTGAATCAGCAGTTTCTGGTAACCAAGAAGCCCGTCATTCCTATGCTTAATCTCTTTCATCCAGTCATCGAGCAATCCAGACAGAAGATTAATGGCAACAAACACCATTATTGCGACATCCAGATGAGTCACTGCATATTGACGTCTGGACACAAGGAAGACGATGACAGCCAGAAAGGCATCCAACAACAGCATGAGCCCCCCGCCTGTCGGCGTGCCTGCTTTGACCTTGTGAGAAGCAGGGCCTTCTTCGCGAATCACTTGGGTGAAACGCTTTCTGCGAAGCCAGGAGATGAGCGGTGGAAACAGAAAGAGATTGAGAAGGGCAAGGCACAACGTGAGGAGCAGACTCGCTTGGATAGTCATGGTTGCTCAACCCCGGCGGACTCGGGATCTGCGCAAACGTATCCAAGGCTGTGAAGCGTCGCTCGAGCTTCCCTGCGGTCGTCCAGCGGGACGTCTTCATGCTCGTAATACATCACGTTTTCGTGGCCTCGCCCGAGAATAAGCACCATGTCGCCTGGTCTGGCATCCCGTATTGCAGCATGAATCGCTTCTCTCCTATCTTCGATGACACTGAAATGGTCCGTCTGGAACCCCTTCTCAATATCACGGACTGCGATCATTGCGTCCTCGCGCCGAGGATCCTCGACAGTGACATAGGACCACCTGCAAACTTCTTCTGCAAGATGGGCCATGATGGGACGCTTCTTTCGATCATCAGCTCCTACCGAACCAAAGACAGCCAGGAGATCCCCTTGTACATGACCGCGAACGGCCTGAAACAGGGCTGAGAATTCCTCAGGGGTGTGAGCGTAATCGACAACAACCTCAAAGGGCTGGCCACAGTCAATGCGCTCATAGCGTCCGGGAATGTACAGAGGCAGTGCCAGGGTCTCGAGAGCACGTTTCAGAGCGGACGCAGGTGCTGCTGACTGAAACGCACCGATCGCTGCAAGGCAGTTTGAGGCTTGAAAGGCTGGACCAACGGACAAGTTGACGTCGAAGAGGTCCTGCCCGTCCATGAGCAGTTCGAAGCTCGTCGTCCCTTTATTGGAAACCACGTTTTCGCCGCGCAAGCTAGCCGAGTGGCTCAGTGAGAACGTTCTGATGACCGCTTGATGAGCAGCCGCTCTAAAACGCTCGAAGGCTGCGTCGTCAGAGTTCAGGATGGCGACGGAGCCTTCCTCCAGTGCTGAGAAAAGCTTCAGTTTTGCGGCGAGATAGCTGTCCATAGAGTGATGATATCCGAGATGATCTTCCGAGAAATTGGTGAAGACTGCGGAGTCAAAGTGCATCCCGTACACCCTGTCAAAGGCCAGAGCAAAGGATGACACTTCCATAACTGCTACCTCTGCTCCGAGTGCAAGACCGCGGTCAAGATACCAATTCAGCGCAAAAGGTTCGGGGGTGGTCGCCGGCAGGGCGTCTGGAGGAAACACTTCTCCGTCAGGCATAAAATAGCCGGTTGTGCCAATCATCACAGATGGAATACCTGCTCCTTTCAGCATGTGCCGAAGTATATAGGCAGTGCTGGTCTTGCCACTGGTTCCCGTAATCCCAATCATGTGCAACCTGTGCGCGGGAAAATCAAAGAAAGCCTGTGATACAACGCTCAAAAACTGTCGTGCATCAGGAACCACAAGAACCGGAACCCCACGGACTTCGGGATGTTCCTGCTCGGCTACGACACAGGAGGCTCCGGCACGGACAGCATCATCAATGAATGAGGCCCCGTCTACTCGTGTCCCAGGGACTGCCACAAACATCGTGTCTGGACCGCAGAGGCGTGAGTCCGGAGTGATGAGCCCTATGACGGCAGAATATGAATGCTGAAACCATCCTGAAGCATCCCAGGACCCAGAGGGGAGCATATGAAGGAGCTCTGAAAGCTCGCGTTTCTGCACAGTCAGCTTCATGGTTTCAACCGTAGATACTGTATCAGGTTCAGAGCAATCTTCTTGAAGGTCGGTCCTGCGACACGGAAGGAGGTCCGCTCGCCCTTCGTGGTCTCGTGGATGCTGAGAAATACGACAACTCTGGGATCGTTTGCTGTCAGGATGCCGGCAAAGCTGTAGACATAGGTCCCATCATGAAGATAGCCGCCTCCCGGAGCTGCAACCTGCGCAGTGCCGGTTTTTCCGGCCACCTGATACCCAGGAATGTATGCACTGAAAACTCCAATGTCTTTCTGTACCACCCCATGCAAACCCTCAAGGACTTCCTTGGCTGTTTCAGCGCTGAATATCTGGCCAATGATTCCGGGGGTATCTGTCTTCTGACTTGCGCCCGAGGCATCGACAATGTGGTCAACAACATAAGGCCTCTGCATGAGGCCCCCATTGGCAATGGTTGCATAGAAGTTTGCTATCTGAATTGCAGTCACTGCAACTCCCTGCCCGAAACCCATCGTCGGAAGCGTCGTTTTTGACCAGAGCGATGGTGGAAGGAGGATACCAGACTCCTCTCCAGGCAAGTCGATGCCTGTGGGCTTGCCAAAGCCATATCGAGTCAGACAGTCATAGAACGACTGCGCCCCAATTTTCATGCTCAGTTGCGCAAACCCGACGTTGGACGAGTGTTCAAGCATGGCATACAAGTCCATGTTGCCATAGGCGTAGTCATTCACCTCATGAATGACCGAACCGTAGACCTTCAGCGTGCCCCCGCTGTAGAACGTGCTCTTGAGGTTGATGGTCTTGGTCTCAAGGCCTGCAACGGATGTTGCAGCCTTGAAGACCGACCCCGGCTCGTAATTGGCACTCACGACTTTCTCTGAAAGGGAACTCATCCCGACATCCTGCCAGCGGGCGGGATCAACGCTTGGCACATCCACCATCGCGAGAACCGCATCTGTCTTTGGGTCAAGGATGGTACACGTGGCCCGCTTAGCACCGTAGGTCTTGACTGTCTCGGCCAGTGCCTGCTGAGCGAAGTATTGAATGTTCGAATCGATCGTTAGAACGATGTCCTTGCCCGGTATGGGATCGCGCACGTCTTCCATGACCGCTGGCTCGCCAGGATTGGATCCGGATACTCGATACGTGTGCCTGCCGTCTGTGCCGCGTAGTTCCTTGTCATATTGGAACTCGATGCCCGAGAGACCTTGATCGTCGGCCCCCGTGACGCCAACCACCGAAGACATGAGTGCACCAAGCGGGTAAACGCGCCGATAGCCCTTGTCAAGGACGATCCCCGGAACTGCCAATCGCGATAGCTGATCGTACTCCGTGGCCCCCACTTGCTTCTTGAGATAAATAAATGTGGACGATGCGCCGTGGATCTGCTTCTCCAGCTGAGCTGCCGGAACATTGATGATGGGCGCAATGCTCACGGCAGTAAGATGGGCATCCTTGACTTCTTTCATGTACAGACCCAGAGACCACGTGGCTATGTCCTCAGCCAGGACACGCCCGGTGGAATCCAGGATCATTCCTCTCTTTGCTTTGATGGGAATGGAATCGGTGTCTAGTTGCTCGTTCGCCATGCCAACGAGATTGGCACGAGCAATGACCTGCAGATAGAAGAACCTAGATTCGATTCCTAGCACTGCAACGAGGAAAACAACAAAAATGACGACAAGACGTCGCTTGAACATATCGTTAAAAGACGCGACGCCTCTCTTCATTGAATATCCAGCCTTTTCACAAGGCTTCCTGCTAGTGGAGACTGTCTAGGGTGCCAATCACCGCCGTCGTGTTGGCTGTCATTCCGATCGCACCTGCGGCAGCCCTCATCCTGTCGGGCGATGTGAGTTTGATATCGCGCTCCAGAAGTGACTCCTGAAGCTGAAGCTGCGCTTGGATGGCTGTTCGGTTCAATTCGACCTGATGCTGGAGGAACAGTGTTGTCGTGTAGACATAGCCGTATGCGCACAGCAGGCCCACAATGCTCACGCTCAACGCAACATACCGGCGCGCCGTCTTTCTTGACGCCGCTGAAACACGAACTGCAGCTGCAGGATGGCGAACCGTCGTATAATTGCCGCGGACTGCAATACTCATGGCTATACCCTCTCGAGAACTCGCAATTTGGCACTGCGAGAGCGTCTGTTCTGAGCAACCTCAGAATCTGTTGGACGAATGACCTTCTTGTTGACCAGACGAAATCCTGGCTCCCCCGAGACCGGTTTCTCGCAGAGAGCCAGGTAGCTCCTCTTAACAATTCTATCTTCGAGCGAATGATAACTAATGACCAGGAGTCTTCCATTGGGATTCAAGAACAATGCTGCGGACTTGAGACCATGCTCGAGGGCGTTGAGTTCATCGTTAACATAGATGCGTAAGGCTTGGAAAGATTTAGTAGCAGGATGTATGCGGGCGTGTCGGGTTGGAAAGACAGCGGCTACTGCCTCAGCCAATTCGCTCGTGGTCTGGATTTGCGATCGTTGCCGACGACGCACAATCGCGCGAGCAACCTGACGCGACCTCCCCTCTTCGCCGTACTTCCACAGGATGTCGGCGATGTCTTCTTCTGGAAACGAGTTCACGATATCCCTGGCAGAGACCTTGAGACTATCGTCCAATCGCATGTCCAATGGCTGGTCATGGCTGAACGAGAATCCCTTTCCTGTGCCCGTGAGTTGCTCTGAAGAAAAGCCCAGATCCATCAAGATCCCGTCGAATCCGATGCCTGGATAATCCTTCAACAACCGCGTCATGTCCCGAAAGTTTCCGCGGATGATCACCTTGCGGGCGGCAGTTTCCTTTAGCCGCTCGCGGGCAACGGCAAGAACGTCTGCATCCACGTCCAGCATGAAAAGTGTCCCTTCGCTCGAGAGTTGGCGCCCCACCTCGTAAGCGTGTCCACCTTCACCGGTCGTGCAATCCAGATAGGTTCCGTCTGGTCTAATCTGCAGGTATGTCGTGACCTCGTCCAGGAGGACGGGGGTATGCACGAACTCACTCATCTGGCCTGCAAAGCTCCGATATTCTGTTCAAAAACCTTCTCCGCTTTAGCCCGATAGCTTTCCCAGGTATGAACGTCCCAAATCTCCAGGTGCGTCAATGCACCGGCAAATACGACCTCTTTGTCCAATGAAGCATATTCGCGCAAATGTTGAGGTATGGAAATGCGACCAATCTTGTCGAGTTCAACCGTTGCAGCTCCGCTGAAAAGGACGCGGACGAAAGCCCGATTGTCGGATGAGACAGGTATGAGATCACCATAGAACCGCTCGATGATTGAGGTCCACACTCTGTCATCGAACAGGTAAAGGCATCGATCCATGCCTTTGGTGAGAACGTAAGGAGAACCGGCGTCTGATCGGTAATGGACAGGAAACATCGTTCGTCCCTTGTCGTCCATCGAATAGCGGTATTCACCGATAAAACTATTCTCCTTGTTCATGGCGTAAGTATACCACAATTTCCCATTTTTTACCACAATTCGTACACAAACGCCACAAACAAGTCCTAGACTATCGTTCCTCCTCCAAGAATACAACGGCCACTATAGAATACTGCCGATTGCCCCGGCGCAATCGCAAACGCCGCTGCGTCAAGAAAGATACGAACCCTGTCCTCGGACATTCGCTGAATACTGGCTTTGATTGGTTTTGACCGGTAGCGCGTCACCACTTCCGCCCTAAATTGCTCCGATTGTTCAGTGGGAAAGTGTTGCCATTTGAGATCAATCGCATCAAATGTATCACGCAGACAGGCAGATCGCGTCCCGATCACCAGCTGATTCGTTGCAATGCGCTTTTCGACAACATAGGCGGGCGTACCTAGACTGATGCCGAGACCCGACCGCTGACCAATGGTGTATGCCGCTAATCCCTGATGTCTTCCAACAATTGTTCCATCTGCAAGAATAATGTCTCCGGGCATTCCCTGCAGGCGAAGGTGTACTTCCTCACCGATCGGCCTGGAGACAAAGCACAGGTCCTGACTCTCGTGATGCGCAAGAAGATCAGGCCCGAACGAGCGACTGGCAACACTTGTCACATCGCTCTTGGCGCGATTTGCCAATGGAAACAAAGCCCTCCTGCGCTGTTCCTGCGTCAGCCGGTAGAGAAAATACGATTGGTCTTTCAGAGAGTCGCTGCCACGGCAGACTTGGACGCCATCGCAACTGCGAGTCAGAGCAGCATAGTGACCGGTTGCCACGAACTCTGCTCCAATGCGGTCAGCAACATCGACAAGCCCTTGCCACTTGACCCGCTCATTGCACCACACGCACGGATTTGGCGTTGCTCCTGCACTCATTGACTGCCAAAATGGCTCAATGACCTGGCAGGTGAACATGTCATGGATATCTACGTTGTGCCAGGGTATGCCGAGCACTTGGCACTGTGCTCTTGCTCTCGCCGTGGAGGTGAGGTCACAGCAGGCACTCTGCTCTGAGAAATGCAGGGTCACTCCGATGACTTCTTCACCAAGCTCTTTAAGGACGAGTGCTGCAACAGCAGAGTCGACCCCTCCGCTCATACCAACGACGATGCTCAAGTGTAAGCTCCGGCAGACCGCTCAACACGCTCGTGAAGACATGCCTCAAAACCCGGCTGCGATAGTTCCATCGCGGCACACAGCTCGCTATGACTCCGAATCGACGCCAGGAGAAGCTGCGCCGTCGACTGCAGTCTTATCTCCGTATTCATATGTCTCGTATCTGAGGCAGCACATGAGCTTTCCACAGATGCCAGTGATCTTGCTGGGGTTCAGGCTGAGATTCTGTACCCGGGCACACTTCAAGCTGACCGGCTTTATCTCCTTGAGAAAGGTGTTGCAACAGAGTTCTCTCCCGCACATGCCAACGGTGGGGAAAAAACGAGTCTCATCGCGCGAGCCAATCTGCCACATCTGCACACGAGCCCGCAGGGACCGCGACAACATCGAGACAAGCGCACGGAAATCGACCCTGGTTTCAGCAGTGAAGTAAAAGACATACTGCTTGCCCGAAAAAGAGAGTTCGCAGTTGACAAGATGAATGGGCAGCTGGCTTGCTCTCACCTGCTCCTTGCAGAGAATCATGGCAGCGTCCTGTTTGTGCTCATTTTCGAGCAGACGCTCCAGATCGCTGGAGGCAAGTTTGCGGACATATTTCAGCGTGGCCGTGGTACGCTTCTTGCCGGATGCCTCATGTCTAGGGTAGCCGATGATGACGTGAATAAGCTCTTTGTCACTTCCAACCGCAAGGACTTCGTCACCTGGCAGCAGGACCACATTTCCAGCCACTTCCAGCACATAGGTTTGGTAGGATTTGGCAGAGCGAGCGCTCAGGTATCGTACTGAAGAACAGCTCTCGCTCAACATATGCATCGTGTCATTCATGACCAATCATTCTCCTTAGTTGAAGCAACGTGTTGGTCAGGACGAGTTCGGGATTCACGTTCTGCTCAACGTGGGTGAAACGTTCTCCCAGACGATCCAGAAACGATCCCACCCTGGATTCATCAAGGACAAAGTTGACACGAGCCAGATCAGGCTCAATCACAAGCGAAACTTCGGGAAGTGGCGGGACCTTTGCTCTTGCTCGAAGAACGCTTTCTACGAAGAGAGAGATCGCCTGCAGCGCGCTCGTCGCGCTGTCACGAAGACCACTCTGGTTCTGGGGCTTGAGCAGCCTGCTGACCGTTTCTGACAAGCTCAGATTGGCTCCAACAAACTCAAGCAGTGTGTTCAAGCGGGTGTCTTCGGCGGCGGGAATATCACTACGGCCGCCTGCATTCGTCTCGGCGCACCGCCGGATCTTGATGACCTGGGTACGCGACCGGATCGTCGTGAGCACACGCCTGCTGTTCTGTGAAAACAGCAGGAATACATTCCCGGGCACGGGCTCCTCGATGGTCTTCAGGATCCTGTCCGCAGCGACGTCCGTGAAATAGTCGACACCCCGAAAAACGCTTACTTTGAGGTGACCCGACGTCACCTTCAGTGAAGCGTAGGCTATGAACTGGTCTATCGTCTCTACGTTCAGCGCTCCAGACTCACCAAATATGCGGAGATACGGCGAGGTGCCTGCATCGATCTGCCGGCACGAAGGACAGGCACCGCAGAATGCTCCAGGGGTGTGCTCGCCCTCGCAATTCGCCATCTTGGCAAGACTAGAAGCCGCTGCCAACTTGGCTTCCTCATCCTTTCCGACCAGCAGGTAGGCATGAGAAAGCCGATGAGCTGCAATGGCAGCACCAAAATAGCGGGCTGCCTGACCTTGGCCATCTGCGATGTTGTCACGTTCTTCAGGGGACATTCTCTGCCTCTTTTCTTTCATGAGCGAGTTGTCTTGCATGACCGTCGGGGTCATTCCCTATCGACGGGACCCTGCGGCTCATGACCAAGTATACACTGCACACATGACCGTGCAACAGCAGAACCCTTGGAGGCATGAAAAAACGGGCCCGCACGCTGCTGGCCCGCCTGACACAAGCACTCTGTTCGTCTACTTCTCGGTCTCAGCAAGCTGTCTGTACAGCTTCTTCTGCTCCGCAGTCAAGCTCTTCGGGACGATAATCTCGACACGCACAATGTAGTCCCCCCGGCGGCGCTCGCCCACTGATTGCGCCCCCTTGCCGCGAATCCGCACCTCAGAGCCATGCTGGCTTCCTGCAGGAATTGCCACGGACTCCGTTCCACCTTCGATGAGCGGGACAGCGACAGTGGTTCCAAGCGCTGCCTTGGCCGGCGACAGCCGCACGGTGTGATAGAGCAGATTCCCCTGCCGCTCGAACCTCGGGTCCCGGTCAACAGTGACAAAGAGGTACAGGTCGCCGGATGGGCCTGCGTGTCTGCCGACGTCGCCCTGTCCCGCGATACGGACCTTCATTCCTGTGTCCACGCCAGCAGGGATGGTCACCTCAATGGTCTTGTCGGTCTTTACAACACCAGTTCCCTTGCAGGTGGGACATGGAGACTCAATAACGTGCCCCTCGCCTCGACAGGTCGGGCAGACTCCAGATGTCACGACACGGCCAAAGATCGTATCTTGAACCTGTCGAACTTCACCGGTGCCGTTGCACGTGGGACAGACTTTGGCAGATGTCCCGGGCGCAGCTCCCGACCCATGACAGGTGGAACAGGTGTCAAACCGCCTCACCTTGATCTCTTTCTTGACGCCGAAGACCGCTTCCGCCAGTGTCAAGGTCATGGACACGTTGATGTCGCGTCCACGGGGTACTTCTGCCTGTGACTGCTGACGGCCAAACCCGCCCATGAAGCTGCCAAACAGGTCTCCAATGTCAAACCCCCCGAATGTTTCGCCGGGACCGCCGCCCTGAGGACTCCATCCCTGACCTCCTCCAGGAAAACCGGATGGCCCGGCCTTGCCATACGTGTCATACTGCTGCCGCTTGACGGGGTCGCTCAGCGTATCATACGCTTCGTTGACATCGGCCATGTTCCTGGCCGCCTGTGGGTCATCTTTGTGGAGGTCGGGATGGTATTTCTTGACCAGTTCGCGGTATGCCTTCTTGATATCTTCCGGAGAGGCTCCCCTAGGCACTCCCATCACTTCATAGTAGTCCCGATCAGTTGCCACGTCGACCTCCACTCATAAACTGGATCCTTCGCCAAGGGATTTCAGCCCTACTTGGCTGTTCCCTCACCCTCCACTGTCTGTCCGTCCTGCGGCGGCTGCTGTGACTCGGTCTGGCTTTCCTGTGCACTCGACGGTCCCTGCTGAGAAGACTGACGCTGGAGATCCTCAGTCACCTTGGAGAAAGCCGTGTTGACCTCATCAATCTTTGCCTCGATCTCATCGGTCTTGTTGTCTCTCACGAGACCCTCAAGCTCCGTCAACTTCCGTTCGGCTTCGGCCTTGACATCGGGCGAAATCTTGGCCGCATTCTCCTCCAGCGTTTTCCGGCCGCTGAAAACGACCTGATCCGCGCGGTTCTTGATCTCGACCTCTTCCTTCACTTTCTTGTCCTGCTCGGCAAATTGCTCGGCCTCGCGCTTCATCCGCTCGATCTCTTCGTCTTTCAGCTTCGTTGCGTTCTCAATCGTGATGTGCTGCTCCTTGCCTGTTGCCTTGTCTTTGGCAGTAACATGCACAATTCCGTTTGCATCGATGTCATAGCTGACTTCAATCTGAGGCTCACCGCGCCGGGCTGGGGCAATTCCATCAAGAATGAAGCGTCCCAATGACATGTTGTCCTTGGCCATGGGGCGCTCGCCCTGCAGTACATGAATCTCAACCTGGGTCTGGTTGTCGCTGGCGGTCGTGAACGTCTGGGTCTTTGAAATGGGGACGGCAGTGTTCCGCTTGATCATCTCGGTGAAAACGCCCCCAAGCGTCTCAATGCCAAGTGTCAAAGGTGTCACGTCGACCAGCACCATTCCGCTCTTTACCTCGCCGCCCATGATTCCGCCCTGGATCGCAGCACCCATCGCAACGCACTCCATGGGGTCTACGCCACGCTCGGGAGTTTTTCCAAAGTAGCTCTCCACAAACTTCTGCACAATGGGCATTCTGGTCGGTCCGCCGACGAGAATGATATTGTCAATCTGCTGCGGCGTAAGACCGGCGTCCGAAAGGGCACGGTTGACGGGCTCGCGGCACCTGTCTATAATCGGCTGAACAAGGGACTCAAGTTTGGCGCGGGTGATGGGCATCACAAGGTGCTTTGGTCCGCTTGCATCAGCCGTAATGAAGGGCAGGTTGATGGTGGTCTCAAAGGTGGTCGAGAGCTCCACCTTCGCCTTCTCCACTCCCTCGCGAAGACGCTGCATAGCCATTTTGTCGGCACGCAGATCGATGCCATTTTGGTTGCGGAAGTCATCTGCAACATAATTCAGCAGCGCATTGTCCATGTCGGTGCCGCCCAGCTGGGTATCGCCCGAGGTTGAAGCGACAGTGAAAACGTTGCCTCCAAAGTCCATGATGGTAACATCGAGCGTTCCGCCGCCAAAGTCAAACACGAGAATCTTGTGCTCGCCCTCGGTCTTGTCCAGTCCATACGCGAAAGCCGCTGCTGTCGGCTCATTGATGAGACGAACGACCTCAAGACCCGCAATCTCGCCGGCGTCTTTGGTGGCTTGGCGCTGGGCATCATTGAAATATGCAGGAACAGTAATGACCGCCTTGGATACCTTCTGTCCAAGGAACGCTTCTGCGTCATTCTTGATCTTGCGCAGGATGAAACCGCTGATCTGCTGAGGTGTATAGGTCTTTCCGAAAATAGTCACCGTGTAGTCGGTTCCCATTTTCCGCTTAATAGCCTGCACTGTCGTCTCAGGGTTCAGCGCCGCTTGACGCCGAGCTGGCTCGCCGACCAGAACCTGTCCGTCCTTCGTGAATGCAACATACGATGGTACTGCCTTCCCTCCGATGCTTACACCCTCAGCGGCCGGAACAATAGTCGGCTTTCCGCCCACCATAACCGCAGCAGCAGAGTTTGACGTTCCCAAATCAATACCGATAATCTTCTCTTCCATATTCGACAAACCTCCTTAGTAGGAATTATAGGACATGATCTTCAACAAATCAGCCTTCACTAGTACCTTCTACGGTTTCCTGAATCTCCGCTTCCTTCTCCGGTGCACCCGACACATCCACCATGGCAGGACGCAGTAACCTGTCTCCAAGCTTGTAGCCATCACGAAGAACGCGTATTACAGTGTTGGCGGGGGCTTCGGACTCCACGACCACATGTGCGATCTCTGACGTGGATGAGTCATAGGGGTTGCCCTCCAATCCTTCAATCTTGTGAACGCCGTTGCGTACGAGGAACTGGTTCAATTGTCCAAGAACCGCCTGAGCGCCCACGGCAAGGCTTGAACCATCAGAGCTCCCCTCCCCGTGCCTGACGAGTTGATCGAAACTGTCAACGATCGCAAGCAGGTCCAGAAACAGAGATAGTTTGGTTCTCGTCTCAAACGAACTCTTGTCGCGCTGAAGCGTCGCCTGTTCACGAATGCGCAACATCTGCTCTTCATGCACAGAGCTCTTCAGACTCTCATTCTCCTGCGCGAGACGGTCAATCGTTTGCTGAAGTTCTCGTACCTTGGCACCAAGCACTCTCACAACGTCACCTCCGTCCCCGCTGACGCTTCCTTCAGGAACGGAGTCAACAGCAGGAACGACCGGTGGTTGTGCATGCTCCAACCCTTCCTGTTCACTTCCCCGTTCTTCAACATCAGTCCATAGTCTGCGTTCATTCATCATTTCGTTTGCGCTCCAGTTTCACTGTCATCCTTCACACATAGCATTCATCAACGATTAGGTATCAGTTAGCAGTCAAAGCGATAGACTGCTAATGCTCAAAATATTGTACTTCAAACCACTCCAGTGTCAAGCCGCCTCCTCACTTAAAAGCGTTGATTTCTCCTCTTATAGGATAATACTATGCTTGATTTACTCACTCGGAGGCAACTCATGTATACAGACCGCATCACAAAAAAAGAGCTTGCCCGCTTCATGGACCATACGCTCCTCAAGCCTGAAGCTACTTCCAGGGATATTGAGCAGCTGTGCACAGAGGCGATCAACCTCGGAACATTTGCAGTGTGCGTCAATTCGTCGATGGTGGAGACTGCATCGGCATGTCTGAGCGGATCTGGCGTTCACATCGCGTCGGTCGTCGGATTTCCTCTTGGAGCATGCACACAGTCAGCCAAGGCTCGCGAAACCGAACTGGCAGTCAGACAAGGAGCTTCAGAAATCGACACCGTAATCCACATTGGATGGCTCAAAGAGAAGAGCTACCGTGCTGTCGCAAGTGACATCAAAGCCGTGGTTGACGCCGCGGGAGACGCTCTTGTGAAGGTTATTATCGAAGCCTGCTTGCTGTCTGATGAAGAAAAGAGAATAGCCTGTGCCATTGCTGTCTCTGCGGGAGCGGGCTATGTCAAGACCAGCACTGGTTTCAGCAAATCGGGTGCCAGTGAAGATGACGTGCGCCTGATGCGCGAGGTTGTGGGCCCCATGATCGGAGTCAAGGCAGCAGGCGGGATTCGCGACCTTCGTACTGCCGTTGCCATGCTCAATGCTGGAGCCTCCCGCCTGGGCGTGTCCTCATCGGCCGCCATTCTCGCAGAGGCACAAGAATAGCAGTCGATGGCGTATCATTGGACACTGGCCTCGATTCTAAATACGTCCAGACAGGGCGAAAAGGACAAGCGGCTGGTGCTCTTTTCCAGGGAACTGGGCAAGGTCAGCGCTGTCGCACGAGGATCCGCAGTTGCTGGGACAAAGTGGTCAACATCATTTGAGCCGTTCTCTCTGCTGTATCTCCGGCTCTATGAGCGTTCACACTTTTTTACTGTCGTCAGCTCCGAGGAACGAGCGGTCTATACGGGGATTCTCTCATCCCTGTCAAAATCGCTTCGGGGAATGGCCATGAATCAGCTGGTCTCCTGCTTTGTGGAACCACTGTCAGAAGAACCGGAGCTGTTTGCTTCATACGTTACCGCTCTTTCACACCTGAACATGGCCAAAGCGACCGAAGATGAAGATAGAGTGTTCCTGGAGTTCACGCTGGATATCCTCGACGAACTCGGGTTCGGGCTCGCCTCTCCACGCTGTGAACGCTGTGGGGAAGCCCTTGGTGACGCAGTCTTCTTCTCGCCGCAGGACAACGCCTTCCATTGTGCGCACTGCGCCTCGTCCGAACCTGACATTCTCCTCTCCTCTGAACTTACCGGCTTTCTTCAGTTGAGGCAGGGCTCTCTGGATGAGCACCATGTCCTCATCGGCATCGCGCTGTCTCTTCGACTGCTCCGGTCTGCCGCGGCAAAACTGGCCAAAGAGCAGTCCTTTGAAGCTTTCGCTCGAAATACCGCTACACTGTTTGGCAGTACTATCACCTAAAATCGTGAGGAGTCACAGTATGAATTTTGAACAAATGGTTGCCAAGTTGGAGCAGTTCTGGGCGGATGAGGGATGCACGCGTCTGTTTCCCTACGACCAGGAAGTGGGCGCCGGAACACTCAGTCCGTACACATTTCTCCGAGTGTTGGGCCGCAAGCCTTGGAATGTCGTGTATGTCCAACCTTCGCGACGGCCCGCAGACGGCCGCTATGGCGAAAACCCGAACCGGCTGTACATGCACCATCAGTTGCAGGTCATCGTCAAACCCCCAACAAAGGATATCCAGGATACGTACCTGCGCAGTCTGTACCTTTTGGGATTGAAGCCCGCCGAGCACGACATTCGCTTTGTCGAGGACAACTGGGAGACGCCTGTGCTCGGTGCTGCCGGCGTCGGATGGGAAGTTTGGCTTGATGGCATGGAAGTCACGCAGTTCACCTACTTCCAGCAGGCAGGCGGACTTGAAGTCCCGGTCGTAGCCGTAGAGATCACCTACGGTCTCGAACGGCTTGCCATGTTTGTTCAGCAGAAGACAAACGTCTATGACCTCGAATGGCACCAGGGCATGACCTATGGCGACCTTAGGCAACAGGTCGAGAGGGAAAACAGCGTCTATTCGTTTGAACAGGCAGACGTCGAGGCATTGGTAACGATGTTTGAACTCTGCGAAAGGGAATCACAGCGCATGATCGACGCAAAGCTCATCACCCCCGCATACGAATACCTGTTGAAGTGTTCTCATACCTTCAACATCCTGGATGCGCGGGGCACGGTCGGCGTTTCCCAGCGGATGGCGTATCTGGCTCGCGTCCGCAAGCTCGCCTATGGCTGCGCAAATCTCTATCTGGAGAATGAGAACAATGGCTGATTTACTGATCGAGATCCTTACGGAAGAACTGCCTGCACGCTTCATCACCGATGCCCAAGCTCTCATGGCGGAACGGGTCAGCTCACACCTTGACGCACTTTCCATTCACCATGGAAACGTTCGCAGCTTCTCGACTCCTCGCCGGCTTGTCGTGCTTGTCGAAGATGTCGCCGAAGAAACGGAAAGCCGGACGATGAATATCAAGGGGCCTGCCGCCTCCATAAGCTATGATGCACAAGGGAATCCAACCCCCGCTCTGATCGGTTTCTGCAAAGGACAGGGCGTCGATCCCGCTGACGTGCACGTTGAAGATCAACAGGGGAAATCGTACGTGTATGCAACCAAGAAAATGCCTGGCCAGAAAGCAAGTGAATTGGTTGAATCGTTTCTTTCACACCTGCCTCGCGAGATCACCTTTCCAAAGATGATGCGGTGGGAAGAGTCCGGATTCCAATTTGCCCGTCCGATTCGCGGCCTGACGGCCTTGTTCGGAGGCGAGACGCTTCACTGGCACATAGCAGATGTCGATGGCTCCAACACGACATTTGGGCTTCGCGTTGGAAAACCCAAGCCACTTGTCGTGTCCTCTCCTGACGACTATATGAGGAAACTGCGCGAGGCATTTGTCATCGTTGACCCCTCTGAACGCCACAGACTCATAGAAAAACAGGCAGAGAAGATCCTGAAACCTCTCGAAGCCAACCTGGGCAGCAATTTCGGTGACCTGCTGGGTGAGGTCGTGAACCTCGTCGAGTATCCCTCGGTCTTTCTCGGCAGTCTTCCAGACATAGCAGTAGAGCTTCCTGAAAGCGTTGTCCGCTCTGTGCTGAGTCAACAGATGCACTCGTTTCTTGTCTATGACGGAAGTGGTCGTGTCCTGCCATATTTCCTCAGCGTGCGCAATGGTTTGACCGACTTTATCGAGACCGTGCGCCATGGCAATGAGAACGTCGCCAGAGCTCGTCTCATGGATGCCGCATTCTTCATAAGTGAAGACACGCGTAAGCCGCTGGAAACGTATGTCGATCAACTGGACTCTCTTATTTTCATGGATGCGCTGGGCACGATGGCGCAGAAGACAGCGCGTCTGGAACAGCTCGCCTCCGCTGCTCAGGACTATGCCTCAGTGACGCCGGAAGAAAGCAGGATGCTGGCTCTCGCCGCGCATCTGTCCAAAGCGGACCTCGCCACCAACATGGTGAAAGAGTACACGTCGCTGCAGGGCGAAATCGGCAGCGTCTATCTGGAACGAACAGGAGCTCCAGCAGAGCTTTCACAGGCTGTTCGAGAGCAGTACATACCGCGTTCTCCGTCGGAGAACATCGCTCAGACCAAGATTGGTCGCTTGCTCGGCATGATCGACAAGGTTGATACCATCACCGGAATTCTGGGCACGGGTTTCAATCCTTCTGGATCTGAAGACCCATATGGTCTGCGCCGCGCAGGGAATGGCATCGTCCGTACGGTCATCGAGTCGGGCGATACGATCGACCTCGAGGTCCTTCTCGATAAGTCTGTCGCCGCATATTTGGCATCTGGGACCCTTGCTCATGCGGAGCAGCTGCAGGAGCGCGTTCGTGACTACCTCAAGAGTCGCATCCTGCAGTACTTCAAAGAAAAGCGTCTTGCAAACGAATACGCTCCATTTGAGAACCTCCCACTGAAAGACCTGGGGTCGGTGCTTGACCGGATGCGCGCATTGCAGGAAGAAGGCGGAAGCCCATCACTTCTTGCTCTTGCCGACAGCCACCGTCGCATACAGAATATCACCAAGGGGCTTGCGGAAGTGCCGAGCCTGCCTGCCGACCTGCTCCTGACCGAACCGGAGGAGATTCAACTGAGGCGTGCTGCTGAAGAAGCACTTCCGCGCGTCGAGCAGTTGTTGGCGTCTCGCCAGTACTCGAAGGCTGTCAATGCTTGTGAAGAACTCTCAGGGCCAATCACGGTCTTCTTCGACAGGATTCTGGTCATGGCCATTGATGAAAATGTGAGAAGTGCGCGATTATTGCTTTTGTGCCATCTGAAGTATATACTTGGGCGTGTTTGCGACTATTCCAAGCTAACTTAAGCTTGACAGGAGGAACCATGGATCAGCGTAAGTTTGTCTACGATTTTGAAGAAGGCAGCAAGGAGATGAGGGAAATTCTCGGAGGAAAAGGCGCAGGCCTTGCCGAAATGACGAAAATCGGACTCCCAGTCCCCCCCGGTTTCACAATCTCAACGGAAATGTGCCCCGAGTACCTCAAGGCTGGAGAAGTTCCTGAATCGTTGAAAGCTGAAATCAGAGAGCACCTTGCCAGGCTTGAAGGAAAACTGGGAAAGAAGTTCGGCTCCGCCGCCAACCCGTTGCTTGTCTCCGTCCGATCGGGAGCTGCGGTATCCATGCCAGGAATGATGGACACCATCCTCAATCTTGGTCTGAACATCGAGACGGTTGAGGGTCTCGCGGCGCTGACGGACAATGTCCGGTTCGCCTGGGACTCCTATCGGCGGTTCACCCAGATGTATGGCAATGTTGTGCTCGGAATCGTCCACGACGACTTCGAAAAGATCCTTGCCGAGCAGAAACAGCTCCAGGGAGTGACTCTCGACACCGACTTGTCGGTCGACAGCCTGAAGGCCCTTGTCCAGAAGTACTTTGCGCTGGTCCAGGAAAAAACGGGCAAGCCGTTCCCCCAGGACCCCATGGAACAGCTTCTTGGAGCAGTAGGCGCAGTCTTCCGTTCATGGAACACCGAACGAGCCATCACCTATCGCAAAATAGAGAAAATCAACAATCTGATCGGTACCGCCGTCACGGTGCAGTCCATGGTCTTTGGAAACATGGGCAACGACTCTGCGACAGGCGTATGCTTCACGCGTGACAATTCCACGGGGGCAAAGCAGTTCTCCGGTGAATACCTCGTCAATGCACAGGGTGAAGACGTCGTTGCCGGAATCCGCACGCCAAAGAATATCAACGAGATGGAAACCGAGATGCCGGAAACCTACAAGCGGCTTGTAGAGGTCTCGCTTCTCCTTGAAAAGCATTACCGCGATATGCAGGACATGGAGTTCACGGTGGAACGGGGCAAGCTGTTCATGCTGCAGACGCGCAACGCCAAGAGAAGCCCTGTTGCGGCCGTCAAGGTGGCAGTCGATATGGTCGCTGAAGGTCTCCTCACAAAAGAGGAAGCAGTCATGCGTGTAACACCATCCCAGCTCGATACGCTCCTGCATCCGCAAGTGGATCCAAAGGCCACCGTTCAGGTCATCGCCAAGGCAATCCCCGCTTCACCGGGTGCTGGTTATGGAAAGGTCATTTTCGAGTCCAAGAAGGCTGCCGAACTTGGCGAGGCCGGCGAGAAGGTTGTTCTTGTGCGCCAGGACACCTCACCGGAAGACATTGATGGCATCTCCAAGGCTCAAGCGACGCTGACAACCCGCGGCGGCGCATCTGCGCATGCGGCACTTGTCGCTCGCGGTCTTGGCAAACCCTGCGTTGTCGGAGCTGACCAGATCAAGCTTAACGCCAGCGACAAGAGTTTCACTACCAACGGGGTCACCGTCTCGGAGGGCGATGTGATCACGGTAAACGGCACAACGGGAGAAGTCATCCTCGGCCAGGCGCCAATGATGGATGCTGAGCAGACGCCAGAACTGACCACTCTGCTTGGCTATGCCGATGAAATTCGCCGTCTGGGAGTCCGCGCTAATGCCGATACTCCTACGAACGCTCGCAAGGCACGTGCATTTGGTGCCGAAGGAATCGGCCTCTGCCGCACAGAGCGGATGTTCAACGATCCCGACCGCCTTCCGCTCATGCAGGCAATGGTCATCGCGGATTCGCTGGAAGAGCGCACACCGGCACTCGAGAAACTGCTCCCAATGCAGCGCGGTGACTTTGAACAGATCCTTGAGGCGATGGATGGTTATCCTGTCATCATTCGTCTGCTGGATCCGCCACTCCACGAGTTCCTTCCGCAGATCGATCGTCTGAACGAAGAGATGACCGAAGCAGAAGCTGCACACGATGAAGCTCGCATTGCGTACCTGCGAAAAGTCATTAAACGGTACAATGAGCTGAAGGAATTCAACCCCATGATCGGGTTCCGCGGCTGCCGCGTCGGCATCGTCTATCCAGACATTTACCAGTTGCAGGTACGGGCTATTGCCGAGGCAACTGCTACGCTGGTGAAACGTGGATTGCACCCCATGCCCGAAATCATGTTGCCGCTGGTTGGACACGTCAACGAGATCAAAGCACTTAAGCCCCTTGTTCAGGAACAGCTGGACAAGGTATTCCAGCGCGAAGGTGTCAATGTAAGCGTCAAGATCGGAACCATGGTCGAGGTGCCTCGTGCCTGCCTCACTGCTGATGAGATTGCCGAGTATGCCGAGTTCTTCAGCTTCGGGACCAACGATCTCACCCAGACGACGTTCGCCTACAGCCGCGACGATGCAGCCGGGACGTTCCTGCCCCACTACCTCGAAGAGAAGATTTTGAATGTCGATCCATTCCAGAGCATTGACCAGAAGGGTGTTGGCAAACTCCTTCGCATTGGCGTGGTCCTTGGACGGCAGACGAACCCAAAGATCGAGATCGGAATCTGTGGTGAGCATGGCGGCGATCCAGACTCCATTGAATTCTGTCACCTGTCTGGACTCGATTACGTCTCGTGCTCGGCCCCGCGCGTTCCGATTGCGCGCCTTGCGGCTGCCCAGGCTGTCATCAAGAACAAACCAGCCGCCCACAGCTAAGCCGCATCCACATACATGCTACCTATCACGAACTACAGGGATAGGGAAGGAAGGCTGCTCTCGCGCGGAGCAGCCTTCGGCATTGCCAGCAAGGGCCGGCTGGTTCCTGAAGCCGACGATGGTCTTCGATCGCCGTTCCAAAAGGACCGGGATCGCATCATTCACTCGCGTGCATTTCGCAGGCTTCAGTACAAGACTCAAGTGTTCATGGCACCCAAGGGCGATGAGATTCGCACGCGGCTCACGCACACGCTTGAAGTCGCTCAGTTGTCCCGTTCGGTGGCCGATGCCCTTGGGCTCAACGAGGACCTTGTCGAAGCCATCGCGCTGGGACACGACCTTGGCCATGCACCCTTTGGGCACACTGGCGAAGCTGTTCTGAACGCAAAGCTGAAGGAGGTCGATCCTGGCCTCGGTTTTGAGCACGCATTGCAGAGCCTCCGTGTGGTCGACAGTCTGGAACGCCGCGAGCGTGGACATGGTGACGTTCTGTTCGGGCTCAACCTGACCTATGAAACACGCAACGGCATTGCTTCGCACAGCAAAGGCCTCGAAGAGCTCAGCAAGCTTGGCGACATGCAAAGCCCCCAAACGCTCGAAGGACAGATCGTTCGTCTCTGCGACCGCGTTGCCTATGTGAATCATGACCTGGACGACGCCATACATGCCGGCATTGTCGATGCAGGTGATGTTCCGGAAAATGTCACGCGGACACTGGGAATCTTCTATTCTCAGCGCCTGGACACCATGGTCCTCGACATCGTTCGTTCCAGTTCGCCGGCAGACAGCATCGTGATGAGCCCTGCTATCCAGGGTGCAATGGACGAGTTGATGCTGTTCCTCAAGGATCGCGTCTATATGCACTCCGAACCCAAGCGCGAGGAAGGCAAGGCCCGCGATCTCCTGTCGCGTATCTTTGACTACTGCATGACGAATACGTTCCAGATGGAAGCTTACCTGAGGGAGCATCCCATGACGTGGGAAGCGAGCGATCCGGTATCCGTGTTGCACGGAGATACCCTTACAACGGCGCGCGTTGTCACCGACTACATTGCTTCGATGACCGATCGCATGGCCCTGAATGTTGCCACTGAGCTGGTGATTCCCCGCATCTACGTCTAGCGAAGCTTCTCTGACTGTGTGATCAGTGTGAGGAGGACTGGAACGATTCCAGCCTCCTCTTTCGTATACCTAGATGGTGAGAAGTCGGACATGGAATACAAAGACTATATTGCCGAAGTAAGCTCCAAGATCGGCATTGTCGACGTTATTGGGCACTACGTGAAACTGCGCAAGCAGGGACGCAACTACGTCGGGCTTTGCCCCTTTCATCATGAGAAGACCCCGTCGTTCACCGTAAGTCCCGACAAGAACATGTTCTATTGCTTCGGCTGCAAAGCGACCGGGGACATGCTGACATTCATTCGAAAGATACACAACGTGTCCCTGCCTGAGGCAATCGAGATTGTCTCCAAGGAATTCGATGTCGAACTGCCTCCATGGCACATGTCCACCACTGCTTCGCGGGAACGCCAGGAGCTTCTCCAAGCGCTCAAGATAGCTGCCGAGGCCTTTTCCACTTTCCTGCAAGGCAGCCAGGCTGACGTGTGCCGTGCGTATGTGCAACGACGGCAGTTGAGCCCCGACATTGTCCAGCGTTTCTCTCTTGGATACTGCCCCCGCAATGTCGAAGCTCTTGTTGCGTGGTGCGCTGACCATGGAGTCGACGCAAACGCGCTTGCGCGGGCGGGGATTGTTCAGCAGCGTGAGGGACATGTCTTTTCGCCCTTTGCGCACCGCCTGATATTCCCCATCTGGGACAGCATCGGAAACATCATTGCCTTCGGGGGCAGGTCCATCGACGGAACCATGCCCAAGTATACCAACAGCCCCGAGACCCCGCTCTTCTCAAAGAGAAAGACGCTTTATGCGCTTCCACTTGCCGAGCCGGCGATCCGAAAGGAAGGCATGGCCATTGTTGTTGAAGGATACATGGATGCGATTGCTCTCCATGCTGCTGGCTTTCCTCAGACAGTAGCATCGCTGGGAACCGCGTTTACTGAGGAACAAGCAACCCTTCTCAAGCGAAGCGCTTCACGCGTCCTGCTGAACTTTGACAGCGATGAAGCTGGACAGAGAGCTGCCCGCCTTGCTCTCTCGACCTCCGATCGAACGGGGTTGGACGTAGCTGTCGTGAGAGTGGCAGGGGCCAAGGATCCTGACGAACTGCTACATGAGGCGGGAGGGAAAGAACTCTATCAGGCCGCTCTGGATCAGGCAATTTCCGTGGGCGATTTCCTGATTGAAGCTGCCACGCGAGGCAAAGACATGAACTCTGTGACTGGCCGCAGGAGTTTCGTGCAGGAGATGATGGAGTCTGTTGACGACATGCAGGACTCCCTGCTCAGGACACAGTTGCTTACCCAGATTGCGCGGCGGGTGGGTGTTCGCGAAGACGAGGTGCTTGGCATGTATCGCAAGGGACGTGCGCGCGTTGACCAGCCCAGTGCAGTCGACCCATGGAGAATCCCCCGAAAAAACCTCGGACATTCCAGGATTCCCACAGGCGCCTCGCTGCAAAGCAATCGCTCGATCCTTGAAAGAGATGTCGCTCATGGTCTGGTTCATAACCTGGATCGGCTTTCGGAGGTACTTCCACTCCTGGAGCAGCTGACCTTTGAAGATGAAGTCCTGTCGGAGATTGTCAGTGTTTTACGTCGTGAGACCTCAACCGGATCGATGGTTGTACCGGCACTTGTTGCAGAGCTGAGTCCGGACGCTGCAGCGCTCGTTGGCCGCTGGAGCCTCGAAGACCACAAGTTGACTTTTCAGGGACTGAAAGACACGATTTCTGGACTGCTCAGAGTGCAATCAGCAGTAATACCCGGAGGAAATGCGACATGAATCGCGAAAGGAGCGGACAATGGTAGAGAAGAGAACCACACATAAGAAGGTGACACGAGAGGTCCAGCCTGCAGCCAAGGAACAGGCCCCGCCCGAAAAGACGGTGCCTCCGTCAGAGGCAGTTCCCCAGAAGAATCTCCGAAAGGCTCGTGCCAAATCGCCCGAGAAGGAGGTCACTGCCGCGGCCGAACAATCGCCCGAAAAACACGCCCGCGCGAAAGCTCCCGCCGGTGCAAAAGGCACGAGGAAGAAAGAAAACGATGTCGATGACGAAGCACTGGATTCGGACCTGGAGGCTGACGAAGAGCAGGGGATCCTGCACGAAGAGCCTGCTCCCGGTCCACCACTTCCAAAGAAGCGCGAATTGCAGAAGCTCCTGCAAACAGCCCGTCAGCTGGGCATTCTCGATTATGACGCAGTCATGGACGCGCTCGAAAAATACGACATTCCCATCGACGACCTGGACACGTTCTATGACCGCATGGACTTCGAGGGAATCGTCTTCGGAACGCCGCGTTACATCAAATCTACCACCAAGAAAGCCACAGTGGCTCCGTCACTCCCCTCTATTATCCGTGTTACGACACAGGAGGAGCAGAATCCAATTCAGTCGTATCTGAGCGACATTGGCCGAGTGCCACTGCTCACCCCCGATCAGGAGAAATCTCTGGGAAAGAGCGTCATGGCTGGCGACACCGAGGCAAGGCGTCAATTGATCGAAGCCAACCTCCGGCTTGTTGTGAGCATCGCAAAAAAATACACGGGACGAGGCCTGTCCTTCCTTGACCTGGTTGAGGAAGGCAACCTGGGCCTGATTCGAGCGGTCGAGAAATTCGACTACAAGCGCGGGTTCCGCTTCTCCACGTACGCCACCTGGTGGATCCGTCAGTCGATGACCCGAGCGCTCGCTGACCAATCCCGCCTGATCAGGGTTCCGGTTCACATGGTCGAAAACCTGAACAAGATCGACAAGATCAAGAAATCCTTCCTGCAGGAGCACGGGCGCGAACCGACCAAGGAAGAACTAGCCACGGCCATGGGCATCCCCGTAAAGAAGATCGTCCGGTACCTGCGCCTCGGCCAGCAGCCGCTTTCGCTCGAAAACACAGTAGGAGATGAGGAAGAGAGTCGGCTGGAGAACTTCATCGAGGATGAAAAGAGCCCGTCGCCCGAGAAAGAAACGTTCAACAAATACTATAAAGAACAGCTCGAACGCATTCTCGAGACGCTGCCCGAGCGAGAGAAAAAGATCCTGATTTACAGAGAAGGCCTTCAAGGTGAATACGAGCATACTCTGGAAGAGGTTGGAACCATGTTCCAAGTCACCCGTGAGCGCATCCGCCAGATCGAGGCTAAAGCCAAGCGCAAGCTCAAGGAGATCATCGCCAAGGAGAACGGCATGAACGAGGAGGATATGCACAACGACGGCAATGTGATCCGGCACCGCACCTCCTCGAACAGAAGACGCTCCTCGTCCTAGGAACCCTTAGTGAGTCCTATCTTGACAAGAGAGCCTTCGATAGTACAATAATGCATGGTATTCCCCGATAGCTCAACGGTGGTAGCACTGGACTGTTAATCCGGGGGTTGTAGGTTCGAATCCTACTCGGGGAGCCATTCTTCTAGTCGGTCGGACGCGCTCAGGTTGTCTGGGCCCCTGCCGGCTTTTTTCTTTCGGTACTCGTCCGCCAATTCCTTTTTCGCCAAGCGTCGCCTCATGCTCTCACGGGCTCGCAGCAAGCAAGGAGTGCTCCTTACGAAGAACCAAGGACTCGCTTTCGGGCGAATCGCAGCCTATCAGCGCTTTTGCGAATCGGGGCCCGCATCACATGGTCTCGAGCACTAGCGTGACCAAAGCCACGACGAGCGTACTCAGTACCAATGGCGGCAGCTTCACTGTGAACTGGAAGGCCAACTAGACAGCCTGCTCCTAACAGAGCGGAAACTGGTGGAGCCCGGCTGTGTATGCCGGGCTCTCGTGTTCAGTTCTTCGTCGTGCCGTCTGGCACGCTGCAAAAAGCAGTCTACAAACCCTGCTTTCTGATTTCGTCCTCCACTTCCTTGGCGCCCTCCGCGTAGAACTTCTCCTCATCAGGCGCAAGCTGGTGGAGCAACCGAAGGAACTCTCCGGCATGTACGAGCTCCTCACCGGCAATGTCCTTCAGTACTTCGATAGCCAACTTGTTGTCAGTCGACTCGGCAAGCTGCGTGTACAATTGCACCGCCTCGTATTCGGCAGCCACCATGAAGCGAATTTCGCGAATGAGTTCTTCATGCGTCAACTTACGCTCATGTGCCAAACCTGAAAAAGGTGATCCAAACTCCGGCATATTCAGCCTCCTCTGTTAATCTAAACGTACTCCAAGACGCACGCGACTCTTGGTTAGGATGCACTGCGATCTACGATAATGCACTCATTCTCCTCCATCCCCAACAGAATTCCTGATCCAGATGTTTTTTCAGAGGCCTATCGCCTTCTTCCACCTCGCAGGGCTCGTACTACCACGATCAGTAATACAGCACCGATCACTGCTGTGATCAAAGCCCCCAACAGTCCGCTGGTCTTGATTCCCAGCAGCCCGAACACCCAACCACCGATCAATCCCCCTAGGGCACCGATAATCAAATCCCATAGCAAACCGTAGCCACTGCCTTTCATAACCTGCCCTGCAATCCATCCTGCAGCAATACCGATGACAATCCACCAGAACCAACCGGGCATACGTTCACCTCCACGTCTCGAGATCTCCGTCAGAAATTGACGGCAGTACTCCATATCGACCACAGCTTCGATGCCGCCTACCCTCTGGCAACCCGTGACTCGTTCCGGGACCAGCTTGCCCGGACATCGACCAATCTTCAACAACTTGCTTTAATAATGATACCATTTGACAATTCGCTGTCAACCCAGTATTCATCTCTTCGATGTTCGCCGATCAGGTTCGCAAGGCACGTCCATACAGAACCTCTCCCCCAATTGACATTGCACCTGTCTCTCTGATGCGAATGGTACGCTCCGAAGGATTCACCGCTATACTGAACGCATGAATAGTTGGATTGGACGCCGAGAACCACAACGGTTGCTTCTGCGAACGAGAGCCAAGGTCAACGCTTGGCTTCACGTCCTGCCCAGACGCCACGACGAGCCGCTGCATGAAATCGAATCGCTGTTCCTGCCTCTGGTTTATGGAGACGATCTGATCATACAGGCGACACCCTCGGACGAGCCCGCGTTCCGTCTCTCCTCAAACAGGATGGACCTGCTCGTCAACAACAGTGTCGAAGCTGCATGGCAGGCATTCATGAACACGCTTTCCCATGACGCTCGACGCTTGCAGTGGACCATTGCGGCGCATCTCCAGAAGAATATTCCTGAGCGCACAGGCCTGGGCGCTGGCAGTGGCGACGCAGCCTCAATGCTCCTCGCGCTCAACCAGTTGTACGAACGCCCCCTGGATGAAGCCCAGCTCCTCGCAGTCGCCGGCAGGTTGGGCTCCGATGTGCCATTTTTCATCCAACACAAGTGCTCTATAGTGCAAGGGACCGGGCAGATCGTGGTGCCGATTCCAGCCCTTCCTCCCTTGTGGTGCTGTCTTGCTCTTCCGGCCTTCCGGACCAGCACGCGGGCAGCATACGCGGCCCTTGACGAGGCCATGGCCCTGCAGGGGACCCCGGCCACCGATCCAACCGTCAGCCTCGACTCGGCGATTGCCGCGCTCCAGACACTCTCGGTTCTTCCAGCCCATGAAAGTCAGCGTTTGAACTCATTCGAAGCAGTTCTTGGAGGCGACCGTCCTGTTTTTTTGGAAATCCGCCGGGTCCTGTTGGCGAGTGGAGCTCTCCTGAGCGGCCTCAGCGGCTCAGGAAGCGCAATCTTCGGTATATATGCAGAGAGGGCAGCTGCAGAAGCAGCTGCCCTCATCCTTCAAACACGACAAAACGTACAGCAAACGTTTGTTGCCAAGATAGGCTAGAAGCTACTTGATCTCCACAGTAGCGCCGGCAGCCTCGAGTTTGGCCTTGATCTCATTGGCTTCTTTCTCTGGAATGTGCTCCTTGACAGGCTTCGGGGCGCCATCAACAACATCCTTGGACTCTTTCAGGCCGAGACCAGTGATCTCGCGAACCACTTTGATAACCTCAATCTTCTTCTCGCCCACCGTCTTCAAAATGACGTCAAACTCAGTCTTGGCTTCAGCGGCTGCCACAGGGGCGGCGGCGACCGTTGCCACAGGGGCGGCGGCAGAAACGCCAAACTTCTCCTCAATCATCTTGACGAGGTCAGCAAGGTCCAGCACGGTCATGCTCTCAATAGCGGAAAGGATCTCTTCTTTTGTCATGTCATTCCTCCTGGTGGTTTGTATTAAGCTTGAGTAGCAACTTCGGTCTTCTGTTCGCGCACTTTGTCAAGTGCATACACAATACTGCTGACAGTCTGCTTCAGTGCCATGGCCAGCCCGGTGACCGGACCATTCATACCGCGGCACACCTGCGCAATGAGCTCATCCCTGGTTGGCAGGAGCGCAAGACGCTCGACCATCGGCTCATCAAAGAAGCTGCCATCGACAATGGCTCCCTTGATAACGAAACGCTGTTCGCCCGGTTTGTTGGTAGGTTTCTTGTACAGCGCTTTCGCAAGAATGGATGGATCTGTCTTGCCCAAGCCCACTGCTGTCATCTGCGTGAACAGAGACTCCGGCAAAGCAAGACCGATTTCCTTGGTGGCACGCTCGAGCAGCGTATTCTTGACAACGATGTACTCGATGCCCTGGCTCGTCAGCTTCTTGCGCTCATTCGCAACAAACGAGGCCTTCAGTCCCTCATAGCCAACGAACACGATGGACTCTGACTCCTTCAACTGCTTGACAAGGTTGTCGACCAGCTGTTTCTTCTCGTCCTTGGTTAACATGGTTCACCTCCTCTTTGTATGAAAAAAGCTCTCTGCCAGAGACAGAGAGCCGAATTGCACATGATCAATAAGCGCAAACCGCCTCGGCGGGCAAGATTGAGGGGTGAACCCCGCTCGCTGTCTCAGGCTAACAATAACAGTATAGTCTAAAGTTTGCTGATGTCCACACGCACCGCAGGACTCATCGTCAGCGACAGATACGTCTTACCCATATACGTTCCCTTGACAGACGACGGCCGCGCTCTCTGAATGGCCTCAAAGAGGGACATGAAGTTCTCTTTGATGGCAGCAGGAGCGAAGCTGGCCTTGCCGATCGGACAATGCATCGTGCCCACCTTGTCGACACGGAATTCAATCTTGCCAGCCTTGAACTCACGGACGGCCTTGCCAATCTCCAGCGTCACGGTTCCCGCCTTCGGGTTTGGCATCAATCCACGAGGACCCAGAATACGGGCAACCTTTCCCAGCGTCGCCATCATGTCCGGAGTCGCGATCGCCACATCAAAGTCCAGCCATCCGCCTTTGATCTTCTCGACCAGCTCTTCACCACCCACAACGTCGGCACCCGCTTCCTGAGCTTCTGCAGTCTTGTCACCCTTGGTAAAAACCGCAACTCTTACGGTCTTCCCGGTTCCTGCTGGCAGCGTGACAACGCCGCGCACGTTCTGATCAGCCTGCTTCGGATCGACGTTGAGTTTCATGCACACTTCAATGGTCTCGTCGAACTTCGCTGTCCTCAACTTCGGGAGGAGCTCGACAACCTCGTCAAGCGAGTAGACCTTCGCCTGATCGATCAGCTTCGCTACTTCCTGGTACTTCTTTCCCTTCTTGCTCATGCATTACCTCCGTGGTTACGTGGAGAAACTCCTCCCACGTGTTCTGTCCAGCCGTTACTCAACGACTGTCACTCCCATACTCTTCGCAGAGCCGGCAATGATCTTGATGGCCTCATCGAGGTCAGCAGTGTTCAGATCCTCCATCTTGATCTTGGCGATCTCGGCAAGCTGCAACCTTGTGATACGGCCCACCTTCTTCTTGTTGGGCTCGCCAGACCCTGATTCAATCTTGATCGCTCTCTTGATGAGAGACGAAGCAGGCGGCGTCTTCGTAATGAAGGTAAATGACTTATCCTCAAAAACTGTAATGACAGCAGGAATGACCAGTCCAACCTTGTCCTTGGTCCGCTCATTGAACTGCTTGCAGAACTCCATGATGTTGACGCCCTTCTGGCCAAGTGCAGGCCCAACTGGCGGAGCTGGCGTCGCCTTTCCTCCCTCAATCTGTACGCGCGCGTACCCTACAATCTTCTTCGCCATAGCGGATACTACCCCCTGAATTCAAATCTCTCAGATCTTCTTGATAAAGCCGAAATCAATCTCAACAGGCATTTCGCGCCCAAACATGATCAACTTGATGCGCGCCTTTTCCTTCTCTGCCGAGATACTCTCAACTTTACCCTGCATCCCATCAAATGGGCCACCAATAATCTGGACGGTATCTCCTACCTCAAAGTGCAGTCTTGCAACGGCCTCTTCCTCTGACACTCTGTCCTTGATAATGCGTTCGACCTCTTCGTCCGAAAGAGGTATAGGTTTGCCATAGTTGCCGACAAATCCAAGAATGCCGGGAGTGTGCGTAACCACATTCCACGTCTCATCATCCATGATCATCTCGACGACGAGGTATCCGGGATAAACCTTCTCCTGCTTGACCTTGCGCTCCCCGTTCTTGATAATCACCTTGTTATCGACGGGGAGAACCACCGAAAAGACGCGGTCACTCAGCGCCAGCGTCTTAATCTTCTGTTCCAGATTGTTTCTGGCTTTCTCCTCAGCACCCGAATAGGTGTGGAGAAGATACCAGTTGCGTTCAGTCATTCGGGCCTACTGGATCAGCCACTTCAGAGCGGCTGCAAACAGGTAGTCCCAGGCCCCGATAAACAAAGCCCAGAATATCACAAACACGAGGATGGTAGTGCCCGACTTCATGAGTTCACGAGGTCGAGGCCACGTCACCCTGTGTCTGATCTCGGTCCACATGGACCGCATCCACTTGTTGAAGCGCACACCAACAGGCTTGACTGTCTTCGTATTATTCACGCGTTCCTCCTCAAGGGAAGGTGGCAGGCCCGGAGGGGCTCGAACCCCCAACACTCGGTTTTGGAGACCGATGCTCTACCAGTTGAACTACGGGCCTACCTGGGGACCTGTAACTGCTACTTGGTCTCCTTGTGTTCCGTATGCTTTCTGCAATGCGGACAGTACTTGTTCACATGCACTTTGTCTGGATCGTTCTTTTTGTTCTTGATGCTCGTGTAGTTGTGGTTCTTGCACACAGTGCATTCAAGCGTAATGATGTCTCTCATGTCAGCCCACTACTCCAGAATCTTGGTAACGACGCCGGCGCCAACCGTACGCCCACCCTCACGGATGGCGAAGCGGAGGCCTTCCTCCATGGCAATGTGCGTCATGAGGGTCACGGTCATCACAACATTGTCACCAGGCATGGCCATTTCCTGACCTTCAGGAAGGGCGATGGAACCGGTCACATCGGTGGTACGGAAGTAGAACTGGGGCTTGTAGCCAGGGAAGAAGGGCTTGTGACGGCCACCTTCTGCCTGGGACAGGATGTAGACCTGTGCCTCGAACTTTGTGTGCGGAGTGATGGAACCAGGCTTGACAATGACCTGTCCACGGCGCACGTCGTCATGCTCGACGCCACGGAGCAGGAGTCCAACGTTGTCGCCTGCCTCGCCATCGTCCAGCAGCTTGTGGAACATCTCGATGCCGGTGACAACGGTCTTGCGGGTCTCTTCCGAGAGGCCGACGATCTCAACGTTGTCGCCCATCTTGACGATGCCACGCTCAATACGACCGGTAGCAACGGTGCCACGGCCTGTGATGGTGAACACGTCTTCAACGGCAAGCAGGAAGGGCTTGTCGGTTGGACGGACGGGGGTCGGGATGTAGGAATCGACGGCATCCATGAGTTCCCAGATCTTGTCGGTCCACTCGTTCTTGCCACGGGAGCAGTCCCCTTCATACTCCATCGCCTTGAGGGCGGAACCACGGATGATGGGGGTTGCATCTCCATCGAAGTCATTCTTCTTCAGGAGATCGCGGACTTCCATCTCGACAAGGTCGATCAGTTCGGGATCATCTACCTGGTCTACCTTGTTGAGGAAGACCACGATCCTCGGGACATTGACCTGGTGCGCAAGCAGGAGGTGTTCACGCGTCTGAGGCATGGGGCCCTCGGATGCAGCCACAACGAGAATGGCCCCATCCATCTGGGCGGCACCGGTGATCATGTTCTTGATGTAATCTGCGTGCCCAGGGCAATCGATGTGCGCATAATGACGCTTCTCGGTTTCATACTCGGCATGGTGGGCATTGATCGTGACGCCACGGGCCTTCTCTTCCGGTGCGTTGTCGATCTCGTCGTACCGCTTGACCGCCGTATGGCCCAAGGTCGCAAGACACTTCGTGATCGCAGCCGTCAAGGTCGTCTTGCCATGGTCGACGTGACCGATGGTTCCGATGTTGACGTGCGGCTTGTTACGCTCAAACTTCTCTTTCGCCATTATAACCTCCCGTGAAATGTGCTCTCACATATACAATAAAGTGGAGCCCACGACCAGAATTGAACTGGTGACCTTATCCTTACCAAGGATACGCTCTACCAACTGAGCTACATGGGCTTGGTCGCGGGGGACCGATTTGAACGGTCGACCTTTGGGTTATGAGCCCAACGAGCTACCAGGCTGCTCCACCCCGCATTCCTTGCTGTCCCGGTGCATGAGCACACAGACAGCACTATGTATACTACTCGAAAAGCACAAGAAGTCAATCTCTATCGGAGCACCAGACGCTCCGCAGGAGGTCTTGAACGTGATCGCCACTCGAGTGATTTTCGCCTGATCAATGCAGGGAGTCCGACTCCCATCAAACACAGTGGCATGTTGAGGGATTCTTTCACTCGCATTGGCAGTGCTCCAGTCAAAACAATGGAGCGGGAAACGGGATTCGAACCCGCGACAACCTGCTTGGAAGGCAGGGGCTCTACCACTGAGCTATTCCCGCCAGTGCAATGGTGGGCAGGGAGGGATTCGAACCCCCGTAGGCATTGCCAACAGATTTACAGTCTGCCGCCATTAACCACTCGGCCACCTACCCACACTGGAGCCGACGACCCGAATTGAACGGGTGACCAGTTGATTACAAATCAACCGCTCTACCAGCTGAGCTACGTCGGCCTGCATCGAAGTAAGTATAGGTGCAAAGCCTCCTCTGTCAAGCTTTGAAGCGGGAATGGCCTATGACAGAGCTCTTCCCAGTTTCCGTCTTGCGCGCGCAAGCGCATTGGAGACCGATGCCTTGGTCATCTTCAGCTCGTCCGCGATAGCCCCAAGGCTTTCGCCAGAAAGATGCTTCTCGAAGCAGGCTCGCTCCGCATCGCTCAGTGTACTGGCAAGCGCCACCATGTCTGCCAGTTCAGATTCTGCTGGATCCGCGCTGGATGCACCCTCTTTTCTGTCAAGGTCAGCGGACAGCTCGACGCGGGAGCTGTGCGTCCGACGAACCATGTCAATGAGCCGGTGAGAAGCGACCAATGCCACATAGCTGTCCAGGCTTCCACGGTGAACATCGTAGGTTCGGACGGCATGGAGAAAACCCAGTACTGCTTCGGCTAGACAGTCATCGTGCTCGTTTCCCTCCGCACAGTACTTGTGGGCCACAAATTTCAGCAGGGGCATATAGACGCCGAGCAACTCCTCGAATGCAGCTTCGTCGCCCTCCAGAAAGCGGCGCCTCAGCCGTTCCACATTGTCGGGCGAACGGTCACTCCTAGAAGTCGATGGCACGGAAGAGCACGACAGCCAGTGCGGTCGACACGTTCAACGACTCAACGCCTGGCCTCATCGGAATCGTGACGAAGAAATCTACATTCTTGCGCGTGAGGTCACGCATCCCCGAGCCCTCACTGCCGACCACAAAAGCAGAGGGATGGGCATACTTCTCCTTCCGATAGTCGACACCACCTTCCACGTCCAGACCGTACAGCCAATACCCTTCTTTCTTGAGCCTTTCCATGGCGTAGGCCAGATTCGCCACCACAGCAATCGGCAGGCCAAAGATCGTCCCCGCAGATGCGGAGACGGCTGCCGGCGAAAATGGGCTCGTGCGGTCCTTTGTCACAACAAGCCCACCTGCCCGAGCAGCGGCTGCAACACGAACGATGGCGCCCAGATTGTGCGGATCTGTCACCTGATCGACCAGAACGATAGTGCGCTGGGCAGGGACGGCGGGCATTGCGCCCATCAAGGCGTTCATGTCGAGCAGGCGCACCTTGTCACATTGAGCGGCCACGCCTTGGTGTGGAACGTCTCCAAGGCTCTTCTGAAACCACGATCCAACCTTGTACTCCATGGTCACTCGCCGTCGTGAAGCCTCGTCCTTGATCATGCGGATACGGTCGTCCTTGTCAGTTCCAGCTTCAAAGATGATCTTCTCGATTGGATGCCCAGCAGTCAGCGCTCCGAGCACGGCGTTTTTGCCGTAGACCAGCATGCCTTCGGGTCTTGCTCTCTCAATATTAGCCATGGATTCGATACCTCGCTCCATCTACACCGTCCTCAAGAGCAATACCAATACCTCTGAGGCGCTCCCTGATGTCGTCTGCCAATGCATACTGCCCTGCGTCGCGAGCGCCCTTCCTCTTTGCGATAATGGCGTTGAGGAGATCAACGGCAGAACCCTGATCATCCCAAACTGCGTCCACCTCTTGAGCAATGACGGCCAAGTCGGACCGTCTGCTCGCCAGCAGAGCCATTTTGTTCTTGACATACTCCCCCGTCTGGTCCAAACCCAGCACCCAGAGAGCCGACCGAAACGTCTTCAGAGCAGATGAGGCCTTCAGCAGTTCAGAAGGATCCTCAGCCATCATCCGGCGAACACGCGTCATAAACTCATAGATTGCAGCCAGCGCCCGCGAGGTGTTCAGATTTTCGGCGAGGGCAGCATCGAATTCTTTCATGAAAAGCCCGCAGACGTCCCACTCCGCCTCAACACCCGCGCCGGAAGAATTCACCAGCCCTTCAAGAAACGTCTCGAACTCCGCCATGCGTTCGTAACTCAAGAATGCCTGACCCATGCCGCCAAGACTGAATTTGAGTGGTTTCTCGTACGACGTCTGGAGAAGATACAGCCGGATGACCTGCCCGGGATACTGCTTCAGCAGCTCTCGTACCGTCATGACGTTGCCAAGAGATTTCGACATCTTCTCGGCACCCATGTTCACCATCCCGGAGTGCATCCAGTAGCGAACGAATTCCTTTCCTGGAAAAGCAGCTTCGCTTTGCGCGATCTCGTTCTCGTGATGTGGAAAAATGAGGTCTTCTCCTCCGCCATGAATGTCAAACCCATCGCCAAGATACCTGAGGCTCATGGCCGAACACTCAATATGCCAGCCTGGACGACCCCTTCCCCATGGACTTTCCCACGATATCTCACCGGGTTTCGCCAGTTTCCAGAGAGCAAAATCCAGCGGATCATCCTTTGCTTCGTTGACCTCGATGCGCGCTCCGCTTCTCAGTTCATCGACAGATCGTCCCGAGAGCCTTCCATAGTGGCCAAACTTGCGAACACTGAAATAGACCCCATCGGAAGAGACATAGCCGTAACCGTTTGCCACGATCCGACTGATGAGGTCGATGATGTCGGGGATACTTTCGGAGACCCTTGGTGTTACATCCGGGAGAAGCACATTCAGCGCCGCCATATCCTCCACGTACTCGCCAATGTAACGGTTAGAGAGGTCGAGAGGTGCAATCCCCTCAACCTGCGCCCGTTGGATGATCTTGTCATCGATGTCCGTGTAGTTGCTCACGTAGGTGACCTTGTAGCCCGCGTGCTGAAGATACCGCCGGAGCAGATCATAGACGACAGCAGTGCGTGCGTGCCCGACATGAGCGGATGCGTAGGGAGTGACTCCACAAACGTACATCGCAATCTTGCCTGGATCGCGTGGAACGAGCTCCAGTGTCTTGCGCCTCAACGTATCATGGATTTTCATAGTTTCTTCTCGGTACCTCCTGAGCGTATCTACAGGGTATCAAAAAAGGCAGCAGGTGCAAATGGCCTGCTGCCCCGTACGTACAAGAATGAACCGTACTAACGCTTTCTGTACTGGGTTGCCTTGCGAGCTCCAAGAAGACCGTACTTCTTCCGCTCTTTGATACGGGCATCGCGCGTAAGAAGTCTCGCCTTTTTCAGAACTGGCTTGTTTTCAGGGTTCTGCTCGACAAGCGCACGGGCAATACCATGACGGACTGCCTCAGCCTGACCGTTGAATCCTCCACCCGCAACACTCACAATGGCGTCGAATGCGGGAGTTCCTCCCATGACATTGAATGCAGCCATGGTCTTCATGGATACTGTCTGCACTGGAAAGTACACATCGGCAGGCTTGCCATTGATAATAATCTTTCCCGTCCCAGGAACGAGATGAACTCGCGCGACGGCCGTCTTCCTCTTGCCTGTTCCCCAAATCTGAGTGGTTGCCATGGCATCCTCCCCTAGTTGACTTTCAGCTCAACAGGCTGTTGAGCCTGATGAGGATGCTCTGGACCCTGATAAACACGCAAATTGCTCAAGAGCTCCTTGCCCAATGTGTTTTTGGGCAGCATACCGCGAACAACTCGCTTCAGCAGAAAGTCCGACCGCGTCTCAAGCATCTTGTTCCAGTTCGTTGCCTTCAGGCCACCCGGATAAAATGAGTGGTGATAATGCATCGTTTGCGTGCCCTTCTTTGGCTCGATTGCCATCTTCGATGCATTGATAACAATGACATTGTCCCCAACCATAGCATTCGGAGTAAACTCGGGCCTGTCCTTGCCACGAAGAATATTGGCAATGACCACAGCAAGCCGACCAACACTCTGATCCGTAGCATCAATGAGAATCCAGCGACGCGTTACCGTCTCCGGTCGAAAAAACGTTGTCTTCATTCATATCCTCCTGGTAAATTCTTTACTAGAATACCATAAACGCGCGATTAGTCAACGCCTGAAGCAGCGATGAAGTGTGACCGGTTGTCCGGAGAGGGTTCGGGCAATCGAGGCACCCACTTCTTGCGCCTGCAGTCAAGCATAGTCAACTCCGACCAGATACAGCCCTCCGGCGGCTATCACCTGTCGCGTATAGGGGACGTCGGGAGCCAGGAATACGTTGTTCCAGACGTCCTCTCCAATCTTTCCCTGACCGGCCTTGAGAACGAAATACGCCATCCGCCGCACCATGTGGTACAGGAAGTGGTCCCCTGTCACCAGGATGATAACAGCTCTGCTGGTCTCAACAACCTCTATACTCCTGATCGTGCATTTCGTGTCACGGTGGGGTCTGCTGGGATCAACATTGCCAAACCTTGAGAAATCGTGCAGTCCAAGAAAAGTGCGCGCAGCGGCATTCATGGCTCCCACATTAACAGGATAGTCCAGCCGATATCCATAGCGAGCAAGAAACGGACTCCATCTCCCATTCTTGATAAAAACATAGGCATATGTCTTGCTCGTCGTCGAGAAGCGTGCGCTGAAGTTGCTGTCGGTGCGGGCACACCTCAAGATTGTAATCCATGGTGGCATCATGAGAGGCAATCGACGCTCGACTCGTTCAAAGAGAGCATCATCTTTCAAGACGAAGCTCACCACGTTGTGAAGCGCGTGGACCCCGCGATCCGTCCGAGAAGCTCCAACAACCGGAATGAATGAACCAGACACAGCTTTGAGGGCTGCTTCGATGGTCCCCTGCACACTTACAAGCGATTCCTGCTTCTGAAACCCGTATGCAAAGGAGCCATCATACGAGATGTCCAGGCGGACCGCTACAGGAACAGACGCCACAGGATCACTCCAGCCACAGCTGCCGCTGTGCCAGCGAGAATAAAGGTATCCGATCGTCGGAAATGACGTTCATGGTATCTCGTCCGGGGACTGCCCACACGAAATCCTCGAGCCTCCATCGCCACCGCCAGGTCATCAGCTCTCCGAAACGACGACACAAACAAAGGAATCAAGATCGGGACAAAGCTCTTCATGCGCGACACGATACTTCCTTCACCGATGTGTGCCCCGCGTGAGACCTGAGCACGTATGATCCGTTCTGTTTCCTCCAGGATCGTCGGCACAAAACGCATCGCGATGCTCATAACCAGAGCAATCTCTGCGGATGGCACACCGATGCGGTTCAGCGGCTTCAGCAGATCGGAAACAGCATCGGTCAATTCAATGGGCGACGTGCTTGCAGTGAGCAGGACACTCACGAGCGTCAACAGAATCAGCCTGCACATGATGAATCCAGCCAGTTCCAAACCTTCCCGCGTGACACGAACGAAAGCGAATCGCCAGATCACAGTGCCAGGTGTGAAAAATGCCTGTACGGCGACTGTCAGAACAATCAAGAAAAGGATGGGTTTCAGTCCTCGGACAAAGAAACGAAGAGGAATGTGGGAAGACACCATGCCGAGCAGCACAAGCAGAGCAATCGGAACATACTCGACGGTCCTGGTTGCCACAAAGATCCCCACCATGAGAACAATGGTCGCGATGAGCTTGACCAAGGCACCGGACCGATGCACCATAGACGTACCCGGATAATGCTGACCCAGGACGAAACTGCTGGAAAGAGCCACTACCGTTCACCCGTTCCTGTCACAGCCATCCGCAGAGATTCGAGAAGTCGGTCGGTGGAGCCTTCATTCACCATGAGCTGGCTTCCACACTGGCGGAGAGACTGGGCAAGTCGATAACTCTCTGGAAGCTCCAATCCTGTCTGTGCCACAAGCGAGGTGTCCTGAAAAAAGACAGTGCTCGGCCCGTCGAAAGCAACGGTTCCCTTGTCCAGGACAACCACCTGACTGCAGAACTCAGCCACTTCGTCCATGTTGTGCGAAACCAGAATGATCGTGACGCCAGCATTCTGGCGCAGCGACTGCAGTTCCGCCAGAACAGCAAGTTTTGAGCGAGAGTCAAGCCCCGCCGTAGGCTCATCAAGAACCAAATACTTCTGACCCATTGCTATCACAGAAGCAATCGCGACACGGCGCTGTTCTCCTCCACTCAACTGAAACGGCGAAAGTGGCAGGAACCGGTCAGCGTCCAGCCCCACGATGGCCATTGCCTTGTGGACACTCTCAAGAGTCTGCTCCTCAGTGAAGCCAAAATTCCGGCAGCCAAACGCCACTTCTTCAAAAATAGTCTCCGCAAAGAATTGATCCTCTGGGTACTGAAAGACGATCCCGACCTTGCGGCGTATTCTTGCCAGGACAGCCCGGTTGTTGGTGACGACCTCGCCATCAACGCTGACCTCGCCATGGCTGGCAAACAGCAGCCCATTCAGATGCTCAACCAGTGTCGACTTTCCTGAACCGGTCCTTCCGACGATGCCGACAAATGCGCCATCTCCGATGTGAAGATTGATGCCTCTCAAGGCGAAAAACTCGAAGGGCTCACCACTGTCGTAGACGTAGTCGACGTTTTTCAGCTCAATGGACACGCTGCCCTCGCAAATTCGTCCGGAGTCAGACACAGCGGGAACAAAGGCCAGCGCTGCTGCATGACAGAAGATGCCCGAGCGCTCAAGGGAAGAACGAGATCCCCGGCTTGGACGACCTGTGCATTGCTGAACACCGACCGGGGGGTATCCCATGCGATGACTGCGCCCTCTGCAAGCACGCCGACACGCGATGAAACAAGAACTTCGTCCAGGAGATGCGTCACAATGACGATTCCTATGCCCAGCTCGCTGTTCAAGCGCAGTACGGTCTGAAACACCTCGCGCCGATTGGTCGGATCCAAGAGTGACGTTGCCTCGTCCAGAATGAGGAACGATGGCTTCATGGCCAGAACGCCAGCGATGGCCACTTTCTGCTTCTGACCACCCGAAAGACGATGGGGAGGATAGTCCCGAAACTGCTCCAGTCCCAGCAATCTCAGAGTATCGTCGACACGCGAGACCATCTCGGCGTGAGGCAGTTCAAGGTTCTCGAGGCCAAAAGCAATGTCATCCTCGACGGTGGTTGCAACCAATTGATTGTCGGGGTTCTGAAATACCAGGCCTACGTCCAGTCCCGGCCGAACGTCGACGGCACTGCTCAGGTCTGTTGAACGTGAGACACGAACGCTGCCGGACGTCGGACGCAAAAGCCCGCTGGCAAGGCGGGCTAGGGTACTCTTGCCGGAGCCATTGGGCCCGACAACAGCCGAAATCGATCCATCCGGCAACTCCAAATCTATGTCACGAAGGATCTGCACAGCCCCCGCTGAGGTCTCGATATGATACGAGACCTTGCTGAGAACGAGCATCTACTTCTCGACGAACTCCAGAATTGCCAACTCCGCTGCATCGCCTTTGCGATACCCGGTCTTGATGATGCGCAGGTAGCCACCGGGACGAGTGATGTAGCGATCCTTCGTCAATTTGAAAGCTTCATCGACAGCTTCGGGAGTCAACAAGAACGCATGCAGCTTGCGCCGCGTCGTCAGATTGTCAACCTTCGCAGTCGTAATCAGCTTCTCCACAACACGCTTCACCGATTTGGCGCGAGTAATGGTCGTTTCGATGCGTCCTTTCTCAACGAGTGAAGTCGAGAGATTCCGCAGCATCATGCTGCGCAGGCCGCTATATACGCCAAGCTTCTTCAGCTTTCTTCCATGTGTCATAGCAAAAATACTCCTCTCGTTACGTTTGCGTCCCCTGAGGTGGCGCGCTAGTCTTCGGGCATTTTGATCCCAATATCACTCAGAGCTTCGTCTACGCTCTTTCGCCCGGCATCACCGAAGTCGCTGATGCTCTCACCACGATGCTCAAGGTACTGGGACACTGTTTCAATTCCCGCGGCTTTGAGTACCTTGACCCAACGGTTCTTTACTCCGTCGACAGTATCGAGAGCCATGGAAAAGATGTCTCTATCGGAAACATCTGAACCTGGCTCCACACCCTGCGCGGGCTGCATCTTCAGGCATGCCTCCAGCTGCTGAGCGTGGCCACGGATGATCTCAAGGGCCTCCTTGAGAGCATCGCGGGCTCTTATGGTAGGAAAGTGAGAAATCTCAACAATCAGGCGTTCCGAGTCAGCCTTCTGCTTTATTCTGACAGGCTCAACGCTGAAGTTGACGGTCCGCACTGGAGAAAAGATGCTGTCAATGGCAATTGTGTCAACTGTTCCGCCAAGCAGCTCATGATTTTCCTCGTTGCTGACATATCCAAGCCCCGTGTGAAGCACAACCTGGAGATCCAGAACGCTGTCATCTGCAGAAAGCTCCGCGATCCTGAGATCGGGATTGAAAATGGTCACAAGTGAATTCTTCTCGAAGTCTTCGGCTCTCACGATCCCTCTTCCCTTGTGCTTGAGCGAAAGAGTCGCCTCGCTTCCATCAAGAATGGAGACCTGGAGGTTTCGCACATTGAAAATAATCTCCTGGAGGTCCTCCTTGATACCCGGCAGCGTCGTGAACTCGTGAAGAGCACCATTGACCCTGATAGCCACTGGAGCACTTCCACGGATAGAGGAAAGCAGCACACGACGAAGCGCGTTGCCCATCGTTGTCCCATATCCATGTTGCAATGGCTCGAAGACGAACTTGCCGTACTCCGCGGTCTCTTCGGCAGCAGTAAGTCTGATACCTTCAAGCCCTTCTATCATAGCAGGCTCCCTACTTCGAATAGTATTCGATAACAAGACGCGTATTGATCGGAAGACCAATCTGCTCGGCGGTTGGAATGCTCAGGACTGTTCCTTCCATCTTGTCAGGGTTGAAAGTGAGCCACTGAGGAGTAGCCGGCTTGCTCGCCACCGATTCCTGCACACCAATCATCGACTTCGCCGTGTCACTCAAGGTGATAATATCGCCTACCTTGACCTGATAAGAAGCGATATCGACACGATGACCGTTCACAAAGACATTCCCGTGGCACACCATTTGACGAGCCGACTTGCGGCCGGGCTGAATACCCATACGGAAAACGACGTTGTCCAGTCTGCGCTCCAGAAGCTCAAGAAGCTTTCCACCGGTTGGAATGGCCTTCTGCGAGTTGGCAAGAGCAAAGTAGCTCCTGAACTGACGCTCTGACAGGCCATACGCCAGACGAAGGCGCTGCTTCTCCTTGAGATGGAGTTCATAGTCGCTGTCCTTACGGAACTTCTGGTCCACACCATGCTGACCAGGGCCCATCTTCCCTCGTTCAAGCGGGCACTTGCTGCTTGAACAACGCGACCCCTTCAAAAAGAGCTTTGTATTCAGTGCGCGGCACTTCCGGCACGATGCATCAATATATCTCGACATTGCCGCCTCCTATACCCTTCGAATCTTGCGTGGCCGGCACCCGTTATGCGGGATTGGCGTCACGTCCTTGATGGACGAGACATTCAGGCCAGCAGACTGCAGAGCACGGACGGCGATCTCACGACCCGAACCAGCGCCCTTCACAAACACATTCACTCTCGACATGCCCATGGCGATGGCTTTCTCGGCTGCCTTCTGAGCAGCGACCTGGGCCGCGAATGGAGTTCCCTTCTTGGAACCCTTGAATCCACTGCTCCCTGACGAACCCCAGCAGACGGTGTCCCCCTGAGCATCAGTGATGGTCACCAGTGTGTTGTTGAACGATGAAAAGACGTAGGCCTTCCCCTCTCCAACAACCCGTTTCTCTTTCTTGCGCTTGACTACCTTCTTCTTAATATCTGCCATACGTTCCCCTTTTACCTAAACCTTGGATGCTTTGGAACCGACGGTCTTCTTCGGTCCCTTGCGTGTGCGAGCATTGGTCCTGGTGCGCTGGCCTCGAACGGGGAGACCCCTCTTGTGCCGAACACCGCGGTAGCAGTTGATTTCCATGAGTCTCCGGATGTTCGTCGATACTTCCCGACGAAGGTCTCCCTCCACAACAAGGTTGTCATTGATCGCCTTCTGGATAGCGAGAATCTCGCTCTCAGTCAGGTCCTTGACCTTCTTGTCCTCCGAAACTCCAGCAACGCTGCAGATCATCTTATAGTTGGACTTGCCGATGCCGTAGATGTACGTGAGAGCAATGCCCACTTTCTTTCCGGCAGCAAGGTCGATACCGCTAATACGAGCCACTATTCCTCCTTTACTTACCCTGGCGCTGCTTGTGTTTCGGGTTCTCGCAGATCACCATGACAGTTCCATTGCGCTTGACAATCTTGCACTTAGCACAAATCTTCTTTACAGACGGTCTCACCTTCATAGGTAGTTACTCCTTTCTACTCTTCGACGCTACAGTCGATACGTAATGCGTGCTTTTGAGAGGTCATAGGGTGTTATCTCAAGCCTTACCTTGTCTCCCGGGAGAATCTTGATGAAGTTGAGTCTCATCTTTCCGCTGATGTGGGCCAGCACAATCTTGCCGTTGCCCAGTCTAACGCGGAACATCGTTCCCGGCAGTGTCTCCAAAATCACGCCCTCTGTCTCTATTACTTCTTTTTTGTTCATGGCTGGTGTGTCAGAATGACGGGGCCCTGAGCAGTGATGGCAATGGTGTGCTCGAAATGAGCACTCTTGCGTCCATCAACAGTGACTACTGTCCAGCCGTCGTCAAGCACGCGGACAGCACTGCCGCCGGCGTTAACCATCGGTTCGATCGCAATCACCAGCCCCTCCTTGAGAACCATACCTGTACCGGCCTTGCCATAATTCGGAACTTCAGGATCTTCGTGAAGCTCCTTTCCTACACCATGGCCGACATAGTCGCGAACGACGCTCATTCCCTGGCCCTCTGCCACCCGTTGAACTGCGTAGCCGATGTCGCCAAGGCGTCCTCCTGCAACTGCGGCATCAATACCGGCATACAAGCTCTCTCGCGTCGTTTCGATGAGCTTCTCATCCTCAGCCGTCACTGTCCCACAAGCCACGGTAATCGCAGAATCTGCATAGTAGTCATCGTAGATCAGCCCAAGATCAAGTGAAACAACGTCACCTGATTTCAGGGCACGACGACTCGGAATGCCGTGGATGACCTGCTCATTGACCGAAACGCACAGTGATGCCGGATAGCCGCTGTAGTGCAAAAACGCGGGAATGGCCCCGAGCTCACGAATGTAGCGCTCGGCAGCACGGTCCAACTCCGCGGTTTTCACCCCGGGAGCAACCATGGCCCCGACCTGATGCAAGACCTGACCCAGCTTTGCACCTGAAGTGCGCAGGCGCTCAATCTCTGACGGAGACTTAAGCCTGATCATCAAGCACCTTTCGCATCTCAGCAAAAACGGCCTCGGGAGCCTGCATGCCATCGATGGTCACGAGTTTGCCCTGGTCGCCATAGTAGCCGATCAACGCTTTCGTTATAGCTTCATACGTGGCCATCCTGGTCCTGACGCTCTCGTCACGATCATCCTCGCGCTGTATCAGCGCGGCGCCACAGAGGTCACAGAGCCCCTCCCTCTTTGGCGGCTGAAAGTATACGTTGTAAACGCTGCCATCGTTGGGGCATACGCGTCGCCCCGATATCCGACGAAACGCTGTTTCCACAGGCAGATCAACGTATATGGCTGCTGTCAAGCGAAGGCTTTGCTTTGTCAGATAGTCATCGAGAAATGCGGCTTGAGCGACAGTTCTCGGATACCCGTCCAGAACGAAGCCTGCTTGTGCCTCCTGGGTCGACAGAAACGATTCGACGACAATAAGATTTACATCTTCGTCGCTCACAAGACCCCCAGCATTGATCTTGGCCGAAATCTCGGCGGGCAGCTTTCCCTCCCGCCGAAGATTCCGGAAATACTCACCGCTCGAAAACGTGGGCACTCCGAATGCCTTTGCAATCAGCGCAGCCTGAGTACCTTTCCCCGAACCGGGCAACCCCAAAAGAATAATCCGTGGATGTTGCATCATTATTTCATGAACCCCTTGTAGTGCCGCATCATCATGTATGCCTCGATTTCCTGTACGGTCTCAAGTGCAACTCCAATGATAATGAGTATGGACGTACCACCAAATGCAAAAGCTGAAATCTGAAGGTGCCTCATGGCCAGGTTGGGCACAATGGCCAGAATCGCCAGGAAGACGGCCGTAGGCAGAACAATCCGATCCAGCACATTCTTGATGTACTGCGCCGTCGCATCGCCCGGCCGAACACCAGGCACATACCCTCCATACTTCTTGAGGTCTTCGGCAATCTTCGTGGGATCATACGTGATCTCAGTATAGAAGTACGTGAAGAAGATGATGAGAAAGAAGAAAGTGATGCTGTACGCAAGTGTCCCCGAACTCGTGAGAGGCTGAGCAATGTGAACATAGAACCAGGAGGTCGGCCAGAATTGACCGATCGTCGCAGGGAACATAAGAACGGTCGATGCAAAGATGATCGGGAGTACTCCTGCTTGGACAAGCTTCAGCGGAATGTAGGTCGATTGCCCGCCATAGACTTTCCGGCCAACGACACGCTTCGCATACTGAACGGGAATCTTCCGCTCGCCTTCGTAGGCAAACAATACCAGCAACAGCAGGACGACGGCTCCAAGGATACCACCGACAAGCCCAAGGATGCTCAGCGATTGTGCCTGGGCAAGGCTGAACGCCTGTGCCAGTCCGACTGGAATGCGACTTACAATTCCAGCAAAAATGATCAGCGATACGCCATTGCCAATGCCGTGGTCCGTCATGATTTCTCCAAGCCACAGCACGATATAGGCTCCCGCTGTCAGACTCAGGACAATCAGCAGCTTGACAAAGAATCCCGTGCTCGAAAGATAGTTGTGGAAAATAGCCACGACACCGAAGGATTCAATGATGGCAAGTGCAAGCGTAAGGTATCGCGTGTACTTTGCGATCTTCAACTGACCTTCCTTGCCACCTTCTCTTCGAAGCTCCTCCAGCGCGGGGATGACTGAGCCAAGAAGCTCAATGATAATGGAAGCATTGATGTAAGGAAGCACGCTTAACGAGAAGATGGCAAAGTTTGCAATGCCGCCTCCAGAGAACAAGTCGAGCAACCCCAGAAAACCGCCCTTGCCAACCAGCTGTGCCACAGCGGCTCGATCAATGCCTGGCACGGGAATATACGTGCCGAGCCTGATGACAATGAACATCATCAGAGTGAACAAGATCCTGTTGCGCAGCTCAGGGAGCCTGAAAGCTCTCCTCAGTGTTTCAAACATCAGACCACCTCGCAGGTACCGCCCGCCTTCTCGATCTTCTCACGAGCGGAAGCCGAGAAAGCCGACGCACGGACCTGTACCTTGGTCGTCAGTTCACCGTCTCCAAGCACTTTCACAGGAGCGTTGTAGAGGGCGTTCAGATCAAGAGGCATTTCGCCCTCGTATCCCTCAAGAGCTCCAACGTTCACGGCAACATACACTGTCCGGACCGGGGGTCTGAATCCCTTTTTCTTGGGCAGGCGGCGGTAGAGAGGGGTCTGACCTCCCTCAAACCCGACGCGCTTGCTGCGCCCGGAACGGGCTTTGGCGCCTTTGCGGCCATGGCCGCTCTGCTTGCCCTTGCCACTGCCAGCTCCTCTGCCGACAATCTTGGGGGAATCGATGAACCCCCCGGGTCTGACGATCTCATTCAGTTTCATTGACGAGCCTCCGTAGCGTGTGGCTCTGCATTGATGTGATCCTGTCTGCGCAGGTTCTGCATCACTGTCATCTGCTCGATGTCACGAAGTCCATCGATCGTCGCCGTCGCGAGCGAGATGGCGTTCGAGCTCCCAAGAGATTTTGTGAGCACATCCTGCACTCCAACCTTCTCCATGATCTGTCGGACGACACCACCGGCAACGATTCCCGTGCCCGTGACGGCTGGCTGAAGATAGACCCATCCAGCACCCGTGCGAGTCTTGGTCGAATATGGCAACGTTGTTCCTTTCAAGGTGAACGTGACCAGGTTGCGCTTGGCTGCGGTGACTCCCTTGGTAATAGCCTGTGGAATTTCAACCGCTTTCCCGATCCCGATGCCGACCTTGCCCTTCTTGTTGCCGACAACGACGAGAACTCTGAACTTCATCTTCTTGCCACCCTTGACGACCTTGGTAACACGGTCGATGCTGATGACCGATTCTTCGAATTCTTTCGGTTCAAACGAACGTCTTGCCACAGCTTCCTCCTAGAATTCCAGTCCCGCAGCACGCGCGGCTTCGGCAAGCGCCTTGATGCGACCGTGGTACGAATGCCCACCCCGATCAAAGGCTACTGTCTTGATACCCATTTTTAGCGCTTTATCAGCTATCTCCGAGCCAACCGCCTGGCACGCAACTGTATTGTTGGCAGTTTCCATTTTGCCATCAGCCTTGCGTTTGAGGTTCGATGCGGCAGCAAGCGTCACGCCTCTGTCGTCATCAATGAGCTGAGCGTAAACATGCTTCAAGCTTACGAAAACGGCAAGCCTGGGACGGTCAGCAGTGCCCGCAACCTTCTTGCGAATCCGGTCATGCCGTCTCTCGCGAGCTTCTTCTCTATCACGTTTGCTAATCATTGTTCCCCCTACGCACCAGACAAGGCTTTCTTCCCAGCCTTGATCCTGACTTTCTCATCAGCGTACCGGATGCCCTTTCCCTTATAGTGATCAGGCACACGCACCTTGCGGACAATCTGCGCGAACTGGCCCAGCTTCACGGCATCCGCACCTGTCATTGCGATCTTGACGTTGTCGGTCACTTCCACCTTGATGCCCTCTGGGATCTTCATGGACACCGGATGCGAATAGCCAACGAGCAGCGTAAGGTTCCCGCCTTCCACTGCAGCCTTGTAACCGACACCAACCACTTCCAGCCGCTTGACGAATCCCTCGGTAACACCCTTCACGAGGCTCGTAAACTGAGCTGACGTTGTGCCATACATGACGTTCAGCGTTTCCTCATAGGCAGGATCAAGAGTGAAGCGCGCACGGTTCTCTTCGACGCTGTACTCGATGTGCTCGGGAACAGACAAGGTCAATGAGCCTCGCGGTCCGGTGACGGTCAACAAGCGATCCGTCTGGACCACAGTCACACCCTCTGGTATCGTTGTCAATCTCTTTCCTATTCTCGACATGTAGTCCCCCTTACCAGACGAAACAAATGACTTCGCCGCCAAGCCCCTCTTTGCGAGCCTGTACGTCGGTCATCAGTCCCTCTGGAGTGGAGATGATTGCCGTTCCGGCACCCATGAGAACGCGCGGCACTGCATCCTTCTTCACATAGATGCGGCGACCCGGAACACTGATACGCTTCAGACCGGTAATGTAGCGGCCACGCGTCTTTGTGTACTTGAGGTCAACCTTCAGGTACTTGCGATTATCACGAACGATTTCCGAAACGCTCCCGACATAGCCCTGCCTCTTGAGAATCAGCGCAAGAGCGCTGTTCATCTCTGAATAAGGTGCAATGGCGGAATCGTGGTACACCAGGTTTGCATTTCTGACCCTGGTCAAAAAATCTGAAAGTGCGTCAACTCTGGACATGTCTCCTCCTCTACCAGCTAGCCTTCTTGACGCCCGGAAGCTTCCCTTCGAGTGCCATCTTGCGGAAGCACAGCCTGCACAGGCCAAACTCCCGATAGTACCCGCGGGACCGCCCACAGATCTTGCACCTGTTGTGAGCTCTGGTCGAGAACTTGGGCTTGCGAAGAGCCTTGTTGATCATCGCTTTTCTTGCCATAGTGTCTCCTTACACCCTATCTCTGCCTAAACGGCACACCAAATGATTCAAGCAAGGCCTTGCACTCTTCATCAGTCTGTGCAGTCGTGGTAACCGTGATGCTCATTCCACGAGCCTTGTCCACTTTGTCATACAAAATCTCAGGGAACACAAGCTGCTCCTTGAGTGCAAACGTGTAGTTGCCGCGACCGTCGAAAGACTTGGGAGAGAGTCCCTTGAAGTCTCTGATACGCTCAAACACGACCGTAACGAGCTTCTCCAGGAAGGCATACATCCGAACGCCTCTCAGCGTTACGGCGACACCCACAGGGGCGTTCTTCCGAATCTTAAACGTCGCAATAGACTTCTTTGCCAGTGTTACGATCGGCTTCTGCCCAGAGATCAGTCCAATCTCTTCCACGCTGCTGTCGATGACCTTGGGGTTCTCGGTCGCTTCACCAATGCCCCGGTTAATGGTAATCTTCGCAATGCGCGGAATCTGCATCACATTGGCATATCCAAAACGCTTCTGGAGCTCCTTGCGAACCTCTGTCTCATACTTGGCTCGGTAGGCGTTCGAGAAACTGGCAAGCTCGCGCTTTGCAACAACCTTGCCTTTGGCCGGAGTCTTCTCCTTTTTCGCGGGAGCGGCTGCCGGTGCTGTCTTCTTTGTCACTTCCTTAGCTGCCATACCACGCCTCCTTAGGCTCTATCGATCGTCTCGTTGCAGACTCTGCACGAGCGAATAGACTTACCGCCTTCGACGAGACGATGAGCGACTCTGGTCGGCTGATGGCAGCTGGGGCAGATAAGCATGACCTTGCTGGCAAGGATGGGCGCTTCACGCTTGGCAATCTTGCCCTGCGGCATTTCCTGCGTTGGACGAAGGCTCTTGGAAACCATGTTGACCCCTTCCACCAGGACCCTCCCGGTCGTTGGAATCGTTCTGATCACCTTTCCCTTGCTCCCTTTGTCTTTTCCCGAAAGAACGATAACCGTATCACCCTTTCGAATATCCATGAACTTCGATGTACCCTTCATAGTCAACTCCTACACAACTTCCGGTGCGAGCGAGGCGATCTTGAGATAGCCCTTGTCACGCAGCTCCCGGCAAACAGGTCCAAAGATACGTGTTCCTTTGGGATTTCCGTCGTCATCGATGAGCACTGCCGCATTCTGGTCAAACCGCACCAGGCTGCCATCGGGCCGGCGAATCTCCCTTTTGGTCCGCACTATAACACACTTCACAACCGCACCCTTCACGACTGCAGCGTTCGGCGCAGCCTTCTTGACAGTGGCCACGCACTTGTCACCTACATGGCCGACCTGGTGCTTGTTGTTGGTGAGAACCGTAATGATCCGCACCTCTTTTGCGCCGGAATTATCGGCGACAACCATATGGCTGTAGGGTCTAAGCATTCTGAGCCCCCTCAACAGTGGTATCCACCTTGTTGACAACCTCGACAAGTCTCCAACGCTTTGAGCTGGAGATCGGCCGTGCAAATGCAACAGTGACCACGTCTCCAACAGAAGCCAATCGTCTGCTGTCATCGGCATAGAGTTTGGTTGTCCTCTGTGTCACACGGCCAAACCTGCCACGAATCATTCGCTTCACGCCAACAACCACGCGTCCTTCCTGTGCCTTGAGCACAACACCCGTCTCGAGCAATTGTCCAGCCATCACTTGACCTCCTGCTTCTTCGACGCGAGCCCCATGGTGCGCTCATGCTCGACTGTCAGAATCTTGGCAATATCGCGGCGGACTTCCTTCACGCGAGCCGTATTCTTGAGTTGGCGCGTCGCAAGCTGAAACCTAAGGTTGAACAGTTCCTGGCGAAGATTCTCCATGGTCACCTTGAGCTCAGCATCAGACATATCTCTCACTTTGTTGATCCTCATTAGCTCCCCCTTGATAAGAAGCGCGTCCTGATAGGCAGCTTGAAGGAAGCCAGTCGGGTAACACGGCGTGCCTCTTCCTCCGTGATGCCTGACATTTCAAAGAGTATCCTGCCGGGCTTGACGACAGCAGCCCAATGATCCACATCACCCTTGCCAGACCCCATGCGCGTTTCTGCCGGCTTCTTTGTAATTGGTTTGTCCGGGAAGATCCGAATCCACATCTTTCCCTTCTTGTGGATCGCAGAGACCAGAGACAGACGAGCCGCCTCGATCTGCCGATCCGTAATAAGAGAACACTCCATGGCCTGCAGACCGAATTCTCCAAAGGACAATTCGGCTCCGCGAGTAGCCATCCCGCGCATTCTCCCGCGGTGCATCTTTCTAAATTTCGTTCTCACAGGTAATAGCATGATGTTCTCTCCTTGCTCAGTCTACGTCCTCACTGAAGAAGACCCTCTTGGGTGCATCTCCCTTGTAGAGCCACACCTTGACTCCAATACGGCCAAACTTGATAAGGGCCGGCTCGTAGGAGTAGGTTACGTCTGCTTTCAAGGTCTGAAGCGGAACACGACCCTCTCGGTACCATTCGGTACGCGCAATCTCGGCGCCGCCGAGACGACCACTGCACTGGACCTTGATTCCACCTGCACGAGCTCTCATGGCACGCTTGATGACCTGCTTCATAGCGCGCTTGTATGAGACACGTTTCTCAATATCGGCAACAATGCTCTGAGCAAGGATCTTGGCATCGAGGTCGGGGTGCTTGATCTCCTTGACGTCAACGTGCAGTACTTCTTGCTTGTTTGTCAATGCCTTCTTGAGCTTTGCCTCGATCTTCTCGAGCTCAGCCTTGTTCCGTCCAATCAGAGCACCCGGACGGGCACTGTGAAGACGTACCGTCACATTGAAACCCTTTCTCAGAATCTCGACTTCCGAGATGGCAAAGTCACGCTCAATCTTGCCGATCTCCTTGCGGATGTGATAGTCTTCGAGAACAAACTCGCTGTAGTTCCTCTTTGATGCAAACCACTTGGATTCCCAGTCCTGAGTAATGCCAAGCCTGAATCCATACGGATGTACTTTCTGGCCCACCTAAGCCTCCTCTTTTTCAGCTACGCAGATGTAGATCCGCGAGAGCGGCTTGCGGATGATATCCGCGCGGCCCATGCCTCTCGGGGAGACTCTCTTGATCCCACCCTGTCCATCAATGAGAATCCTGGACACATAAAGCGTGTCACGATTCATCTTGAAGTTGTTTTCCGCATTAGCAGCGGCAGAGAGCAGGACCTTCTTGATCGTGACAGCAGGCCGATTGGGCAACGAGTCGAGAATGGCAACCGCCTGATCGATATTCTTTCCCCTGACAAGGTCGGCAACCAACCTCGTCTTGAAAGGAGAAAGCCGAACGTGTTCAAGCTTTGCAAATGCTTCCATATCGCACCTACTTCAATGCGCTTGTACGCGCTGTCGGGACGGTATGACCATGGAAGTTGCGGGTGAGAGCAAACTCACCAAGCCGGTGTCCGACCATAGCTTTTGAGATGTAGACAGGAACATGGGTCTTGCCATTGTGAATGGCAATCGTATGTCCTACCATCTCCTCAACCACAAACGATCGACGGCTCCATGTCTTGACGAGCTTCTTCTCGCCTTTTCGATTCATTTCCAGGATCCTGCCGAGCAAACGTTCCTCGACAAAGCCCTTGTTGGTCTTCGTATCACTCATCGGCGTTCTCCTAGTTTATACGCTTCAAGATATACTTGTCAGACTGATTCTTCTTCTTGCGGGTCTTATAGCCAAGAGTTGGCTTACCCCAGGGGGTAAGAGGCCCGGCATGTCCGACAGGAGACTTGCCTTCGCCACCACCATGCGGATGGTCTATCGGGTTCATGACAACACCACGCACGCTCGGACGAATACCACGGTGACGTGTGCTGCCCGCCTTGCCAAACACTTCCTTGTTGTGGTCAAGATTGCCAACCTGTCCAATCGTGGCCCTGCAGTCGAGGGAAAACCGGCGGATCTCACCGGACGGCATGCGAACCTGAGCCCAGCCTGCCTCTTTTGCCAGAAGCTGAGCGGAGGCACCTGCAGCGCGAGCCACATGAGCCGACTTGCCTGGAAACAGCTCGATGTTGTGGATCGTCGTGCCCAGAGGCATTCTTGCCAGTTTGGTATTGTTGCCGGGTCGAATTTCGACATTGTCCCCGGACATAATCGTCTCCCCAATTTTTACACCTTCCGGGAGGAGGATGTAGGTCTTCTTGCCATTGGCATACTGCACGAGAGCGATGAGGGCAGAGCGGTTTGGATCAAATTCGATCTCCGCGATCTTCCCCGGAACATCATCCATGTCACGCGCAAAATCGATCACGCGATACAGCTGACGCGAACCGCCTCCATGGTGACGAACCATGATCTTGCCAGTGTTGTTGCGACCGGCCTGCTTTCGCAACCCGAAGGTCAGGGACTTTTCCGGCGTGTCCCGGGTAACCTCCGTGTGAATAAGCGTCTTTCTGGAGCGAATCCCAGGCGACGTCGGTTTATATGATCTCACAATACTCATGGGGCACCCTCTATGAATTAGTGATGACGTCGATCTTGAAGCCTGGCATCAGCGCTACAATGGCCTTCTTCTTCGAAGGTGTCATGCCGATCGAAGCTTTCCGCATCCTCTTCTTGCCATGCGTTCTCAGCACGTTGACCCAGGCAACCTTGACCTTGAACATCTTCTCAACGGCATCCTTGATCTCCATCTTTGTGGAGTTCTTGACGACAATGAACTGGTACCTGCCTTCTTCGGTAAGGCTCATGCTCTTCTCTGTCACAATCGGATACAGCAGGATCTCCTTGCTCATGCGTACACCTCCTCAGCACCCTTCAAAGCCTCTTCCGTGAAAACGATCGTGGAATGCAGGAGGACATCGTATGCGTTCAGCTCGGAGAAATGGAGCAAACCGAGCCGAGGCAGGTTAAGCCCCGAAAGAACCACTTCACCATTCTCTTCAGCAAACACCAGCAATGCGTTCTCTGGAATACCTGCTGTCTTGAGAGCCGTCAGAAGAGCTTTCGTCTTGGGCTGTTCCAGCTTGAGCCCGCGGAGAACAACAACAGCGTTCTCGCTCGCACGCTGGGTCAGCGCGCTCAAGATCGCACTGCGCTTCGTAGACTTGTTCAGATCAAGCGTGAAGTCTCTGGCTTTCGGACCGAACACGACACCGCCGCCCTTCCATTGAGGGGCCCGCTTGTTGCCCTGGCGCGCATGCCCTGTACCCTTCTGTTTCCAGACCTTCTTCTTTGTTTTGTTGATCTCGCTGCGGCCTTTGGTGTTGGCAGTTCCACGGCGCAAGCCAGCCAGGAACTTCTTGACACCCATGTACATTGCCGTTTCGTTAATGCTCGCAGCAAAGAGCCCCTCTGCCAGTTCAATCTCACCAGCATCGGCGCCTGTGACATCAATCATCTTCACAGTACTCATATCTCTACCTCTCAAGCCCTGATCGTCAGGAGCGCGTTGTCCGCGCCAGGAATGCTACCCTTGACCACGAGCAGATTCTTGTCGGCATCCAGGGCGATCACCTTGATTCCGGTGACCGTTGTCGTCTGCGAGCCCATGTGGCCAGCCATCTTGTGATTCTTGAAAACGCGACCGGGAGTCAGACGGCAACCAATTGCTCCCACACGCCGAAGTCCCTTGGATCCATGGCTCTTGAACCATCCTGCAAAGTGCCACCGTTTCACCGGTCCCTGATATCCCTTGCCCTTGGATACAGCCGTAATGGTAAGAGCTGGAACACCGTCGAAAATGCTTACATCGATCTTCTGTCCCACAGTCCCTTCCATGCCCCGGAACTCCTTGAGGTGTCTCAGCGTGGGAACTCCTGCCTTCTTGCAAACGCCCGTCTCGGGCTTGTTTACCAGAGAGGCCCGCCCTTCCTCGTATCCAAGTTTCAAGCCCTCGTAGCCATTACGTTCCTTCGTGAGCACGTCGACCACAAAACATGGGCCAGCCTGTATCACGGTAGCGGGCACGAATTTATCCTCATGAAACACGCTGGTCATACCAATCTTCTTGCCGATTATACCCTTGCTCATCTCGACCACCAGCCTACAACTTGATCTCGATGTCCACTCCCTGCGGAAGGTCAAGGCCCATAAGTGCCTTGGTTACCTCAGGAGTCGGATTGCTTATCTCAATAAGCCGTTTGTGCACACGCATTTCAAACTGCTCACGGGACTTCTTGTCAACATGTGGAGACCGGAGAACGGTAAAAATGCTCTTCTCCGTCGGCAGCGGAATGGGCCCTGAAACACGGGCTCCAGCCTGCTGAATGATCTCCACAATTTTCCCAGCCCAGATATCCAGCGTTCTGTGATCGAACGCTCTCAGCCTAATACGAACTTTCTGCTTCGCCATAGCAACTCCTTGGATGAATGACTGCCCGACTACTCCAGAATCTTGGTAACGACGCCGGCGCCAACCGTACGCCCACCCTCACGGATGGCGAAGCGGAGGCCTTCCTCCATGGCAATGTGCGTCATGAGGGTCACGGTCATCACAACATTGTCACCAGGCATGGCCATTTCCTGACCTTCAGGAAGGGCGATGGAACCGGTCACATCGGTGGTACGGAAGTAGAACTGGGGCTTGTAGCCAGGGAAGAAGGGCTTGTGACGGCCACCTTCTGCCTGGGACAGGATGTAGACCTGTGCCTCGAACTTTGTGTGCGGAGTGATGGAACCAGGCTTGACAATGACCTGTCCACGGCGCACGTCGTCATGCTCGACGCCACGGAGCAGGAGTCCAACGTTGTCGCCTGCCTCGCCATCGTCCAGCAGCTTGTGGAACATCTCGATGCCGGTGACAACGGTCTTGCGGGTCTCTTCCGAGAGGCCGACGATCTCAACGTTGTCGCCCATCTTGACGATGCCACGCTCAATACGACCGGTAGCAACGGTGCCACGGCCTGTGATGGTGAACACGTCTTCAACGGCAAGCAGGAAGGGCTTGTCGGTTGGACGGACGGGGGTCGGGATGTAGGAATCGACGGCATCCATGAGTTCCCAGATCTTGTCGGTCCACTCGTTCTTGCCACGGGAGCAGTCCCCTTCATACTCCATCGCCTTGAGGGCGGAACCACGGATGATGGGGGTTGCATCTCCATCGAAGTCATTCTTCTTCAGGAGATCGCGGACTTCCATCTCGACAAGGTCGATCAGTTCGGGATCATCTACCTGGTCTACCTTGTTGAGGAAGACCACGATCCTCGGGACATTGACCTGGTGCGCAAGCAGGAGGTGTTCACGCGTCTGAGGCATGGGGCCCTCGGATGCAGCCACAACGAGAATGGCCCCATCCATCTGGGCGGCACCGGTGATCATGTTCTTGATGTAATCTGCGTGCCCAGGGCAATCGATGTGCGCATAATGACGCTTCTCGGTTTCATACTCGGCATGGTGGGCATTGATCGTGACGCCACGGGCCTTCTCTTCCGGTGCGTTGTCGATCTCGTCGTACCGCTTGACCGCCGTATGGCCCAAGGTCGCAAGACACTTCGTGATCGCAGCCGTCAAGGTCGTCTTGCCATGGTCGACGTGACCGATGGTTCCGATGTTGACGTGCGGCTTGTTACGCTCAAACTTCTCTTTCGCCATTATAACCTCCCGTCTGATTAAGCCTTGCTAGACAAGCCTTCGAACTTCGTGACAACCTGCTCTCGAACTTCTTCAGAAACCTTCTGATAGTGCGAAAACTCCATGGAAAACGAACCGCGTCCCTGTGTCAGGGAACGCAGAATCGTCGTATAGCCAAACATGGCAGCAAGAGGCGCAGAAGACTCCACAACCTGCAAGTGGCCACGGTCCTGAATCTGCTGGATGGTACCTCTCCTTGCCGTGACACTTCCAATGACATCACCGATGTTCTCCTTCGGAACAACAATCTCGAGTTTCATGATCGGTTCAAGAAGAAATGGGGACGCTTTTGTGCAACCCTCGCGCAATGCCTTCGACGCAGCAATCTTGAATGCCATCTCCGAAGAGTCAACAGGGTGATAGGACCCATCGGTCAGTGCAACAGATACGTCGACGAGCGGAAACCCAAGAATGGGGCCAGAGGTCGCTGCCTCGCGCACACCAGCCTCAATGGCCGAAATGAACTGCTTCGGCACCGATCCACCGACTGTCTTGTTCACGAATACGATTCCTGATCCCCGCTCACCTGGACCTATCCTCAGGACAACGTCGCCGTACTGACCGTGTCCACCAGTCTGCTTAATATACTTCCCCTGCTGAACGACTTCACGCCCGATTGCCTCACGATAGGCGACCTGAGGCTCACCGACGCTCGCGTTGACGCCGTACTCCCGAAGAAGACGATCAATGATAATCTCCAGGTGGAGCTCGCCCATTCCTGAGATGATGGTCTCCGACGTTTCTTCGTCGGTCTTGATGCGGAACGTGGGGTCTTCAATCGCGAACTTCGCAAGCGAAGCGGCCAGTTTCTGCTGGTCAGCCTTCGTCTTGGGTTCAACCGCCACAGAGACTACCGGCTCAGGAAAGTGCATCGTTTCCAGTTGAATCAGCCTGTTCTCGTCACACAACGTGGTGCCCGTAATAACATCCCTGGAACCAACAATGGCACCAAGATCACCAGCCCCAAGCTCTTCAATGTCCTCACGCTTGTTGGCATGCATCCGCAGGAGTCTGCTTACGCGCTGCTTATCCCCTGTATTCGCATTCACAACGTAGGAGCTGCTCTTCATAACTCCCGAGTACACACGAATGTACGACAGGATCCCAACATACGGATCCGAGACAATCTTGAAAACAAGTGCAACCAGCGGCCCGTTGACATCGCTGGTCACTTCGACTTTCTCGTCAGTTCCCGGATTCTTGCCAACGGCTGGTTTGACATCCAGCGGCGAGGGAAGATAGTCAACAATTCCGTCGAGCAGGGGCTGAATGCCCTTGTTGCGGAAAGACGATCCTACAAAAACCGGTACGATTAGATTGGCAATGGTCGCTCGGCGAAGCGCAGGTTTGACGTGGTTCCATTCCATTGTTCCGGTGGCCACGTATTCCTCGAGGGCCTCATCATCCACCTCGGCCACAGCCTCGATCAAATGCTCTCGAGCCTCGGCAACCTCGGCTGCTTCCTGATCATCGAGCTGAAGCGTCTCAAAGGTCTCGCCCGTCGGATCAGAGAAGAGATACTTTTTCCCTTCCATGACATCGAGCACACCCATGAAGCTGTCCTCTTTTCCAACCGGCAGCTGAACAATCGCCGGCCGCGCGCCAAGCTTCTCGCGAATCGCCTCAATCGTCTTGTCGAAGTCTGCACCCACTCGATCAAACTTGTTGATGTAGACAATACGCGGTACATGATACTTGTCGGCTTGCCGCCACACCGTCTCAGATTGAGCCTGAACTCCCTCAACCCCAGACAGGATGATGACACCGCCATCAAGCACTCTCAGAGCGCGTTCTACCTCTGCTGTGAAGTCCACGTGGCCGGGCGTATCAATAATGTTAATCTTGAAGCCCCTCCACGAAGCTGTGACAACAGCAGATTGAATGGTAATACCGCGTTCGCGCTCCTGAGGCAGAAAATCGGTCGTCGTGTTGCCATCATCGACGTTTCCCAGCTTGTACGTCGACCCGGTGTAGTACAGAATCCGCTCCGAGGTCGTCGTCTTGCCGGCATCAATGTGAGCAATAATGCCGATATTCCGTATGTCGTTCAAATCCTTCTGATTAAGCATGCAATACCACTAACTCCTAACTCTACCAGCGATAGTGAGAGTACGACTTGTTCGCCTCTGCCATGCGGTGGACATCTGACTTCTTCTTGAATGCAGCACCAGTCTCGGAAACTGCATCAATCATTTCGTATGCGATCTTCTCAGCCATCGACTTGCCAGCCCTCTTCTTGGCTCCATCGACAATCCACTCCATGCTGAGATTGATTCCACGACGGGACTCAACTTCCACCGGAACCTGGAGTGTAGCTCCTCCTACCCTGCGGGGCTTCACCTCAACCAAAGGCCTGCACTTTTCAACAGCCTGCTGGAATACTTCGATCCCAGGCTTGGCACCCTTTTCATCAATCAGTTTGAGAGCGCCATACACGATGCCCTGGGCTTTCACTTTCTTGCCCTTCTTGAGGATCTTGTTGATGAAATGGTTCAGCAACTCACTGTTGTAAATCGGATCAGACTGAGCTGGCTTGCGAAACTGTCTAATCTTTCTAGGCATTACTTGCCACCTTTCTTTACAGCGGCGCCTTTCTTGGCTCGCTTAGCTCCATACTTCGACCGCGCTTTCATGCGATTGGCCACGCCTGCAGTGTCCAGTGTTCCACGGATAATGTGATACCGCACGCCTGGCAGATCCTTGACTCTGCCACCGCGGATCAGCACCATCGAGTGCTCCTGGAGGTTATGGCCAATACCGCCAATATAGGCTGTGACTTCCATTCCATTGGTCAGGCGGACTCTCGCGATTTTGCGAAGCGCGGAGTTCGGCTTCTTCGGTGTTGCTGTCTTGACCTGGGTGCAGACCCCTCGTTTCTGTGGACTACCCTTGAGAGCCGGAGTCTTGGTCTTGAACTTCGGCTGCACGCGGGGAGACCGCACCAGCTGGTTAAATGTAGCCATACAGGTTCCTCCTAAGAACGTAAATACACATCTCCATATAATACGCATTCGGAGCCATGTGTCAAGCACCGGCTCCTTGACAAACGATCATCCGGGGCCAAAGGTTCCGTTTCCAATGCCTCTGGCCCGACTTCTCACTATACAGCTCTATCTCATTCCCAGTCGCTTTGGCGGCTCAGCCTCCAGTTGTGCATCTCGATTTGCGAAGATCAGTTCCGGTGAAGAGGTGCCGGCAGGGATGGACTTGCCGACGATCACCGCTTCCTTGAGCCCAGTCAAACGATCGATCTTTCCCTTGATAGCGGCGTCAGCCAATACTCGAGGAGTCTCCTGGAAGGAGGCCGCGGACAGGAAACTGTCTGTTTCCAGAGAGGACTTAGTGATACCCTGAAGCACGAGGTCAAACGATGCCGGTTTGCCCCCCTGTGCACGCACCTTGCGATTCTGATGCAAGAGCTCGTGCTTGCTCACAATCTGGTCTGTGAAGAACGTCGTATCACCCGGGTCAATGACCTTCACCTTCTTGAGCATCTGGCGAATGATCATCTCAACGTGCTTCACGTTGATGTCAACACCCTGAGAGCGATAGACCTTCTGAACCTCCTGAACCAGATACCGCGCCGTTTCCTCCACGCCCACCAGCTCAAGAAGGTTTTTCGGATCAATCGAGCCCTCGGTCAACTGCTCGCCTACCATGACATGGTCGCCGTCTTTGACACGGAACCTGGCATTGGCAGAAACCTTGAACTTGACTTCGATACCTGCACCGTCGGCGATGATGATCTGCTTCCGGTCCTCCTGGCCCTTTTCCTTCAACTCGGCCAATCTGAAGACTCCGTCGATGGGCGAAACCAGGGCCTGTCCCTTTGGCGTGCGTCCCTCGAAGATCTCCTCGACACGAGGCAGACCGGTCGTAATATCGACGACAGCAATACCGCCGGTGTGGAACGTGCGGAGCGTTAGCTGGGTCCCTGGTTCACCGATGGATTGTGCTGCAATGACTCCGACCGCCTCGCCAACCTGGACATCGCCACCGGTGGAGAGATCGCGCCCGTAACACATGGCGCAGACTCCATTTTCGCTCTGACACGTAATGGGGGAGCGCAAGCGGACGCTTGTAATACCAAACTGCTCAATGGCGACTGCTATCTCGTCCCGAATGAGACCATCTTTGGGCACCAGCACAATATCCTCGTCGACGGCAACCTGCACTGAGGCAATGCCGCCGCGCTTTGCTGCAGCAAGGACCTTGTCGGTCAGCGGTTCACCCTTCTTCCCGACAGTACGGGCGCCATCCGAGGAAACAATATCTTCTGCAAGAGGCCGCTCCATGATGCGCTCCAGCGTTGTCCTTGACCAGCCCGGGTTCACGGGGATGGTGGAAGCGCGAAGGACAATATCGTCAGCTGCATAGCGGCCCGCGATCTGTTCCTTCAGGCCGACAATCACGGCTCCTCCGTCAACAACCGGCTGAACCATGAGACCACCAACGTACCGCTGGATCTTCAATGACTTGAGACCCAGACTCTCCAGCCTCTTTGCCTGTTCCCAGGAAATCTCCTCGCCCGGTTCGATGATTGTTTCGCCCGTCAGCGGATTGACGACCTTCTCGTCGGCGATCTTGCCCGCCAGTTCGTCCGAAAGCGGCGAAACAACAAGGTTTCCAATCTTGATCTCACGAGCCACGGAGTGCGTGCAGTCCTGCTCGCGTACCACCAGCTCATGCGCAACGTCGACAAGACGACGGGTCAGGTAGCCCGAGTCCGACGTCTTCAAGGCGGTGTCAGCCTGCCCCTTGCGCGTGCCGTGAGTGGAAAGGAAATACTCCAGCACGGAGAGCCCCTCACGTAGATTGGATTTGATAGGGAATTCGATGATCTTGCCCGATGGATCTGACATAAGCCCTCGGATGCCGGTCATCTGGACGATCTGCTTCTTGCTTCCGCGGGCTCCCGAATCGGCCATGATGCGCACCGAGTTCTCTTCGGTCAAATTGCGGAAGACGGCTTTCTCGATTTCTTCGCCCTTTTCCTGCCAAACCTTGACGACTTTCAGATACCGGTCGGTGTAGGACAGAAGACCCTCGTCATAGAAGTTGTTGATCTCACGGACGGTCCGATCGGCATCGTCGAGGATGTGTTTCCGTTCGGGCGGCACTTCCATGTCTGACAGGCCGATCGACATGCCTGACTCGGTCGCATATTTGAATCCAAGCGCTTTGATGTTGTCGAGCAGAACACTGGCCTTCGACACACCAAACTGGCGCGAGAAGTCCAGGATCATGGCTTCGATCTCCTTCTTGGGCATGGTCTTGTTCACAAAGGGGAAGTCGGCGTACTTGGCCTCACCTTCAAAAATGCCTGACCGCAGCTCATCGTTGAAAACAACCCTTCCGGCGGTGGTCCGAATCTTGGCCGTCCCAATCCGGACAAGGACAGGGTCGTGCACGCGCAGCTTGCCGGACTCAAAGAGATACAGCACGTCCCGCTCGCTGTAGACGGGGGCCGAGTTCCACTTCATCGCCTTCATCTTGTCTTTCACTTCATAGGTAAGGTAGTACGAGCCAAGCACCATGTCCTGGACTGGTCCTGCCATTGGATTGCCGCTTGCCGGAGAGAAGATGTTGTACGACGACAGCATGAGCAGGCGAGCTTCTGTCTGCGCGGCAAGGCTCAAGGGAAGATGTATGGCCATCTGGTCTCCGTCGAAGTCCGCATTGAAGGGCGTACAAACGAGGGGAGAAATCTGGATGGCCTTCTCGTCGATGAGCACCGGTTCGAACGCCTGAATAGAGAGGCGGTGCAGCGTCGGGGCACGGTTCAGCAACACAACATTGCCCTTCACGACTTTCTCCAGGATGTTCCACACTTCGGGGGTCGGTTTCTCGACGATGTCCTTGGCAACCTTCATGCTGCCAACAACGCCCTCCCGCATAAGCCGGTAGATGACATGGGGCTTGAACAGCTCCAGCGCCATCTCCTTGGGAACACCACACTGACTGATCTTGAGCTGCGGTCCGGAAACGATGACTGCACGCCCAGAATAGTCGACACGCTTGCCCAGCAGGTTCTGACGGAAGCGGCCTTCCTTGCCCTTGAGCTTGTCACTCAGGGAGCGCAGGGGACGTCCGTTGGCATTAATGACGGGGTATTGCCGCTTGCTGTTGTCCAGGAGAGCATCCACCGCATCCTGGAGCATGCGCTTCTCATTCTGCAGAAGGATCTCTGGAGCGTTCTCCTCAATCATCTTGCCGAGTCGGTTGTTGCGGTTGATAACCCGGCGGTACAGCTCATTCAGGTCATCCGAGGCAAACCGTCCACCTTCAAGCTGAACGAGCGGCCGAAGGTCCGGCGGAATGACCGGAATGCGCGTCATGATCATGTCTGTGGGCTTCCGGCTGTTGTTGATGAGTGCCGTGACCACATCCAGTTCCTTGACAGCTTTGGCACGATCCTGACGGGACTTGCCCTTGATCCGGAGCAGAAGCGCATCACGCATTTTGTATAGATCAACATCCTTCAGGAGATCCAGAAATGCCTCTGCGCCCTTCTTGGCAACGAACTTCTCGCCCTTGATCTTGCGATCACGATATTCCTCATCCGTCAGCAACTGCTTTCGTACCAGACCCTCAGCATCGCCTGGATCCAGGACCAGCCAGCTGCCAAACGAGATGACCCTTTCCACTGCCTTGCTGGGCATTTCGAGAAGCAGAGCAATGTAATTGACAGCGTTCCGAAAATACCAGATGTGAGCGACCGGGGCATGCAGTTCGATATGCCCCATCCGTTCACGGCGGACACTTGAATCCGCTACTTCGACATGGCACTTGTCACACACTTGCCCCTCGAAGCTTTTTCCCTTGAGTTTGCCGCAACGGCATTGATAGCTCTTGGTCGGACCGAAGATGATCTCACAGAACAATCCATGAGGCTTTGGTTTGCCACTGCGGTAGTCGAGCGTTTCAGCTTCGGTAACTTCTCCATGTGACCAGCTCCGTATTTCCTCTGGCGATGCCAGATGGAGGGCTAGAGCTTCTATCTTATTGTTTCTCAATCTTCCTCCCTTGGGCTACTCTTCTTCCTCAGCGACCATCGTAGCCTTGGCGTCGGCAATGATCTTCTCGGCGATTCGCTCTGGTACTTCCTCATAATGATTGACCTTCATGGAATATGAACCGGTTCCCTGGGTGATTGAGCCCAGATCGATCCCATAATTGAGCATCTCTGCCAGTGGAACGGAAGCTTTGATAATCTGCTTCCCATTGACGTTTTCCATGCCTGAAATCTTGCCGCGCTTGCTGGTCAGATCTCCCATGACGTCGCCCATATACTTCTCATCAACAACGACCTCGAGGGCAACGATGGGCTCGAGAAGAACGGGGTTGCACTGCTCAAACCCTTTCTTGAAAGCAAGCGATCCTGCAAGTTTGAAAGCCATCTCGGATGAATCGACTGGATGATACGATCCGTCCACAACAGCAACCTTGATGTCCACGGCTGGATAACCAGCCAGCTGGCCCTTGGCCATCGTTTCGAGCATTCCCTTCTCAATAGCGGGGATGAACTGCTTCGGAATGGCTCCACCAAACACCTTGTTCTCAAAGACCCAGCCGCCGCCACGTTCATTCGGCTCCATCTCGATCCAGCAATGTCCAAACTGACCATGGCCTCCGGTCTGCTTCTTGTGTTTTCCTTCAACGCGTGCCTTTCCCTTAATTGTTTCACGGTAAGGTACCCGCGGCGTTTCAAGGTCAATGCCTACACCAAATTTCTTCTGAAGGCGCTCGACAATGACCTGGAGGTGCGCTTCTCCGAGGCCGCTCATGATGGTCTCATGAGTCTCTGCATTTTTCTCAATGATAACAGCCGGTTCTTCCTCTTTCAGACGATTGAGTGTCGAACTCAGCTTGTCATCGTCAGCCCTTGTTCTCGGCTTCAGAGAGCGCATGAGAAGTGGCTGAGGGAAAACGATGGGTGCAAGTTCAATGGGGTCCTCGCGACAGGTAATCGTATCATTCGTTGCGCTCACGACCAGCTTGGAGATAACCACAATGTCACCAGCGATACCCTCTTCCGCCGGTTCCTGCTTCTTACCTACCATATGGAAGAGCCCTCCAATCTTCTCAGAGGCATCCTTCGTCCCATTGTAGATCTCATGTGAGATCTTGCCGCTGTAGATGCGAACAAATGACAATTTGCCAACGAACGGATCGGACGTCGTCTTGAAGATAAAAGCAGACGGACGGGCAGAGGGATCTGCCCGAATCTCCACTGCATCGCCAGTGCTCCTCCGTTTCGCCTGAACGGCTACTTCGGCAGGAGACGGTGCGTAGGAGGCAAGGAAATCCATAACGTAGTCGCAACCGACTCCCTTCAGGGCCGAGATGCCAAGAACAGGGAATACCTGGCGACTCTTGAAGGCTTTCACAAACACCATCGTAAGCTCGTCCTGACTCAGAGCCTCGCCACCAAGGTATTTCTCCATCACTGCATCGTCCGACTCCGCAACAGCCTCTGTCAGAGCCAGGCGCGCCGCCTCATATTCCGAACGGATGCTCTCGGGAATGGCATCGGAAATGACCGCCTCGTCCTTGCCTGCTGGGTACGAATAGAGCTTGCCAGTCAAGACGTTTACGAATGAGGAGAAGCCCGGGCCAGAAGCAATCGGGATTGTCAGGGCAGCGACCTTGAGGCCAAAAGCTGCCTGCAACTCCTCGACTCGCTGAACGAAATTCACGTTTTCCAAGTCAACCTTGTTCACCAACAGGGCGACGGGAATCCCCTGAGCCTCGCAAAGATTCCAGAACCGGGGAGTCTGAACTTCGACACCGGCCCCCGCGTTGATGGTAAGCAAAGCCGTGTCGGCAACCCGGATACCCTCCTGAACCTCTGTCATGAAATCAGCATATCCAGGAGTGTCCAGCAGATTCAGCCGGGTCCCCTTGTAGTCAAACTCACACAGACCAATGCTGGTACTGATGTGGCGTTTCACTTCCTCGTCCAAGTAGTCTGAGACTGTTGTTCCGTCCTCGACACGGCCAACTCGCTGGCTTGCCCCTGCACGAAACAGCAGGCGCTCTGTGATCATGGTTTTGCCGGAGCTTCCTTGTCCAACAAGCGCAAAGTTTCTGATGTCACTCGGGCTGAATCTGCTCACCTGTTCCTCCCCTTAGAGAATGCTATTCGTTGTCTTCAAGCAGTAGCTTTGTACTCTTTGCATAAACTTCTCCGGCTTTCGGCAGGCTCTCGAGATCGAGTCCCAGCCCTCGAAGCTCCTTCACAAGAACATTGAAGGATTCAGGGAAGCCAGTTTCGAACAGGTTGTTTCCCTTTGTCAAGCGCTCATACGCAACGCGCCTTCCCTCAAGGTCATCTGACTTGATTGTCAGCATCTCCTGCAAGACAGTGGAAGCACCATAGGCTTCGAGAGCCCAGACCTCCATCTCTCCAAAACGCTGACCACCAAACTGAGCTTTACCGCCGATTGGCTGCTGAGTGATAAGCGTGTAGCGGCCAGTCGAACGAGCATGCATCTTGTCCTCGGCCAAGTGGATGAGCTTCAGGATATACGCTTCTCCAACAGTGACCTTGCTGTCAAACTCATTGCCATAGACTCCGTCACGAACAATCTCTTTGCCGCTTTCGCTCAGGCCCGCCTTGACGAGAAGGGCTTTGATTTCCTCCTCGGTGGCTCCGTTGAACACAGGAGTGAGAGCTCGCACGTTCAACTTCCGGGCTGCGATACCCAGGCTGGCTTCGAGCAGCTGGCCAATATTCATACGAGACGGCACGCCCAGTGGACTCAGGATGACATCCACCGGAGTTCCATCTTCAAGGAACGGCATATCCTCCTCTGGCAGGATACGGGTAATGACGCCCTTGTTTCCATGGCGGCCTGCAACCTTATCTCCAACGATGATTTTGCGTTTTTTGGCAACGTACACCTTGATGATGCGTTCAACGCCAACAGGGAGCGTATCGCTCGTGCTGTCTTTCGTGATCTCCTGCACGTCGATGACAACTCCATCCTCTCCTGGTGGCACTTTATACGATGTATTCTTGTAGTCGCGGGCTTTGTCATGGAACAACGCAAAGTAGACTCGTACCTCTGGCGATTCCTCCTGCTCAGCCCTTGGAGTGATTTTTCCAACCAGGACATCCTCGGCCTTGACATGTGCCCCAATCTGAACAACGCCTCGATCGTCCAGGTGTCGTGCCAGCTCCTTGGAGACATTGGGGGGATCCCTCGTGATCTCCTCCTTGCCGAACTCGGTGGACCTGACCTCGATCTTGTGTTCCTTGATATGAATGGACGAGAGACTGTCGTCACGCACAAGGCGCTCACTGACGATGACTCCGTCCTGATAGTTGTATCCGCGCCACGGAACGTACGCCACGAGGAGGTTCTTTCCCAAGGCAAGCTCTCCGTCCACGGAGGCATATCCATTGGCAAGCAGATCGCCTGCGTGTACCTCGTCCCCAATCGAAACAGCCGGGTGCTGGTTGATACATGTATCCTGATTGGTTCTCTTGAATTTCTGAAGTTCGAAGACACGAGCCTGAGGCACAGACACGTGCGTCACCCCGTTCTTTGCCATGAGAATCAGGTCTGCACGCGTCAACTTCCTTCCCACCGTCAGTTTCTTCGCCTTGGGTTTCCGAAGTTGAACATCCTCTGCCAGCGTCTGTCCCACCAGCGAACCATTGACACGGAACAACTCATAGGCTGCAGTCTTCGCAGGGTCATACGTGAGAATGCTCGCATTCTTGTCTTGCATCAGCAGGTCACGGAGGCTCTCCTCCGAAACAATACGACCCGCACTGGAACTCAGATCCTGAGTCGAGCTCACGCGCAGGATCCTGTGGCCGAGTACCTGCTGTCCAATTGGCGTCATAGACAGAATCTGAAGATCAGCCTCGACGACTTCGTCGCCTCTCTGGATCGGAAGAGATCGGATCTTCGCATTGTTGATCAGGCGGCCAAGCAATGTTTCAGTGATCTTCGTACCGGCTTTGTGTACCTTGCTCTTGCCTTCCTGGACATCCTGTGCCAGAGACTGTCCGATCAGGTCCTCGTTCGTCTGAACATCGAACAGGTCCGTAAGCGAGTTCTGTACAATAGAACCAGCGGGAACGTATTGAAAAGACTCGACGCCCTCGTCGGCCAGAGCTTCAATCTGCTCATGTGAAATCTCGGATCCAATCAATGCAAGGACTTCTTCCGGGACACCCTCGGGAGCAAACGAAATCGGAACCATTCGCGCTTCGCCAATGATGCCAGGTTCCTCCGCCTCGGCAGCAAGCATGACGGGAATCACGTCGACAGCGACCGAGCCAGATTGAAGATCTTCGGCAGTCACCAAGGGCGATACTCTTATCTGTTCGGCATCAACGTAGGAGACAACTCCGTCAACATCACTCAGGACCAGGTCTCCGTTATCACGAACCACCCGTCCTTCCATGGTAGTTGAAACACGGGTCTGGTCTGGCCGCACAAGAGGCACTGCCTGTCGCTGCATGTTACAGCCCATGAGTGCGCGGTTTGCATCATCATGCTCGAGAAACGGAATCAGTGAGGCTGAGATTCCAAATATCTGCGAGGGCAGCAGATCGATGTAATCGACCTTGTTCGCGGGAACCTCTTTTGGAAGGATCTCTCCCCCCTCACTACGCTGTCTCGCAATGACGGTCTTCGAGGTGAGTCTGCCCTCATCATCGACGGCAGTGTTCGCCTGGGCAATCGAATAGTGTTCTTCCTCTTCTGCATCCATATAGACAACATCGCGCTCATCCTTGCGCCCATTGGAGACCTTGGCATAGGGAGCGGTAATGAAACCATATTGATCAAGCGTTGCATACGAGCTGAGGCTGTTGATCAAACCTATGTTTCCACCCTCAGGCGTCTCGATGGGACAAATGCGGCTGTAGTGTGAGGAGTGGATGTCGCGTACCTCTACCCCAGCACGCTTCCTGTTCAATCCACCTGGTCCAAGAGAACTGAGACGCCTCTTGTGCGCCAGACTCGAAAGAGGGTTGATTTGTTCCATGAATTGCGACAATTGGCTCTGCCCGAAGAAATTCCTGATCGACGAAATGATCGGTTTGGTGTTCAGGACATTCTGAAGATTCATCATCTGCTCCGAAGAGTAGATCGTGACCTTGTCACGCGTTGCTTTGGCTACCTTCAGCATGCTGTCCTGGATTTCCTCAGCCAGCAGTTCACCGACGCATCTGATACGGCGGTTCGCCAGACTGTCGATATCATCGAAACTGGCCTTGCGCTCGCGTATGTCGATCAAATGCCGGATGATCGCTATGTAATCATCGGTGGTGAGGACTGACGATGACGTCCCTGTCCCGAACCGCTTGTTGATTTTGTAGCGCCCGATGGGCGTGTAGGTATTGTACGCTTCATCGGTGAGCAGCGTCGAGAGGAGATTCTGGGCCGCCTCAATGGTGAGGCGCTCCTTCGGCTGCATCTCCTTGAAGATCTGCTTGATGGCATCTTCCTGGTTCGTCGTTTTGTCAACACTGAGCGTCTTGAGGATCCAGCGGTCTGGCTGACTGCTGCTGACCAGGAACAGGCTGATACCGTGGTTTTCAAGAAGGCTGAGGGCTTTGCCGTTCAGGACTGCTCCCTCCTTGATGATCTCCTTCCCTCTTGAATCGAGAAGCGGTTCAGCAGCTCGGTATTCAGTCTGTTCAATAGCCGACCGAAGCTGCTCGACCGGCATGCGCTCGGTTTTTTCGACGGTGAACAGGCGCTTGATCTCTTCGTTCGATTCAATGCCCAGTGCCTTCAGAACAAGGGTCACGGGGATCTTGTGAGCTTTCTTCCGCAAGCGGGTGTAGATCACGTCATCCTTGCCAGCCTCAATTTCCATCCAGTTGCCTCTGTCTGGAATGAGAGTGACCATGAACACCTGAGCGCCTGAAAGTTTGTCCTTGCCACCTTCAAAATAAACGCCGGGGGAACGGACAAGCTGTGAGACAATCACACGCTCCGCCCCATTGATGAGAAAGGTTCCATACGCAGTCATGAGAGGAATCTGGGTGACGATCAACGGCTGCTCGCGAATCTCACCGGTTTCCTTGTTGATCAGCCTGAAGTTGGCGCGAATCATGGCCTCGTAGCTCAGTCCGGCCTTGCGGCAACTCTCCATTGATCTCCCAGGTCGTTCCGTGTCGTGGCTCACATACTCGATCCGCAGCTTTGCGGTGTCGATGGGAAAAACTCTCGTAAAGATCTGAGCAAGACCTGGTCCCAGAAGCCAATCATAAGATGTCTTCTGGAGCTGGAGGAGGTCGGGCATCGCGTAACTTGATTTGATTTTGGTAAAGTCTATAATGTTCGCTGCCACGCGCATGGCTCTCCTTTCATATCGGTATGAAAAAAAGCGGTCAAATCAAAAGTCTACTCTCTTTTGATTGACAGTCAACACTGTCTTCCTCACCATTGCATGAGGATTTGACACGAGGAAACACGACCGGAAAGGCGTTCGTCTTCACAGTCGACATAGAGCAGCCCCATGCAACTGCAGCAATTGTGGATTCAACCCAGCCTTCTGTTGAAGGTTCCACTCCTTCTGTCTTGCGCCAGTCTACTGTCTGAAGATGCCATAACGCACGACAATTCCAAGAAATCGCAACGTGTCTGTGAGCGAGTTTACTTTGCTCTTCGCCTCCTTTCGATAGATGGTCCTGGTAGGCACCCAGCCTATTTTGTATCCCGCCCTGCCTGCCTTGAAGATAACCTCGGTTTCCAGATCATACTTGTCCGCTTTCAGCGACAGCGAACAAACCGCCGCCAAGCGATAATAGCGAAAGCCATTCTGACTGTCTCGAACATTCTGTCCCAGGAACATGCTTACCAGCACCGATGAGGCGTGATTGGCAAACCTCCTGATGAAAGGCATGGTTGAAATGTTCGACATCCTGTTCCCTATGACGATGTCATATCCCTCGGCCGCTGCCGCAATGAAAAGTGGAATCTCAGAAGCATCATGCTGGCCGTCAGCGTCAATGGTAATCGCGCCGTCGTACCCCTGTGCGAGCAGATAGGCGAACCCTGTCTTTAGAGCCGCTCCTTTTCCTCTGTTAGAGTCGTGCCGCAGAACCAGAGCACCTGCGTGAGCTGCAACGTCCACCGTGTCGTCAACAGACCCATCATCGACAACAACCACTGCTGTCACGAAAGGGCGCACTCTCTCGACGACAACCGCAATATTCACTGCCTCGTTGAACGCCGGGATCAGCGCTGCGATTCTCATGCGGCACTCCCCCAGAAATCAAAGAAATTGAGAAATTGTGTTGGATCTCGGGTTACCACCGATTCATACTGCTGCGCAAAGTCCTGGACGAAAGCAGTTATCCACTCTCTCTCGTTTGTGGCTTTTGGGCAAATACAGTGCCCGAACTCCAGAAGAAAACGTCCATCAGGCTGCCGTATGAGAAAGCCAGGGATGCCCACGAGTTGCCTGCGAAAAGCCAGAAGCGCCGCTCCACGCGGAAATCGGGCAATCCTCCCAAAGAATGCGACCGGCTCTCCCCCTGGCGAATACTCGCGGTCTGAGACGATGGCAGGGACCTCACCCTCGGGGAGCGACCGCAGCAGGTCGCGGAGACCGAGCCGAACATCATGGGTTGTCATGCCGAAACGAACCCGCAAAGCATCATAGAAATGCTGTACCACCCGGCTGTTCTGCGTGAGAGCAATGGCATGCGTCCGGTAGCCCCCCAGTCCGAGCACAGCCCCCGCCAGCTCCCAATGCCCGTAGTGTCCAGTCACGATGCAGAACGGTTTGCCCCCGGATCGTTCTTCCAGCATTTTGCGCATGTCGCCGAAGTTCGCAACCAATGACGCGATATCAGCGTCTGTTGCCGTGGGAATGCTGAAAAAATCGACAAGGTTCAGGCCAGCCTGCTGAAACGTACGCCACGAAAGCAGCAAGGACTCGAACCACTTCGCTTCCGGGCGCATGATCCTCACATTGGCCATGACTCCACGCCGCTGGTTGGCATTGAAGACAAAATACCCACATGCGATAAGCCTGGCGAGGGTTCTCTTCACCCATGACGGCAGGATACCGGCAACGCGAAAAGCAACACCATACCAGAATGCCATCATCGGGTTACATCCTTCCCGAACTTTCAAACATGGTATACCAGAACAGCCCTATAAGGGTCTTCGCATCAACAATGCGACCGTTGCGGCATTGTTCGATCGCATCAGCCACTGGTACAAGGATGGGCTGGAGAAACTCGTCAGCATCCATCTGGGTGGGTCCCGGGTGCAGGCCCGTCGCCAGGAACAGGGTCAAACGCTCATTGACAAAGCCCGGACTCGGCCAAAAATCCACACACTTCTTCCATGAGTCAGCAACATATCCGGTTTCCTCGCGCAGTTCGCGCTGCGCCGCATGGAGAAAGTGCTCGTGGAGGCCCCGCCTTCCGGCTGGAATCTCAAGAAGAATGGCCTCAGGAGCAGGCCTATACTGGCGAACCAGCACAACCTGTCCATCGATGAGCGCAACCACGCACACTGCTCCTCCCGGATAGGAGACGACGTCTCTATGAACGAAGCGGTCGTCCGGCAATTGGACGACCTTGTCAAGGACCTCTATAAACTGCCCTGCATAGACCGCACGACGCGACAGGACAATCTCCGACATACGTCGACGCGCACTCAATGGGACCGGATCATCTCCTTGATCTTCAACAATCTCGTTGTGGTCGCCCGCTCATTTTCATCCAGTTTCGATCTGATGAATCGGATCGTCTCTTCAAGATTGGGGATCATGACATATTCCAAGGCATTGACTCTGCGCCTGGTCCGCTCTATCTCGTCGGCCATGAGGCGAATACTCGTTTCAATCTCTGCCAGCTTCATGATCGACGGCAGAACATCGTAAAGCTTAAGGAGCGATGCCTCGACGCCAGCACCTTCCAATCCAGAAAACGATGGAGACTCGAAATCGGATATCTTGAACCTCAGCACAGGCAAAGCCACGTTCATGACATTCTTCGTGCCAGCGTCGATGTCGAGCTTGGTCGATACAGTCCTCGAAAGCAAGTCTACAACTACGGCAGGATAGGTGGCCGTTTGACCCCTGAACGCTGCAAGCGCCTGCGGCAAGTCGTGGTCGACCCGTACGCGATAGTCACTGTACTCACCGGCAAGCTTGATGAACGTTTTCATCAAACCTTCCAGCTTGTCCTTGAGCAGCTTGTGTCCACGCTGTGCAAGCACGTACCGCTTCTGCAGCCGCAGAAGCTCCATCCTTGTCGGGTTGATCTTCAAGATCATGGTTCAGCCTATGCCGCAGGCTTCGGCATATACTTCTCAATCATAGCAGGCGAAACCCTCTTCAATTCCTGCACGGGAAGCATGGCGAGAAGCTCCCATCCCAGAGACAGTGTCTGTTCGATCGACCGGTCTTCGTCACGCCCCTGCTGGATGAACCGCCGTTCGAACTCATCTGAGAATTTGACAAATGTGCGGTCAGTTTCGGTCAACGCCGATTCGCCAAGAACGACAGCCAGTTCCTTTGCATCACGTCCGCGCGCATAAGCGGCAAACAGCTCATTGAGCAAGCCGGCATGGTCCTCGCGGGTCTTGCCCTTGCCGATACCCTTGTCTTTCAGTCGCGACAGTGATGGCAGGACGTCGATGGGAGGGTAGATACCCGCCTGATGCAAAGACCTGCTGAGGAAGATCTGGCCCTCCGTGATGTAACCAGTGAGGTCCGGAATCGGGTGAGTCTTGTCATCCTCTGGCATCGTCAGGATCGGAATCTGGGTGATGGATCCCTTCTTGTCCTTGATGCGTCCGGCTCGCTCATAGATTGTAGCAAGATCCGTGTAGAGATACCCAGGGTACCCGCGTCTTCCAGGGACTTCCTTCCTGGCAGCGGACACCTCGCGCAAGGCTTCGCAGTAATTGGTCATATCCGACAGGATCACCAGCACATGCATTCCGAGTTCAAATGCCAGATACTCGGCGGCCGAGAGGGCAAAACGTGGAGTTGCGATGCGCTCAATGACGGGGTCGTTCGCAAGATTCATGAACAGCACAGCCTGATTGATGGCACCGCTCTTTCGGAAATCCGAGATGAAGTAGTCAGCTTCCTCGAACGTGATACCCATGGCGCCGAACACGACGGCAAACTCGTCGGTTCCAGAGAGAACTCGAGCCTGCCGGGCGATCTGTGCTGCTATCTCCTCATGTGGCAGGCCGCTTCCCGAGAAAATTGGCAGCTTCTGCCCCCGCACGAGAGTGTTTAACCCATCTATGGCAGAAATACCTGTCTGGATGAATTCATCGGGATAGTCTCGTGCATAGGGATTCATAGGATCGCCGTTGATGTCCAGCACCTTGTCTGGAAGAATTGGAGCGATGCCGTCAATCGGTGCACCAAGTCCGTTGAAGACGCGGCCAATGATATCGCGCGATACGCCAAACTGCAGACCATGCCCCAGAAATCTCGTTACTGTCTGCCCACGGTCCATTCCCGAAGAGCCCTCGAATACCTGAACAAGAACCGTATCGCCGGATACTTCCAGTACCTGACCATGTCTCAGTCCCGAAACAGTCCGGAGTTCAACAAGCTCGCCATACTTGACATTCTGAGCTCCATCCAGCAGAACAAGAGGGCCCACGATTTCGCGGACTGTTCTGTAATCCTTATTCATGGTATTCCTCCTGTGCGGCTGTATCCGCTTTCGCCAGAGCCTCGAATTCCTTTTCAATCGACGTTCCAAGCGCGTCGAACGCTGCAAGGTTTGTTTCAGGAATGGCTTTTGAGCGTGCTATGTCTACCCGTACAGGCATAGAAAGGATAGCATCGAGGGGGACACCGCCCGTTGCCACTTTTCGTGCCAGGTGGCTCCATAGCAAGATGGTATCAAGCATCCGCAGCTGCTTCCCGAGCGACGTATAGCTGTCGCCCTCGGTAAATGCGCCCTGCTGCAGGAAGTCTTCCCGTATCGACTTCGCGGATTCGAGAACCAGGCGATCCGATACAGAGAGAGCATCCACGCCGACAAGGCGCACCAGCTCTTGCAACTCTGCCTCTTTCTGAAGAAGTGCCCGAACCTCGAGAATGTCCTTGCTCCACCCCTCCCCAAGTTCCTTGTCATAGAACTTCTCCAGAAGATTGCTGTACAGGGAGTACGACTGGAGCCAGTCAATAGCGGGGAAATGGCGCGCGTAGGCAAGACGGGAATCGAGCGCCCAGAACACTTTCACTGCTCTGAGGGTGGCTTGCACAACCGGCTCAGACAAGTCGCCGCCGGGAGGCGACACCGCTCCGATGACGCTGAGGCTGCCCTCCCGAGGCTGGCTTCCCAGGCTCATGGATCTGCCTGCGCGTTCATAGAAAGCTGCCACTCTGGATGCCAGGTATGCGGGGTAACCTTCTTCTCCGGGCATCTCCTCGAGTCGCCCCGAGATCTCACGCATGGCTTCTGCCCATCGAGATGTCGAGTCGGCCATCAGCGCTACGCTGTATCCCATGTCGCGAAAGTACTCCGCAATCGTGATGCCAGTGAACACAGATGCCTCGCGTGCAGCAACTGGCATATTGGACGTATTGGCAATGAGAACGGTCCGATTCATGAGGACCTCTCCCGTCTTCGGATCCTTGAGTTGAGGGAACTCCTGAAGAACATCCGTCATTTCATTTCCGCGCTCGCCACACCCGACGTAGACCACGATGTCCGCGTTCGACCACTTCGCAAGCTGGTGCTGAATGACTGTCTTGCCACTGCCAAAAGGACCGGGAACACATGCGGTTCCACCCATTGCAACAGGAAAAAGGGCGTCAATGACACGCTGTCCCGTTACGAGGGGAGCATCTGGCGCAAGGCGCTTAGTATAAGGCCTCCCATTGCGGACGGGCCAACGCTGAACCATGGTCATGGGCCGCTCTTCACCCGATTCCATCCGCAGAACTGCAACCGGCTCGTCCACGGTGAAGTCATTTTCGGCGATAGAGACCACCGTTCCGCCAAGTCCTCTGGGAACCATGATCTGATGGAGAACAGCAGTTGTCTCACGCACAGAACCGACAATGTCGCCTTCTGTGACAGAAGCACCAACCTGTACGCTGGGCACAAAGTGCCATTTCCGATCACGCGGAAGAGCAGGCAAAGCCACGCCGCGCGGAATGAAATCTCCATATTGCACGCGGATCGCGTCCAGCGGGCGCTGGATGCCATCATAGATCGACGTAATGAGGCCAGGACCAAGTTCGACAGTAAGCAGACTTCCAGTCTGCGTCACAGGTTCGCCCGGGCCGACACCACTCGTCTCTTCATAGACCTGAATACTGGCCAGATCTCCACGCAGCTCGATGATCTCACCAAAGAGTTCAGCGGTGCCAACACGCACCAATTCATACATCTGGGGGTTTGTCAGTCCTTTTGCAACCACAAGCGGCCCAGCAACCTTGACGATCTCACCGTGTGTCATGGTTTTTTTCCTCCGTCATTTTCCCAACCAAGTCAATACCTACAGCATTCTCAATGAGGCGCCGCACTGCGATGGAAGCAGTATCTGACGCCGACGAGGTCACTGGAACCACAAGCACGACGGGCAGAGCCTGTCTCAACGCTGATGGCGACCGCGCCCACACGTCCGCCACGTCCGAAGTCACCAGGACCAGTCCGTAACCCTCAGACCGAATGATGGACTGAATGGCTTCAAATGCCTGATTGGCGTCTTCGACGACACGGCCGGCAAACCCCAGTGCCTCGAAAGCTCCGACTGAATCGCGCGTTGTTACAACTGCACCCCTGCTCACGACATTCCTCCAGATTCATCCATGCGCAATTCGGCAGCAGTCGCGGCCTTGAAAAGCCTGCGCAGCAACCAGACTTCGCGCCTGAAATCCACGAGATATGCAAACACGACAGGAACTCCATACGGTTCAGCCGCCGCCGTTTCGGGACGCCCCACAATCCAGGCATCAAGGGCTTCTTCAAGCATGTCCATTCGTTCCTCGGCCGTATAGCGCCGACCCACAGGAAGCACATACGAGAAGGCTTCAGGAACGAGATCCACGGGCTGAAGCGCATCCCACGATATGTCGCGAATACGTTCTGATGTGGAAGCGAGAGAAGTCTGAATGTCCTGTCTCAGAAAGGGCAGCAGCCTCTGGAGAGGCGCTCCCATCCCAGAACCGCCACGCAGCTTCATCTTCAGTGCATGCCCGCTCACCATCAACTTCAGCAGACTGTCTACGTATTCAGTGACCACGGGAGCATCGTATTCTCTCGCCAGATGAGCCAGCGTTGACTGAAAGGAGAAGTCGAACACTGTCTGTGCGTCAGAAATAGAAGCGCCGGCGCGGGCCGCCTTCAATCCATCAGAAAGGGCTGCTCCAAAAACCGATTCTGAGAGCAAATCCGTGGCGATGCCTGCATTCTGAATTTGAATGCAATACGCAGCGTATTCGCCGCTGACAGCGTCTGTGGCCAATCCTGCGACGCCTCCGAGCAGAGCCTGCGCCAAGCCGGCCTTTGCATATTCCTTCTCGTCAAGAGCTCGGAGCAGAAATGGCAGGAAGCCCTCTGGCAGATCACGCCTCGCTTGGTCGAGAAAAGCGATCCAAGTGCTCTCGACCCGCGCAAGAATGTCAGCGGGTGACATCTCACTTGTCACAGGAGCATATGCGCTGCGATTCAGTGCCGCTACCAGCACATCAACCTTGCCGTTCCCCAATGCACTGCGAAGTTCCTGAACGGGCAGCAACAGACTCCGACGCGCCGAGAAAGCGCCAGACGCAAAGGCGTAATCGGCTGGATGGGCCTGGCGGGGGGTGGTAAACGTGATCATCTGCTCTCGCCAAACAACGCCTGCGCCACATCCACTACTGCGCTCTCACGCACAGCGCCAGTAGCCGCAGTCAGGGTCAAGTCCAGGTCCCCCTCGGCAAAGTGAGCCACAAAGCCTGCCTCGCTGTCCGCAAGGACAGGATCGATGCGCACGTCTGTCCACTCTGCATGTTGATTCAGCAAGTCTTTCAGCACAACCTCGTCCCGAGCTCTGCAATCGAGAGAGACAGGGGTGCCCTGTCCAAGCGATGCAACAGCCTGCTTGAGGTACGAGTGATACAGCCCCTCGTCGTTCCGTACCCGATTCTCCATCTCAGCGTACAACTCGTCGAGCAACTCCTGCTTCCGTTTGAGAAGAGCATTCCTGAGTTCAATCTTCAGTGCAGCAGCCCTGTTCACAACATCGCGGTCACGCACAGCACGATATTCCGCTGCACGCTTTTCAGCCAATTCCTCTAGCCGCCGCTTCTCGTTCTCAACCGCCTGAGAAGCCTTTGTTGTGGCAGCGTCAACGAGGGCAGCAGCCTCCTCGGCTGCCTGCCGGAGAACCGCAGCCCTAAGTTCCTCGGTTCCCATGGACCAAGCGCCCTAGAATGCTGCCTGGGTTATCCAGAGCAGCAGAAGGATCCCCGACACCAGCGCTATGACAGCATACGTCTCAACCAGAGCAGGAATGAGGATGGCCTGGCCAAAGCTGCTTGGCTGACGCCCCGTGAGGTTCTCTGCAGCCGCAGCAGCTTGCCCCTGTGCGATTGCAGACAGCCACTCCACGGAGCCAACGCCGATTCCCACGGCCATCATGGCAAGGCCCTTCGCATTGGAAACCACCGCTCCCTTGTTCAAAACGCCGGAAAGGACGATCATCATGATTCCATACACGAAGGAGTAGAATCCCTGTGTTCCTGGAAGAGCCATCATGACAAACATCTTGCCGAAAAGGTCTGGTTTCTCCGACAGCACGCCGGCAGCCTGCGAGCCGCTGATGCGGATACCCATAGCCGACCCGATGCCGCCAAGAGTGATGGCAAATGCCGACCCCATGAATATCCACAACGCGCTCAACGATGTCATGGGCGTGTTCGAAAGCTTAAATGCATACGCAGCTCCCACGGCGCTGAGTGCTGTTACCGTACCTCCAACAAGGATTGACCACAGAGCTTCAATACCCATCATCTACCCCCTATTTTTCTCTAGCAGACGTCAGATCTACAACCTTCACAATCTCCGACCAGAATCCGAACCGATGAAAGCGAGGTGCTCCTCCTTCATAGAATCGACCAAAGAACTCGAGCAGAGTGAGTCGAGCAGAGTGAATAAAGGCTCCCATCGCACCCATGAAGTAATTGAGCAGGTGGCCGAACAGCAGGATTACGCCTCCCAGCACGAAACCGACAACGGGTATCTTCACCAGGGAACCGATCATGTTGAACGCCGATCCCAGCATGGACGTTGTCAGACCAAGAGCCAGAAGACGGGAATAGGAGAGAACATCGCCAAGAAAGGACCCTGCACCGTATGAACTCTGAATGCCATACAGGTTGATGAGTCCCAGCAGAATCGCGCCGACTCCTTTCCCTTTTCGAGCCC
>JBNAWM010000002.1:0-21709 GCA_049699855.1 Candidatus Cryosericum sp.
AAGGCGGAGGAGATGACGATCAAGCTTTACAAGGAGATCATCACGCTGGCTTTGAAAGAAGGAGATCCAACAACGGCACACATTTTCACAGAAATCCTTGAAGATGAGGAAGAGCACCACGACACATTCCAGGGGCTGACCGAAGAAGTCTGACAGTCTCTTTCTCGGAAGCGAATGGTGGCGCCGGGCGTTCCGGCGCCTTTTTCATATCCACCCTGGGAGTGGAAGGGTGTCAAAAGCGCCTTCTGAAACGAGAAAACACCTTTCCGGATGAGAGCTCCACCTGATTGAAGAGCTGTGTCCGGCGGACGAGCAGGAGTTGGGGGTATTGACAGAAAAATAGATCCAACAATACTGACAGAAGTGAGAGATGATTCATGTTTGCCAGTTTGGTATCTTTGTTGCAATGGGGGAAGGAATGTCAAAGATTACAGGGATGGGATTTGAGGTTCCAGAGAGGGTTTTAACAAATGCGTACTTCAGTGGTTATTTCAAGGAAGACCTGAACGGGTTTCTTGAGGGGATAGTCGGCCAGCGCGAGCGCCATTGGCTTGGCGATAACGAATCGGTCATCGATCTCTGCATTCCAGCAGCACAAGAGGCCATGCAGGAGGCGGGCATTACGGCCGCAGACCTTTCAATGGTCGTTGTCTCATCTGACACCCACGAGTACATTTCGCCACCGACGTCGGTTGTTGTGCAGGGCAAGCTGGGGGCGGCCAATGCCATGATCTTCGACCTTTCTGCATCGTGCGCATCCTTTGTCACTGCGCTTGCGGTCGTGGATTCATGGTTCAAGACTCACCCAGAGTTCAGGTACGCTTTGCTGATTGGCGAATACGGCATGACGAAGTATTTGGACAAGGACGACAAGTATACCGTTTCGCTCTTTGCTGATGGAGCGGCGGCATTCATCCTTGAGAATACGGGTGACAGCATCATCGCATCCAAATTCATTGCGGACGGAAGCTATCACGATTACCTCGGCGTGTTTGGCGGGGGAACCAAGTATCCCATCAACGACGAGACGCTTGCAAAGGGACTGCACAGACTGCGCATTCTCAAGAAGTACGATCAGAATCCGAATCTGGTCGCGTGGCCCGGTCTGGTGAAGAGTTTGATGCAGGATGCGGGACAACCGCTTGAGGCAATTGACCTGATTTTGTTCACACAGATCAATCTAGCGGTCATCAAACAAGTGCTCGGAATTCTTGGCATTCCGGAGTCGAAGTCGCATTGGATCATGGACCGGTACGGCTACACTGGCTCTGCATGCATCCCGATGGCTCTCTATGATGCGCGCAGACAGAACAAGGTCAAGACGGGAGATCTGGTTGTACTTGTGGCATCCGGAGCGGGGCAGGCAATGGGTGCCATTGCCCTTCGTTTCTAGACGGCTGACTGTGGAGGGGAACATGAGGACAGTGAGGATTGCTGGAACCGGGCTGTATACACCGGCACATTCAATGCCGACCGAGGAGGTTGGCAAGCTGCTGGGACTTGATCTCACACAGCAAATACAGGCGGGGGGTATCAAAGTCAAGAAGATCCTTGCAGACGATGAAGAAGCGTCAGACATGGCTGTTTACGCGGGGATGCAGGCTCTCAAGAACGCTGGGGTCAAACCCTCCGAGCTGGATCTGATCATCGTCAGCACAGACACGCCTGACTACATTTCACCTTGCACTGCCTCGATCGTGCAGCACCGCCTTCTGGCCAAGAATGCCGGGATCTTTGACACGAATGTCGCCTGCGCCGGCTGGGTTACTGCTTTGAACACTGCGACAAAGTATATCATGGCGGATCAGCACTATCATAAGGCGCTGGTCATCGGAACCTATGCAATGACAAGGTTCCTCAATTGGCATGACAAGGTGACTGCTCCAACATTTTCGGATGGTGCCGGTGCAGCGGTCCTTGTAGAGGATGAATCAGAGACGGGCGGCTACCTTGGATCGATGCTTTATGCCGATGGTTACTACTGGGATTATCTGGGTGTCTACCTCGGGTCGGCAAAACTGCCGACTGCCGAGTCGATTGCGAATGGCGAGCACAAGGTGCAATACAACCCCAACAAGAGGTTTCCCGATGTGAATTCGGTGCACTGGCCACGTCTCGTGCGGGAAACGCTTGAACAGGTCAAGTTGACACCTCAGGATGCGGATATGCTCTTGTTCACGCAAGTTCGCAGGAATACGATTGAAGGAGTCATGAACACATTGGGTCTGCCAATGTCAAAGACGCACACCGTTATGGATAAATTCGGCTATACGGGCTCGGCGTGCGTGCCAATGGCTCTGCATGATGCACTTGAGAATGATCTGATTCACAAGGGCGATGTTGTCGTCATGGTAGCCTCTGGAGGCGGTTATGCCATGGCGAGCTATGCGATGCGCTGGTTGTAGGGGAGGCTGAAATGGCGTATGCGTTGTTCGAAGGGAAGCGGGTCTACTCTGAACGATTGGGAAATGGCGACAAGACAGTGATATTCGGTCATGGAAATCTCTCGTCAGCGAACTCCTGGCGCCTCATGATGCCTTACCTTCCCCTTGACCGGAAGAATGTCTTCGTGGACTTTCCTGGATTTGGCAAGTCAGACAACATTCCTCCTGCCACCGTGGAGCATTGTGCTGACGCCCTCATTGCCTGGCAGAAGTATTGGCATTTAGAGCCGGCGGTTTATGTGGGGCACTCGATGGGTGCCGTGATTGGTCTCATGGCCGCACTGAAGGGAGCCCAGTTCTCCAAGATGATCCTGATTGGCTGCGGTCCGGCGGATGGGTATCCCATGACCGATGAGATGAGAGCATCGTTTGAAATGCTCACAAAGAACCCAATGCTGATTGAGGCCATGACTCGCAAGAACAATGAACCATTCGGTTTGGCTGAGGACATTCTGGCAGAGATCGTGGCGGATGCTGTTCGTTGTATCCCTCAGGGCTACACGGAGATGGCTGATTCACTGGCTGGGGTTCGCATGGCGAATCGGCTGGACAGCCTTGACATTCCGATTACGTTTCTGCATGGCGACCGGGACACTGTGGTTCCTCTGGACTGGATACGGCCGACGGTGGCTGCAGCCCATGGAAAGCTTGTTGTTCTTGAGGGCCATGTTCACCTTCCCATGCTGGTCGAGCCAGAGCAGTTTGCTGCCGCGCTTGAAAGGGAGATATAAGGCATCATGAGCCAGCGTCGCGCGGAGAATCCTGCAGTTCAGTCACAGAAGGCACCCGGTTCCATGGGAAGGTCGACTTCTCAGCGGATCCTTGACTCTGCACTGGACCTGTTCTTCGCGCGCGGGTATTCGCAGACATCGGTGGCGATGATTGCCCGGGAGGTTGGTATTTCAAACTCCGCCTTTTACAAGCACTTTGCGTCGAAGGAGGAGGTGCTGCTCGGTGTGCTGAAGACATTTGCCGATGACTTCACCGAAGCACTGGCCCAGGGCATGGAGCAGGCTGCCGGCCTGGAGGGCAAACTCCGCGCCTTCTATTCTACCATTCTCGGGGTTGTTGGCCGTGACACCCACTTGTACCGTGTGTTCACCGAGACGGAGTTCAACGGATATGTTTTTGTCCGTGACTTCTATGCTAGGGTCGTTTCAATTGTTCATAGCCAACTCGAAGGACTGGTGGCTGCTGATCTGGACCTGGACAACGTGGGCTACTACCTTTTGGGATCCGTCTATTTCGTTGCCGTTAAGAAGACGCTGTGGGAAAACCTGTTTGCGCTCGACGGATTCTGCACGCAGCTGGTGGACTTTGCGTTGCATGGTATCGATGCACCCGGCGATGCCAGAGAGGACTTGATTCCGATTCCTGTTCCCAGCCTTCCCCTTGAACCCGTCGTGCGACTATCAAAGGGTGAAAGGACCCAGAAGAAGCTGCTTGCGTCCGCAGAACGTATCTTCGGGAAGCAGGGCTATTGGAATTCGGATGTCTATAGCATCGCACGCGCTGCAGGAGTGGCACCGGGCACAACATATCTCTATTTTGAATCCAAGCTGGAACTGCTGTCACGATTGGTTGTCGAAGTGAATGATGGCTTGCGGCGCCATACTGCTCAGGCCGTGCACGGTCTGACGGATCGGCGTCTGATCGAAGTTGCAGCATTGGAGTCGTTCTGCAACTACATTCGGGAGCACAAGGACGCCTATCGCGTGGTTCGTGAAGCCGAGTTCGTCGACAAGGACCTTGGCCGATGGTATTACACGCGACTGTCGGACCCTTATTCTGTTGCACTGGAGCGTGCAATGGTCGCAGGCATTATCCGGCCGGGCAACCCTGAGATCACTGCACTTGCTCTCATGGGAATTGGTCACTGGCTTGGACTGCGTTGGGTCCTGTGGAGTGACCAACCTGACGCCCGGGTATCGCCGTCGGCGCTGATGACTTCTATCTGTCTTATGTTGCACGGTCTGCAGGGAGCTGCGTCGAGAGCTGCCTTGAGACCAGGAGATAGCGATCACAAGGAGGTGAGATCAAGGGGCAAGCACAGACAGTCGCAAACAGCTCGTGGTACCGCCGCAGCAGGAGAACAGAATGGCTGAACGTGAAGCGTCCTACTTTGAAAGACCAGGGGAGGTATGGCAATGAAGAAGGTACTATCGCTTGTATTGGCAGTTGCACTGATCTTTGCTTCGTTTGCTGGCGTACGCTCAGCAAGTGCCCAAACAAAGGATTTCTTTATGGTTCTTCAGGTTGGCTTCAAGCAATATGCTCTGAATGGACTGCCCCGCACCTCGGATGTCGCTCCCGAAATCGTGGGCGGGCGCACTTTTGTGCCGGTTCGCCTTATCACGGAGACGTATGGGGCTACCGTTGACTGGAATCCAGCAGTGCGCACGGTGACCATTAAGCTCGGCGACGTATCGGTCATGCTGACGATAGGCGTGAAGCAGGCGGCCATCGGCACTGACACGAAAGCCCTTGAGGCGGCTCCGTACATCAAGGATGGCCGTACCATGGTACCTGTGCGTCTCATCAGTGAAGCCTTTGGCCTGTCCGTTTACTACGATCCGCAGGCAAAGACCATTTCGATCAAATCAGCAACCACTGGTGCTGTTCCAGGTATCACGGGCAATCAGATCCTCATCGGATCGTTCTCGGTTCAGACTGGACCGTATGCCGTTGTCGGCGTTCCATTCTCACAGGGTATGCAGGCATACTTCGACATGGTCAATGATGCTGGTGGCGTCAATGGCCGCAAGATCAAACTTGAGGTCGTGGACGATCAGTTCAACCCAGCCAACACCGTGACGGTGGTTAAGAAGTTCGTGAACGAAGACAAGGTATTTGCCGTGGTTGGCGGCGTCGGCAGCCCTGGATGTGCTGCTGTTGTGGATTACTTGAATGATCAGAAGGTGCCGTTCATCTACCAGGCGTCTGGGCTGTCTTCGTTGTCCATTCCGGCAAAGCAGTATGTGTTTGCCGTCCAGCCCAACTACATCAACGAAGGCCAGGTCATAGCCAAGTACGCAGCCAGCAACCTTGGTCTCAAGAACATCGCCGTTCTGTACAGCGATGACCAGGCAGGAAACGAGTGGCTCAGCGGAACCAAGCAGGGTGCAGCGAAATTCGGCGGCACGGTCGTCCTGGAATCTCCATTCCCGGTCACCGAAACCGATTTCACACCGTATCTGCTCAAGATCAAGGCCAGCAATGCTACTGCCCTTGTCATCTATACAAGTTCTGTTGCAACGGCGGGCCTTGCCGTCAAGACCGCGAAGTCATTGGGACTTACCCAGAAGATCATCCTTTCGTACGTGGCCGCCAGTATTGCTTCAACTGCTGGAGCAGATGCAGCTGAAGGCGTTTATGTACCCGGCTGGGTGGACTTCTCGAATCCCAAGGATCCGGATGTCATCAAGTTCTTCTCGGTTTGGAACAAGTATTTCCCCAATGCGAACCAGGCTCTCTATTCCTACGCCTGTGCCGGTTGGGTTGCCGCCGAGGTCTTCACCGAAGCAGTTCGCAGAGCCGGACCTTATCCAACGCGTGATGCACTTGTCTGGGCTCTTGAGACGTTCAATGGCTGGTCAGGCGTTTTGGCAAAAGATATCAGCTACAGCCCGACGCAGCATTCTGGAAAGTACTCCCTGTTCTTCATGCAGGTTCAGAAGGGAGCGCTGGTCAAGGTTAGCGACTGGGTAAGCGTTCTGAAGCCGTAGCGCTATTCGAGGAAGGGTCATCATCGACGATGACAGTCTGCTCCGGGGGCGCCAGCCCCCGGAGCACAAAGAGGGGATATCATGCTGACAATCAAGAACCTGACTGTACGCTTTGGGGGAGTGGTCGCCGTCAAATCTCTTGACCTGACGGTGAGCGATGGGGAGATTCACGCTCTGATCGGTCCCAATGGTGCAGGCAAGACAACCGTTTTCAACGCTATCTATCAACTGGTGCCGTATTCGGGCGATATCCAGTTTTCCGGAAGGGAATTGCGCGGCGTGCCGCGTCATCGCCTTGCGGGAATCGGGGTAACCCGGACGTTTCAGAACCTGAGCATCTTTCCCAGTATGACAGTACGCGAAAACATCCTTGTGGGACTGCACAGCAAATCCCGAAGTAACCTTCTCAGCGAGCTCCTGGGTATTGCTAGAGAACCAACGCAGCAGTTGGCGCGCACACTGGATTTCTTCGGCCTGACAGCCATTGCTTCCGCCTATGCGGCTATCCTTCCTTATGGTACCCTCAAGGTGATCGAGCTGGCCCGCGCCTTCATCAGCAGCCCTCGTCTGGTACTGCTTGACGAGCCTGCTGCAGGGATTCCAACATCCGAGAAGGGAGCGCTCAAGTCTGTCATCCGCAAGATGCGCGACGCGGGAACCACCGTGCTTCTGGTTGAGCATGACATGGAACTGGTCATGGATATCTCGGACTCCGTAAGCGTCATGGACTTCGGGGAGAAGATTGCGGAGGGTACCCCGTCCGAGGTCTCGTCGGATAGGCACGTCATTGAGGCATACCTAGGGGAGGAGACCCATGCTGCGAGTTGACAAGATTGTATCTGGGTATGGGCCCATCGATGTTTTGAACCATGTGTCCATAGGCCTGGATGAGGGGGAGATTGTAGCAGTGCTGGGAGCGAATGGCGCCGGGAAGACAACGCTCCTGCGGACAATTACTGGCCTCATCCATGTGCGCAAGGGCTCGGTGACGTTCGGTGACGAACTGCTGAATGGTCTGACGCCCGCCGAGATTGTCAGAAAAGGGATTGCGCATGTCCCCGAAGGTCGGCACATTTTTCCCGATCTTAGCGTGGAACAGAACTTGCTGCTAGGCGCGTACAGCATGCCGCGCGCTGGGCAGAAAAGCAGGCTTGAGGCGATGTATGCCATGTTCGGTATTCTGGCTGAACGCCGCACTCAGGCCGGAGGAACACTCTCGGGTGGGGAACAGCAGATGCTGGCTCTCGCTCGCGGTCTGATGTCTAATCCGCGCTTGATACTGCTGGACGAGCCATCGCTGGGACTTGCCCCGAAGATCATCAGCAGTGTCTTTGAGACGCTGGCACAACTCCGCAGCTCAGGTGTGTCGATTCTGCTGGTTGAGCAGAATGCAAAGCGATCTCTCGAGCTTGCAGACAGGGCCTACATCCTTGTGACAGGCCAGGTGGCTTTGGAAGGTACTGCACAGGAGCTCAGCGGAAACGAGTTGGTGCAACAGCTTTATCTTGGAGGAACTCGATGAATGCCAGTATTCTGCTCAACCTTACATTGCGAGGACTTACAACAGGGGCTGTGTACGCGCTGGTTGGCATGGGCATAGTCCTGATCCTCCAGACAACCAACGTGATGAACTTTGCTCAGGGTGACACGGGCATGTTCATTACCTATCTTGCCTTTTTCATGATTACGACGGCAAGGGTGCCGTATTCGCTGGTCCTGATATTGACGATCGCAGCTGGGGCTGTTGTCGGCTTGATTATCGAGCGTTTTCTGATGCGGTCGGTACGCTCCCGGTCGCACCTGTCACTGATCATGCTGACACTTGGAGTGTCGATGGTCTTTCAGGGACTTGCGGCATTTCTTTTCAACACTGAGCCACGGCTGTTTCCTCCGCTTGTGTCGGGGGACCCTGTTCAGCTGGGACCAGTCGTCCTGAGCAGGCAGGATATTGTTGTGCTCCTGGCGACCATCGTTGTCTTTGGAATTCTCTATCTCTTCTTGTATCGATCCAAACAGGGAGCAGCGGCGCGAAGCATATCACAGGACGAGTATGCCGCCCGGGTTCTGGGGATTCCTACGCCGTCGATCTACATGCTGGTCTGGGCTATCGGGAGTGCTCTTGCAGGTCTGGCTGCCCTGCTCACTGTTCCGCGTTTTTCTCTAGAACCATCATTCATGGGCCTCATCCAGGTAAAAGCATTTTCGGCTATTGTTCTCGGAGGGATGGATTCGGTGTTTGGAGCGGCGGTGGGAGGTCTCATTATTGGCGTCGTCGAGAATCTCGTCGCCTATCAATTCCCGGCCATCAAGGATAGTTTCATGTTGATCATCGTGGTCATCGTGCTGCTCGTTCTGCCCCAGGGCCTGTTTGGCAAACGGCAGCAGAGGAGGTTCTAGTGGTTTCGTCGAAGAGCAGGCGGGCGGGTGTAAACAGCGCATTGATTGCACTTGTCCTTCTGATGCCGCTGATCTTCCGGACGAAGTCGTCCATTATTGGCTATTTGAACATTGCCATGCTGTACGCCCTGGCAACGCAGGGGCTCAACCTGCTCATGGGCTATGGGGGTCTTGTCTCACTCGGGCATGCCGCATTTATGGCTATTGGTGGCTACACGGCTGCTGTGCTGGTCATGACGTATCACGTGAACATGTTCCTGGCGATTCTGGCGGGCGTGGCTGGCGCCGGTGTCTTTGGTCTGATCATTGGCTTTCCCTCTCTGCGTCTATCGGGATTCTATCTCGCAGTCGCGACCATGGCACTGGGTAGTTCGACAGCCGATGTCATCGAGAGACTCAGCATCACTGGAGGGGATTACGGATTGTCCAACATCCCTTCACTGAGGCTCGGTCCGTGGACGCTTGCCTCTGATGCATCGCGCTACTATTTCTTCGTCGTTGTTCTTGCCCTTGTGTTTCTGGCCGTGCGCAATTTCCTGAACAGCAGGAGCGGGCGCGCCGTGCGTGCAGTTCGGGATTCAGAGATGACCGCCGCAGCCATGGGGGTCAACGTCGCGGCTTACAAGCTGATCACTTTTGTCTTTGCCGCCTGTATTGCCGGGCTGTCCGGGGCCTTGTACGCCTTCACGATCTCGTACCTTCACCCGACGAATTTTGGGCTGACGTTTTCCATCGGGCTCCTTTCCATGAGTATCATAGGTGGTCTTGGAACCATTATTGGCCCGATTCTCGGAGCTCTTTTCTGGGTGCTGCTTCCCCTGATCATTGGTGGAAAACTGACCTATCTTGCAACAGTTGTCTTCGGTCTCAGCATCATCGGTTCTGTCGTGTTCTTGCCCAGAGGCCTGTCAGAGCTTGTAACGCGTCTGCAGGCCCGGCTAAAAATCTAAGGAGAAGGAGGACGTCACATGAATGTTGGTATTCTTGGCAGTTACAGTTCAAAGTGCGGCAAGCTGGAGGCAAAGAGCATCTACGATCTCATCATCGAGGCTGGGAGAGGTGCGATAGCCGATGCCCAGATTGACCCCAGAGAGATCGACGGGGTGTGGGTCGGCAATTTCAATTCAGGCTCGTTCAACAACCAGGAGCACCTGGCCCCGTGGGCGGTTGAGATTGATCCAGCTCTGCTCTACAAGCCATGTGTGAAGGAGGAGGCTGCCTGCGCCTCGGGTTCTGCGGCTATCCGTGCGGCTCGTCTTGCCATTCAGGCAGGCGAAGCGCGGTTTGCACTTGTCATCGGCGTAGAAAAGATGACGTCGCTTGACAGGGATGGTGTCACGCGTGCTCTAGCCATGGCATCTTACTGGCCCGACGAGGGCGGCCAGGGCGTAAGTTTTCCAGCGCTGTTCGCAATGTGGTCAAAGAGTTATCGTGAGCACTATGGGTATACCGATGAGCAGATGGACCTGTGGCAGGGTATGGTGCATGCAAAGAATCGCGACAACGCGATGCACAATGAGCTTGCTCAGATGTATGGCAAGCCAAGCAGCCTCGAATTCGCACTGCACGTTTCGGAGAAGAACCCCTTGATCGCTGACCCACTAAAGCTTACTGACTGCTCTCTGGTCAGCGATGGAGCGGCTGCTCTTGTTCTCGGATCCGTCGAAGACGTGAAGGCCCTCAAACAGACGGTCGTCGAAATCAGTTCGCAAGTCCTTGTCAGCGATCACATGCAGTCCAGCAAACGTGAACTGTGGCACAACGTGGCAGGTCGCATGGCACTTGAGGCAGCCTACAAGAAGGCCGGCGTGACTGTTGCCGACATTGATTGCGCGGAGATCCATGACTGTTTCACGATTAATGAGCTTCTTACCTATGAAGCCATGGGATTGTGCCCGGAGGGAGAAGGAGGTCGGCTCATTGAGCGCGGCGGCGTTGTCCAGGCAGATGGCACGTGCCCCATCAATCTCAGTGGCGGTCTCATTGGAAAAGGACATCCGGTTGGAGCTTCAGGGACAGCCATGCACGTCTACGTTGCCAGGCAGCTCGAAGGTCGGCCACTCGGCCTTGGAACCAAAGACCCGGAGGTGGGAGCAGTCTTCAACGTAGGTGGTTCCAACGTAAGCAACTTTGCATCCATACTCAAGCGAGTGAAATAGGAGGAAACCATGTCAAAGGAATACGGTCTGAAAGGCAAGGTTGTCATTGTCACTGGTGGAGCGGCAGGAATTGGCCGTGCCACTGCAAAGCGCTTCGCCGAGGAAGGAGCACGCGTTGCCATCTGGGACATGAACGCAGAGGCAGGTGCCGCGACGCTGGCCGAACTGAAACAGATGGACATTGATGCAATGTTCCAGCAGGTGAACGTTGCGGATGCCGAGGCCGTCGAAAAGGCGGTCTCCGATATTGTGGCAGTGTGGGAGCATATCGATGTCCTGATCAACAACGCGGGAATCACGCGTGATGGTCAGTTGGTCAAATACAAGGACGGCGTTCTCGCGGGGACCATGACCGATGCCAACTTCGACGCAGTGATCAATGTGAACCTCAAGGGGGTCTTTGTCGTCACGCGCGCTGTTGCTCCCCGCATGATCGACCAGCGGCACGGCGTCATTTTGAGCGCGAGCTCTGTCGTTGCGGCCTATGGTAACTTTGGTCAGACCAACTACGCCGCTACCAAGGCTGGACTCATCGCCATGACGAAGACGTGGTCACGCGAGTTGGGAAAATACGGTATCCGCGTGAACGCGGTTGCGCCCGGCTTTACAATGACAGATATGGTCGCCGCAATGCCCGAGAAAGTGCTGGAAGGCATGGTAGCTCATACGCCTGTGGGTCGCATGGGCGCTCCCGAGGATATTGCGAACGCATATGTATGGCTTGCCTCTGATCAGGCTGCATTTGTTCATGGCACCACGCTGGCTGTGGACGGGGGTCTTGTTCTGGGAACGTGATCGAGGCTGTAGCCAGGAAAAACTTGACTGAGCGACGGCGAATTTGACTCTGGGAGGAACGCATGCAGTCGGAATCGTGGACAAACAAGCTTGTTTCAATGGAAGAGGCGGTCGGAAGAATCGAGTCCGATGATACCATTGTGGTCGGAATGGCAGCGGCACAGCCACAAGGCTTTCTGTCGTCGCTTCACGGCGTCCGCCAGGGCGTTCACAACGTCAAGGTGGTGTCATGTCTGCTGCTGAAGGATTATTCCTTTCTGGCTGGCGTGGGAACTGGCCCCGATGCTGTCTTTCGGGCAGAAAGCTGGTACTTTGGGACTCCCGAACGAGAGCTCTACAAGAAAGGACTCATTTCCTTCATTCCCAACAATCTGCACAATGCAGGAAGAGAGAAGATTCAAGCCGAACATATCAACGTTTTCGTGGGTACCGCCACGCCTCCGGACAGCCACGGTTTCATGTCTCTGTCTCTGTCACTGGTGTACGAGAAGGAGATGATCGAATGCGCTGACCTTGTCATTCTGGAGATCAACGAGAACCTCCCCAGGACATTTGGAGATACCCAGATCCATGTCGATGATGTTGACCTCCTCGTCAGGAATGATACATCCCTGCTGACGGTCCCCTCGATCGAGGCAAGTGAGGTGGAACAGCGTATAGGAGAGAATATTGCAGAGCTTATCGATGATGGAGCAACCCTGCAGATTGGCATCGGCGGCATTCCCAACGCGATCATGAAGTTTCTTTCAGGCAAGAAGCATCTGGGCATTCATACGGAAATGATCACCGATGGTATCGTGGATCTCGTGGAAGCTGGCATCATTGACAATACGCAGAAGACTCTGCACAAGGGAAAGATTGTCGGTACGTTTGCCATGGGCGGCCAGCGCCTCTACGATTTCATCGATCAGAACGTCAGCGTCGAGATTCTTCGAGGTGCCTACGTGAACGACCCCTATGTGGTGGCGCAGAACGATCACATGGTGAGCATCAACACGTCGCTCCAGGTGGACCTCACAGGGCAGGTATGCAGTGAATCCATTGGATACCGGCACTATACGGGAACGGGTGGACAGCTCGATATGCACCGAGGCGCAACCTTGTCACGGGGAGGCAAAGGCATCATCGCGCTACGCTCGTCGGTAAAGAGTGATGAGATTTCGACCATTGTGCCGATGTTGAGCCCGGGCAGTTTCGTCTCTGTACCACGGCAAGACACAGACTGTGTCGTCACGGAATATGGCTTGGCGCATCTGAAAGGAAAGAGTGTGCATGAGCGCGCGCTTGCTCTCATCGCGATAGCGCACCCGAAGTTCAGGGAAAGCCTGATGTCGGAGGCAAAGAAGCTCGGCGTGCTATAGCAAGCCGGCAGCGACAAAGGGGGCGATATTGTCACCCCTCCTCCCCGCAGTACGAGGATGGCGGCCCACCGGGCCGCCATCCTCCTTTCTATGCTGTTGTTGGAGTTCTCCATCGGTGCGCTATACTGAAAAACAATACATCTTAAATTGGGAGACAACGCGTGAACAAGGCAGTGATACTGGAAGGAGCGGCATTCGGTGCTCTTGTGGGAGGAGCCGCTGTTGAGGGATTTCTTCGTGAGCCATTTCAACTTGATGTAGAGCGGTTGTCGATAGTTTTGCCATCGCTGCCGCCTGAATTTGGCGGGCTGAAGGTGGCACAGCTGTCAGATCTCCACATTCACAGCGTTTCGAGGGCATATCGCATGGCAGTCGATGTCATCCGCAAGGAACAGCCGAACCTTGTCGTCATTACGGGCGATCTGGTGGATCGTGCCGAGGAAACGTCGGCATGCATTGCATTCCTAAGCCAGCTGCGCGCTGCAACGAGAGCGCCAGTGATCGTCGTGCCCGGGAACTGGGATCATCGGGCTTTTCCGACGAAGCAGAGCATTGCTGCATGGCACAGGCGCCTGCAGGCCGAGACGGGGATTCGAGTTCTCGCAAATCAGAATGTCGTCCTGCATCGGCATGGAGGCCAGATATGGCTGGTTGGCACGGACGACCCGTACTTTGGGCATGCTGACCTGGATGCCAGCTTCAAGGGTGTCCCCGACAGCGCATTTGCGCTTGTGCTGACCCATGCTCCTGAGGCGTTCGAAGAACTGGCACAGCGCCCTGCCGCGCGGGTGGTCCTTGTAGGCCACACTCACGGAGGCCAGGTCCGCCTGCCATTCATTGGCGCGTTGCGGGTTCCCTCGCGATATGGCACACGCTTCGCGCAAGGGTTGTACAAGTTGGGCGACACGTTCTTCTACGTCAACGCCGGGATGGGCACGAGCCACCTTCCCGTGCGGTTCCTGTGCAGGCCGGAACTGACGTTCATTACGCTGTATAACAGGGCACGATCCCTGTCATAGGCATTATCGCTTCTGCAAAGATCGCTCGTCCAGGATGAACTCTGTCTGATATCCGAAGCTGTTAGCGACTTCTACTGCGAAGTCTTTGACTTCATTCCAGTTGAACTTGTAGGTATATTCTTTTCCAAATAGGGCAGATTGTTCTTCTATTGTCCCCCTTCTAGTGCCATTCCTGGTGTTGTATTTCTCTACCTTGAATCCAAATCCGGGCGTGGAAAGAACCTCATCATCTCCACTTCCAGTGGTTAAGCCAGAACCTCGCTCATCCAGGATTTCAAAGAAATAGACCTTCATTTCAACATCATTGATCTTGATCCTGCACCTGTAGGCCAGAACCTTCTTCGACAGGAACGTCTTTCCCTCGCCTATGATACTGTTGAATAGGAGACTTCCGTCTCTCTGCTCCAAGAAGTTGCCAGAAAAACTGAACCTCCTGCCAAGAAATTGTTCCTTTATTCCCATGGAGCACCCCTTTGCCAGTTTCATTAGTAGTCACAATATTGCGGCTTCATTCAACAGGGATCCCGTCACGAGAGAGATAATGTCTTGTGAGCTGTTTGGAGACATTTCACTACGAGGTTGGCGCAGAGATACGATGCTGGGTAATCTTGAAAATGGTGATCTTTGAAATTGGTAACGCTGGCTGTCTGCTTGCTGACCTGATAGCAGAGTGGCCATCTGTGCAGTAGAGCGTGCCTATGATTTTATCGGTTTCTGCATGCCTGCGTGCACTCTTGCCTGCGATGAATCTTTGCAGCACGCAGAGAGCAACCCTACGGGGTATATGTTATCGTTATCGTCTGGGTTGCTGCATCCCATTGGACGTCCAGTGAGAGCGACTCCGCAACAAACCGGAGAGGAAGAAGTGTCCTCCCGTTCCGGATGATGGGCACGACGCCGGGATTGCTGTCGATACTGACCGACTGACCGTTCAAGGTCGCCATGTTCTTGCCGATCCACAACTCCAGCGTCGTTTCCTTCCGTACAATAGTGACTTTCTGTGCCGAAGGGTCCCAGGCGACGGTTCCTCCGACCGACTCCACCACTGCCCGTATGGGGAGAAGGGTGCGCGAATTCAGGATGATGGGAGCTGCCTCCAGAGAGGTGGGTTTCCCATCGACGTACAACATTGTGCCACCAACTACCAGTTGAACGGTACCTTTCGCAGAGGAGTCGGGTGCATAGCGGAACATACCGCCGCCAGCCGTTCCAGCGTAGAGGATGTCGGGAGACAACGGGTCGATCGCCAGAGAGACAACGTCCTGGTTGGTGAGTCCAGCGTTCAGAGCGGTCCAAGTGGCGCCGCTGTCGGTAGAGCAGTGAACGCCACCGGGTGCGGTTCCGGCATAGAGGGTCGTGGGCGTGACGGGGTTGATGCTGAGAGTATGGATGTTTCCATCGGCGAGTTCGGTCACGGTCCACGTGTCCCCACTGTCGGTCGAATGAAACAGCCCACCCCTCCTGCCGTCTGCTCCAATGCTGCCGTACCTGCTGACATAGACGTTCTCGGGGGTGAGTGGATCAACGATAAGTGAAGACACCTGGTCGCCCGTCATGCCTGCGTTCACTGCTGTCCAGTGACCGCCGCTGTCCGTGGACCGAAAGGCACCGGCATTGCTGCCCACGTACAAGGTAGAGGGCGTGACGGGGTTGATGGCAAGGCAGGAGAACGCCATCCTCCACGTGGTCAGCCCCGTGTTCACCGGCGTCCATGTCGTGCCACTGTTCGTCGATCGATAGACGCAGCCGCTCGCAGTGCCGGCGTCTGTACCGACATATACGACACCGGAGGTATGAGGATCGACGGCACAACACAGGACCCTCTTGTCCGTGAGACCTGTGGAGCAGTTCTTCCAGCTCGTCCCGCCATCGGTGGATCGGAAGATCCCGTCATCCGTGCCGACGTACAAGCTTGTGGGCGTGATGGGATCGACAGCGATGGTCAGGATGTTGCCATTAGTAAGACCAGTACTTGCTCCTGTCCAGGTCGCACCGCTGTTGGTGGAACGGAAGACGCCGACGTTCGTTCCGGCGTAGAGTGTCGCAGGTGTCCTGGGGTCAATCGCGACCTGCTGCACCTGTATACCGGTGAGACCGATGCTTGCCGCCTGCCAGGAGCCACCGCTGTTTGTGGTACGGAAGACGCCCCCGTTGGTGCCGACATACAGTTTTCCTGAAGTCTTTGGGTCAGGGACGAAGCAACTGCCTACTTGGCAGGCGAGCCCGGTGTTCACCGCTTTCCAGGAGCCACCGCTGTTGGTCGAACGGAAGACCCCAAGGGCGGTGGCAGCATAGACGGTACTGGACGTGTGTGGGTCGACGACAACAGCGCGGACGGCTTTGCCTGTGAGGCCCGTATTTACCGGTGTCCAGACCGCTCCGCTGTTCACAGACCGGAGAACGCCGTGCGTGCCGGTACCAGCATAGAGCGTGGAAGGGGTCATGGGGTCGATCGCAAGAGCAGACACATCCCCGCCCTGAAGTCCCTTGTTCACCGCCGTCCAGTGCACGCCGCTGTCGGTGGAACGGCAGACGCCACCTCCATTGGTGTTGGCGTATAGCGTGGCAGGCGTCCTGGGATTGATCACGAGAGAGAAAATGTAGCTTGTGGCGATGCTCGACTTCAGCAGCGTCCAGTGGTCGCCACCATCCGTCGAACGGAAGACGCCGTTTCCACCCGCATACAGCGTAGAGGGGGTCTTCGGATTGATGGCAAGAGAGATGATACCCAGTTGACCTGCCGATTCAGGATTGGTAATGCCTGTGTTGATCGCGGTCCAAGTGTCACCACTGTTGACGGACCGGAAAACGCCGTTACCGGTTCCTGCATATAGCGTGGAAGGAGTTATGGGGTTGACCGCCAGACAGGTCACACTGAGATTGGTGAGCCCCACGTTGATGGCTCTCCAGGTGGTGCCGCTGTCGGTCGAACGGTAGATGCCGTTCCCGCCCGCGTACAGTGTGGAAGGAACCTTCGGATCGATGGCAAGGCACTGAATGTTGCTCCCATATAAGGGAAGCCAGGTCCAGGCGCTTGCGTCCACCGCGCGTGCAGCGGGGGCGTCGACCAGCACGCTCGAAACGCTCAGGGCCAGACACAAGATCAGGATCATCATAGTGGCAGTACGCACACTGCCTCGTACTTTCGTCATCCTCATGCCATGCTCCTCTCGTGAATCTTGATCCACAAATGGTGGATCCATGCCCGGTCACCGGGGGCGGTCATCGTGCCATATCGGCGTCTCTCAAGAACATAGAATACACTTCCTGCAATAAAGTGTAACGGGGGGGGCTTGTCAACTTGTGGGCAGAGTAATGCCCAGACGCTTCCTGAACGAACTTGCTGTGATGTCGCGGCAGGCGTTGATATCATCTACTGCGCCGAAGTGACTGGACTCTGACATATCTGACTGCAGACATTGCGTGTTCCCAGTCAACTCTTGACAGCCTTGCACATTGTACTATCGTAATAGTACAATAAGGGGTGATGATGGAATTCTATGTGAACCCATATGACGGTGTGCCGGTGTACCTGCAGATCATTCAGCTGGTCCGGAATGGTGTGGCTCTGGGTACTTTGCACCCAGGTGATCAGCTGCCGACAGTACGCGAACTTGCTGTCAAGCTGGCTGTCAACCCGAATACGGTCGCCAAGGCATACAGGGACCTGGAGCGCGAGGGAATGGTCGAGACAGTCAGTGGCAAAGGGACATTTGTACGGGAAGGCAGGATCGGCGTGGAGACAGAACGCCTTGAACACATGCTGGAAATGCTGGTCGTCGAGGCTCGCAACGCCGGCCTCACGATCGATGACCTTATTGAGCGGTTGGAGAGGCGCAAGCAGGCTTCTGCGAAAGATCGTGATCAAGGAGGAAGTTCATGAATGCAATAGAAATGCGTGGCGTCAGCAAGTCGTATGGACAGGTGCAGGCGCTGCAGGACATGTGTCTGACGGTCCCGACGGGCAGCATCTTTGGTCTCATGGGGCCAAATGGCGCGGGCAAGACGACCAACATCAAGCTGATGCTTGGCCTGATGGAGCCTACGGCTGGTTCGCTGACAGTCCTCGGTGTCGTCCCGTCAGGAGATGGAACGGTCCTCCGGCGGCGCATCGGGTTTGTTCCCGAGGACTTCTCGCTCTATCCACAGATGACGGGCCACGAGATCCTGGATTTCAACGCGCGACTGTACAGCTGCTCCGTCGACGAGAGCGTGCGGAGGCTGCAGACGGTCTTCGAACTGCCGCTCGCACGCAAGATTGCTACGTATTCCAAGGGCATGCGCAAGCTGCTTGGGCTCTATATTGCTCTCTCGACAGAACCGGAGTTGCTCATTCTCGACGAGCCCACCGATGGTCTGGACCCCGTAGTCCGGTCGCATTTCCTGGGCGTGCTGGCAGACGAGACGTCCCGCCGCAACCTGACGGTGTTCTTCTCGTCGCACATACTAAGTGAGGTCGAAAAGATCTGCGATACGGTGGCGTTCATGCGCGCCGGTCACACGGTCCTTCAGGACGAAGTAGAATCTATCAAGGCACAGTACCGGGTCTACACGGTCCGGTTTGGCGCCGGGCATGGCCTGCGCGATGTCAAGGGCATCACCATCCAGCGGGAGCGGGCTCTGGGCCAGGATACCTGGGACGTCGAAGTGCTCGCCGATCAGGAACAAGCCCGTACAGCGCTTACCGATGCTGGCGGAACTGTGCTCAACGTACAATCGTTGCCATTCGACGAGATCTTCCTGCGATTTGTGGAGGCATGACGTGAAAGCATTGATGTGGAAAGAGCTACGGGAAAACCGCCTGAAGATCGTCATAGGATGCGTGCTGTTGACCGTGATAGGACTGGCCGTCTCCATTGCGTATCGTTTCCTCGAGGGTGGCATTCCCGGAATGGGTCAGATCCCGCCAGAGTATGCGGATCTGATCAAGAGACTGATGCCGGACTTCAGCGATGTGAATGCGTATCTTTATTCCCAGTGGTTCAGCAAGAACCTGCAGCAGGTTGGTGGTATCCTGGCAGTCATTCTGCTGAGCGGTGCGATTTCGGGAGAGCGGGAGCTGCACACAGCCATCTTCCTGTTCTCGCGGCCGGTCAGCCGAGGCATGATCCTGGCATCCAAGGTCATCGTCCTGTTTGCAGGGCTTGTGCTGGCGGTGCTGGTTTCAACGGGAGGGGCCGTCCTAGGTGCCGTCATTGTCGGAAAGGTGCCCCAGGCCGGATTTGTGCTGACCGCGACGCTGCACAGCCTCATCGCGCTGCTCACCTTTGCATCTCTTGCAACATTGCTCTCCGTGCTCGTGTCGGACCGTATGAAGGCGATGCTCTTCACGGGCGGCATCATTATCGTTCTTTCAGTCGCCGGCCAGTTCAAGCCTCTTCACTGGCTCAATCCACTGGCACTGTTTGGGAGTTCCAACCTCATCCAGGACCCCGCACCACAGCTCGTGCCCCTTGCCGTCGGCCTGGTTCTGAGTGTCTGCATGTTATGGATCTCGTACCGCGTGCTGGAGCGGCAGGAATTCTAACGCGACTCCCGGTCACCTTCAGATTGCCCCGGTCATGTGTGCCGGGGCTTTTTCGGTTTCCGCTATACCTGCAGCCATTTTTGCCTACAATGAATCTGGAAATATGTGGTTGGTCATCGGTATCTGACCCGATTGCAAACAAACGGACAACGGAGGCACTCATGGCAGAATCGAAGCGGGCGCTGCGTCCCATCTCGGCACAGGATCTTTATGCACTTCAACTTATCACCGACGTTCGGCTGTCGCCGGATGGAAAACACGCCGTCTATGGCGTTCAGCGCGTGGACAGGAAGACTGAGAAGAAATACGCGAACTTTTGGATGGCGGGTACGGATGGTTCCAGCGAGTTCCAGTTTACACAGGGAGAACAGACGGATGCAATGCCACGCTGGTCGCCGGACGGAAGACAGATTGCATTCCTGTCGTCGCGCAAAGAGGGTGAGAGCGCGCAGGTATACATCATCAATGTGGATGGTGGCGAAGCACGGCGCCTGACAGATGTCAAAGGCGAGATCTCCAACTTGGCTTGGTCTCCTGACGGGACGAAGCTTCTGTTGGAATTCACGAAGAAGGACCAGGAAGCCGTTGACCGTGAGGCGGACGAGGCGAAGAAGAAGCTGGGAGTTGTCGCGCGTCACTATTCACGCCTGTTCTATCGGGGAGACGGTCAAGGCTGGTTTGGCCGTGAGCGGGCCCACCTGTGGACTGTGGACATCACGAAGGGCAAGATGAAACAGCTCACCTCGGGCGACGTGTACGACGAATACAATGCATCATGGTCTCCGGATGGAAAGTCCATCGTCTTCTGCAGCAATCGCAGCGAAGATCCGGACCTTCAGCCCGACATGATTGACCTGTACGTCATCCCGGCGGTCGGGGGCGACATAAAACTCATCAAGACACCTGCAGGTGCCAAGGGCATGCCAGTATTCTCCCCCGACGGGTCACAGATTAGCTACGTCGGGCCACGTGACCCCAATGAATGGTGGCAGAACATTGAACTCTGGGTTGTCCCTTCTGATGGCAGAGGAACTGCACGCAGTTTGACCAGGTCCTATGACATTTCTCTCACATGCTCTACCCTTAACGACGTGGGGGCTGGATTCCAGATGCCTCCAGTCTGGTCAGCGGATGGGAAGGTCCTGTACTTCCAGATCTCGGAACATGGTAATACGAAGCTCATGGCGATCGTGGTGGACAGCTCCGAGCTCTACACGGTCATCGATGTTCCGGGCAGTGTTGGATCATTTACCATGGACCGACGGCAGGAAACGATGGCGTATTTCCTGGGAACAATGACTGATCCAGGTCAAGTGTGGGTCCGTGAAATGGAAACAGGTGCAACGCGCCAGCTAACTCATCTAAACAGGGCACTGCTCCAAGAGATTGACCTTGGTCAAGTCGAAGAGGTGTGGTTCAAAGCGCGTGACGGGCACGATCTTCAGGGCTGGATCATGACGCCTCCAGGATTTGATTCCAAGAAAAAGTATCCATCCATTCTGGAGATTCATGGTGGCCCGCAGGACCAATATGGCAACCTCTTCATGCACGAGTTCTACTTCCTGGCAGCGGCAGGGTATGTCGTCTATTTCAGCAATCCCCGGGGTGGAACGGGCTACGGTGAACAGCATGAAAAGGCCATCTGGGGACAATGGGGCACTGTCGACTACGATGATCTCATGGATTGGGCGGATTTCGTCGAGAAGAAGCCATACATTGACCGCAAGCACATGGGTGTCACCGGAGGCAGTTATGGTGGCTACATGACCAACTGGATTATCGGTCATACGCATCGCTTTGCCGCGGCAGTGACGCAGAGAAGTGTCAGCAACTTCATCAGCATGTGGGGCACCAGTGACCTCAACTGGGTCTTCCAGTTTCCCTGTGGCAATAAATCACCGCAGGAGAGTATCGACGTACTTTGGGATAGGTCGCCAGTAAAGTATCTAGGCAATGCTGTGACGCCCACGATGGTCATTCATAGCGAAATGGATTTCCGCTGTGCCATCGAACAGGGGCAACAAGTCTTCACGGCCCTGAAGGTAAACCGGGTGCCCAGCGAGTTTGTAGTTTTTCCCGACGAGCCTCATGGACTCTCGCGCACTGGTCGCACGGATCGTCGCATCGAGCGGCTGAACAGCATCCGCAGGTGGATGGACAACTATCTGAAACCAGCCGGCACGAAGCAGGTCGCCCGAAGCAGAACCACAAAGGCTTCCTGACACGAAACGATTGTTTTGGAGGCGCCCCGGGTGTTCCGGGGCGCCTATGCATGTGTCAAT
>JBNAWM010000002.1:21719-30357 GCA_049699855.1 Candidatus Cryosericum sp.
TGTCAATTCAGACCTCTGCTATACTGTATCCATGATGCACATGAAAGCGATTTCCATATTTCCCGAACTCTACGCGCCGTTTATGCAGGTCGGCGTCATGAAGATGGCGATTGACAAAGGTATCCTGGATTTTGAGGCCGTGAATCTTCGTAGCTACACGCACGATCGCCATCATACGACCGATGACATTCCATTCGGCGGGGGCGCGGGGATGATGTTCCTGCCAAGGCCTCTCATCGAGGCATTGGACACCATCGACAATCCAGCAGGCTCGTGGCTCAAGATCGGGGTTGCGCCGCAGGGCGACCGCCTGACACAGCATATGGCGGAGGACCTGGCGCACGAGGAACGTCTGCTGTTCGTGGCAGGGCGCTATGAGGGTATCGATGAGCGCGTCATGGAGAGGCTCGATGTCGTCATCTCTGTTGGGGATGTCGTCTTGTCCGGGGGCGAGATTGCAACCATCGAGATTATCGATGCGATCACGCGCCTCCTCCCGGGTGCAACTGGTAACGTCGCTTCGACAGGCGAGGAGAGTTTTTCGTCGGGTCTGCTGGAATACCCCCAGTACACGCGCCCACGGGAGCTGAATGGGGAGGCCGTGCCCGAGGTTCTCGTTTCAGGGCATCACGCCAATATCGCGAAGTGGCGTCGAGAAGAGGCGCTCAGAAGAACCCTCATTCGAAGGCCGGACCTGCTGCGCGATTTTGATCTGACTGAGCAGGATCGCAAGTATCTCAGCAAACTACTGGCGGACTTGAGAGGGATCATTGACTGACTTCAGACTGTACCTGGCCGTCGTGCACTATCCGGTCTACAACAAACATCATGAAATCATTACCACGTCCATCGTCATCCACGATATCCATGACATCGCCAGGGCTGGCAAGACCTATGGAGCCAGAGCCATGTACGAAGTCGAGCCTCTTCCTCAGGAACAGCAGATCGCTCTGCGTATCGCCGAGTTCTGGAATAAGGGTTTTGGATACGAGTACAATCCAAATCGCGCCGAATCCCTGTCCCTGTTGCGCGTTGTCACGCATTTCGAAGAGGCTGTCGCGGAGATTCAGCACGAAGAGAGTGAGCGACCCGTCCTGGTGGCGACCAGTGCGCGTCGGTTTGAGAACTCCATGGGATATTCCACCATGGGTGATCGGATTCGCACAGGAGACCATCCCTATTTGCTGGTTTTTGGTACGGGCTTTGGTCTGGCCGACGAGATCATGGCACAGATGGACTGTGTGCTTGATCCCATCTGGGGGCCGACCGAGTTCAATCACCTGTCAGTCCGCAGCGCAGCTGCAATTATCCTGGACCGTCTTCTGGGCCGCAATTGAAATGAGTCTGAGTACTGCTGCCGCCCGGATCAAACGGGAGATACGAGTGTGGACGCTGGTCCTGCAAGACCCACGGACTCCGCCAATATCAAAGTGGCTGCTGGGAGCTGCTCTTGTCTATCTGGCTTCCCCGGTGGACATAATTCCGGACTTTATACCCTTGCTGGGTCAGCTTGATGACCTGGTCATCGTTCCAGCGCTGTTCTGGCTGGCTTTACGTTTCATTCCGCGAAAGGTTGTGATGGAGTGCAGACTGAGAGCGCAGATCGCTTCCTGAGTCTGCGCTTGCACAGAAGCATGGACTGAGGCGGTGAGACAAGTGTGCGCTGAACGCGTTTCTTGTTACCTTGAATAACGTCGCCGTTCTGCTAGACTCTATGTTTGTGAACATCAGTCCGGTGAAAGGAGTTCTGAAATGAATGTTATCGACCTTGTAGAGAGCAGATATGTGAAACCTGACATGCCCGTCCTTCTGGTGGGTGATACGGTCAAGGTTCATATCAACATTGTTGAAGGCGGCAAGAAGAGGATCCAGGTGTTTGAGGGGCTCGTGATTGCCAAGAAAGGTGGCGGAAGTCGTGAGACGTTTACGGTCCGCAAGATTTCTTCCGGCATCGGAGTTGAGAAGGTGTTTCCACTCTATTCTCCAATGATTGCCAAGCTTGAGGTTGTGCGTCACGGCGATATTCGTCGTGCCAAGCTGTATTACCTGAGGGAGAGGGTCGGTACTGCTCGCAACGTCAAGGAGAAGAGAGAAGCGAACTAGCCTTTGAATAAAGCATTTCGCGAGATACTTGACTGGGTCGTCATCATTGCCATTGCGTTTGGCGCTTCCTATGCCTTGCGGCAGTGGGTCGTTCAGCCGTACCGTATTCAGATGTCTTCCATGGAAACGACGGTCTTTCCAAACGATTTGGTGATGGTCGACAAGCTTTCGTACCGGTTTCATGAGCCGCGACGCGGTGATGTGATTATCTTCTGGCCACCTGGCATTACGACGGGCGATCCTTACATCAAACGCGTTATCGGTCTTCCGGGTGAGACGGTCGAGGCAAAGAACGGGAAAGTATATGTGGATGGCAAAATGGTTGAAGAGCCATATATCCACGGATATGTCATGCCAGATTTTCCACCCACGCCAGTTCCACAGGGGCAGTTGTTCGTCATGGGTGACAATCGGGCAGTAAGCCAGGATTCTCGCTTTTTTGGAACGGTTCCCATGAATTCCATCATCGGGCGGGCGATGTTTGCCTACTGGCCACTGAATCATGTGGTTCTGCTTCGGGCACAGACGACGCTTGCACAGTAGGGAAGTTGGTCAGCACCCTCCTCGTTTGCGCGGGGAGGGTTTTTGCATGACCGGTCAGAGGAAGCACTATGCGGCATGAGGCTCTGGCGCTGTTTGAGCAAGGCCTGAAGTCGCGTTATGACTTAGATGTCATCGTGGGGATCGACGAGGCAGGCAGAGGTGCCCTTGCTGGTCCGGTCTATGCTGGGGCATGCGCGATTACGGACCCGCGTGGAACAACATTCATCAATGATTCCAAGCTGCTCAGTCAGCATCAGCGTGAACAGGCGTTCGAGCTCCTGCCGTTCCATGCGTTGTTTGCGACAGGCAGCTCGAGTGCCGCTGAGATCGATGCCAAAGGGATTCTCCATGCGACGTATGAAGCTATGGAGAGGGCCTTTCTCCTCGTGCTGCCCGTCGTGAGAGAACACTGGGGCACAGGTGCGCGCATCGGCGTCGTGGTCGATGGACCATTGCTACCGCCCTTCTTGGAACGGGAAGAGCAGCATGTGACTCCCATGGCGATCGTTGACGCGGATTCGACGGTGCTTTGTGTTGCTGGTGCCAGCATCGCGGCCAAGGTCTCCCGTGACGCTGCCATGCGGGTCATGGCCAGGCATGTGCATGGATACGGATTTGAGGGGAATGTCGGCTATGGCACCCATGAGCACATCGAGGCTCTCCGGTCCAAAGGGCCCTCTGCTGAACATCGACGGACCTTCATTGTGAAGCAACTTTTGGAGACTGAGGAACTTCCCCTTGGACGGACAGCACAACCGGGGACTCGGCACCGCCGGTGAGGACCTGGCAGCAGAATGGCTGATCGGCCACGGCTTTCGCATCGTGGCCCGAAACCTGCGCACCGACTATGGTGAGCTGGACATCATCGCTGAGAAAAGCGGGCACCTTCATGTCGTCGAGGTAAAGACAAGGCACGGCACAGGATATGGAAGCCCACTCGAAGCGATTGACCGTCGTAAGCAGGAGCATCTGAGACGGTCGACCATGGCTGCTCTCTCGTCAGGAATCCCCGGCCTGAGCGGGCACTTCCAGAGTATTCATATCGATGCCATAGGTATTGTGATGAGCCATGGCAATGCCCCGGTTCTTGAGTTCGTGCCCGATATTCTGGTATGATGTATAATGAAAATATTCACAAGAACATCGCACGATGTCCCAGTAGGGAGGTATTAAGGTGGAACAGGCACTTGTTGTCACGGACTTGAGGAAGAGCTATGGTAAATTCGAGGCATTGCATGGCATCGGCTTTGAGGTGATGCCCGGCGAGATCTTTGCACTCATCGGACCCAATGGCGCCGGCAAGACGACTGCCCTGCGCATTGCGGCTACGATCCTCCAGCCCACGTCGGGGTCGGTTTACGTGTATGGGATGGATGTCCAGAAGGACGCATCCCGGATACGCGAGATCATCAGCTACCTTCCTGAAGAGGCTGGCGCCTACAAAAATCTTACCGGGCTCGGCTACCTGACCTTTATGGCTGAATTGTTTGTCCCTGACCGTTCAGCTCAGTGCGAGTATGTCCAGAGAGCTTCGGACATCACCGGATTGGGAGAGCGTCTGCGCGACAAGATTGGCACCTATAGCAAGGGCATGACGCGAAAGTTGCTGCTTTCGCGTGCAGTCATGACGAGGCCGAAGCTGGCCATTATCGACGAGCCGACCAGCGGTCTCGATGTGATCGCCGCCATCGATATTCGTGAATCCATCCGAAGTGCAGCTTCCGATGGGATGGCGGTCCTCCTCTCGAGTCACAACATGCTGGAAATCGAGTACTTGTCGGATCGGGTTGCTGTCATCGACAAGGGCACGATTCATGACATCGGGACACCTCAGGGACTCAAGGACAAGTATGGCAAGGCGAATCTCGAAGAGGTCTTTGTCCAGGTGGTGAACAAATGAGACGGTTCCTTGTTCTGCTGAAGAAAGAATTGAAGGAAATGTTCACGTGGCAGACGCTTGTGCCCATTTTGCTGGTTGTCGTGATCTATGGCTTTTTGGGACGGGTCATCAATACTGAACAGAAGAAGCAGGCAGCCCCACAACCGATTACCGTTGTAGATTTCGACCGCAGCCAAACCTCGCAGATGCTGGCGGGAATTCTGACCCAGGCCGACTTCAAGGTCACGACGGTTACCAAGGGCTCGGTGAGCGACATCGTCCAGAAAGCAGCATCTGAAAAGAGCGTTGCAGTGCTCGTCATTCCGCAGGGCTTTCAGGCAGGTATCAACAACCGCCAGCCTCAGACAGTGCAGACGTACAGTATTCTGAAGAGTTTTTCCCTGCTGGGGGTTCAGGGGACGTTCAAGATGACAGCTGCGCTCAACGCTATGAACGACTACATCGGCAATCTATACATCAGTGCTGGAGCGCCAGGATTGGATCCCACGATTGTCAAGCACGCGATCAGTGCCCAGTCATTTGTCACCGTGGGCTCGACATCGGTTGAGGCCGACCCTGAATCGATCGTGAACGTTGTCATGCAACAGACAATGGTCATACCCATTGTCCTGACGCTCGTGATTATTCTGGCTTCACAGATGATCGCCGCATCGATTGCTGGTGAGAAGGAGAATAAGACGCTTGAGACACTGCTTTCGACGCCCATCGCACGTGGCGCTCTTGTCACTGCCAAGATGATGGCTTCCGGAATCGTGGCACTTGTCTCTGCGGCCGCGTATATGGTTGGCATGAAAAGCTACATGGGCAGTCTGATCGGGGGTTCCGGAACTGCAAGTGCGGCGACGGCTCAAGCAGTTCAGAAGCTTGGACTTGTTCTAAATGCCAACGGCTACGTATTGCTTGGATTGAGTGTGTTCGCCGGGATCATGGTGGCGCTGTCCGTCGCTGTCATTCTGGGTGCCTTCGCCGAGGACGTCAAGAGCGTGCAGATTGTCATTACTCCTCTCATGATGATGGTCCTCCTGCCGTACCTCATGACCATGTTCGTCGACATCAACACGGCATCGCCGGTGTTGAAATGGCTGGTGTACGCTATTCCCTTCTCTCATCCATTCCTCGCCACTCAGTTCATTTTTGCTCACAACTTCGCGATGGTTGCTGCCGGCATCGCGTACCAATTCGCATTGTTCCTCGTGCTGGCCAGTATCGCTGCTCATATCTTCTCGACAGACCGGATCCTGACGATGAAGCTCAACACGGCGCGTCGTGGATTGAGGGCCGGTAGCTGGACTCTCCAGCGCGAAGGCATCAACCTCCGCATTCGCCGAAAGTAGGATCGCGCAGGTATTGTGAAAACCCCCGGCTCTGAGGCCGGGGGTTTGCCGTGCCAGTTGCAGCAACAGATAGTTTCAGACTTGCTGTGTCTGTACCAGTCTGATGAATTGTTCGATGTCAGCCGCAATCCTCTCTCGGTCGTAATCGATCGTGGCACAGTGGTAGGAGCGTTCCAGAGTGATGACGCTCTTGAAGCGGCTGTTAATGTGGTTCAGGATGTATTCCGCGTTGCGCGGCGGCACGACGTGGTCCTGTGTTGAGCGGAAGGCAAGCAAGGGCTGGGTCACCATGCCGAGGTCTCTACGCACCCCTTGCATGAGGCGCTCGAACTGATAGACAGCTTCCAGCGAGTTGAATCCAAGATCGGGGAGCATGGCATCCCGATCGGCGACATCGGGAGGTCCCTTGGGCTGGTTCTTCCGGAAGTGCCGCAGGATCGGCACGAGTCTCATCTTCGGATCGTCCACATAGACGGGTGCGTTGACGGTTATAAGTCCTGCGATCTCGGGTTGATGCTCGCCCAGGTAGAGCGTCAGCGTGCCACCCATCGACAGCCCAGCGACGAATACTGTCGGGCCCATGGCACGTGCTTCCTCGAGTCCGGCGAGTGCATCATGCAGCCATGCTTCTGCAGTCGCCATGTCCAGTTCCTTCCAGGTTCGTCCATGGCCTGTGAGAAGAGGGGCGACGACCGAAATGCCGTGTTTTGCCAAGTAGTCAGCAAGGAACCATAGGTCCCTGGCAGGTGCTCCAGTCAGACCGTGCAGCAACAGACAGGATGTGTCTGACTCTTCCTGGATGCGGATCGGTGCAGCCGATGCCTGGTCAAACATCGAGATTGCCTGTGGTCGCGGCCGGTCTGTCCTCCGAATGCATAAAGAGCATGCATGAGGCCGCGAGCACAAAGAAGATGCCAGCGTACGGGAACATGACCGACATGGTGCCGCCGGCCAGGTCGGCGATGCGACCAACGAGTGGAGGGCTCACAATGCTGGCAGCCTGCGAAAAGAAGTAATAGACACCAGTGAGTGCACCCGCCATCTCAAGGTCGCCCATGTCAAGAACGACAGGCAATGAGTTGATGTTGACCAGGGCCCAGGAAAGACCTCCCATGAGAAACACAGCGAGGCCGGCGGTACTCGTGATACCGAGAGCCAGAAGGAGAACCATGATGATCACGCCGATCAGGCCGATCAAGATGGTGGTTTTGCGTCCAAGGGATTTGCCGATGAATCCGGCGGGGATTGCCAGGAGCATAAATGCCAGCGAGAACACTCCCAAATTCGTTTTTGCTGCTGCCTCCGATGTCTCCTGGGCGTGTTTGAGCAGTGCGGTCCCTGCCGGATCCGTGGGCGTAGAAGTTCCCAGGCTGGCGATGACCGCTTTGACGGCCGGACCCTCGTAATGCATGTACGTCGGATAGTATGTCTCGACAGCATTGTACGCGATGAACCAGAAGAAGATTGCCAGGCAGACAAGCAGAAGGCTTCGATACCGTGGCGTCCAGATCTTGCGCAGCAGCGAAAAGTCAGCATGTTCGGACTGGGGTGCCGTACGGTCGAGTGAATCGCGGGCTTCCTTGATCGATAGAAACATGATAATGGTGGCTACCAGCACCGATGCGCCAGCGATGGCAAAGCCAAGAGGCCTGTTCGTTGTGGAAATCTTGCCCACCACAAAGTAAACCAGCAGTGAACCAAATCCCCCCATGAAATTGATGATGCCATTGGCCGGCGATCGCTCTTCCGACGGCACGAGATCCGGCATCAGGGCTATAACCGGGGACCGTGAGATTGCCAGCGTGATATTCATGAGGAAGAGAATGACGATGAAGACTACCAGCGATGTCGCGCTTGAGCCCAGCCACAGGGGAATCCAGGGGACCAGAGCAAAAAGAATGGCTCCGACGGGAAGCGTTGACACAATGAAAGGCATGCGGCGTCCGATGCGAGTCCAGACATGGTCCGACCAGAATCCGACCAACGGTATGAGCGTGATTGCCAGGATGTTGTCAATGTTCATGACCCAGCCCGATGCGCTGTAGGGGAGGTTGTAAACGTTCTTGAGCAGGATGGGGACATCCGAGTTGTACAGAGACCAGAGGACCGATATGCCAAAGAAGCCAAACCCAAGCAGAAAGATCTTGAAATACGAAGCCTTCCTTTTCATGCCTGTTCCTCCTCGCCGTCCTCGGGCCCCTTGGTTCGGGGCTCAGCGGTAAGCTCATTCTAGCAGTGTTAGAACATTTGCAAGCTTGAGCCTGCCCTATGCCATTTCCTCCACCTTAATCAGGTTCGTGCTGCCCTCGACCGTGGCATGAGACCCAGCCGTGATGACGATCTTGTCGCCCCGCCGGGCGAGCCGGGACATGTGCGTCGTCGCCACTGCTGTGCGAAGGATATGATCGACGCTCTCGAACTGCTGGACGACAATCGGGATCACCCCGAAGTACAGGGCTAGACGCCTCTGCACCATGGGGCTGGGCGTAAGAGCGAGAATGGGGATCTGAGGGCGATAGCGCGAGATGAGGATTGCCGTTCTGCCCGACTCTGTGGCACAAACGATGAGTGTTGCCCCGATGGTCTGGGCGGTATGAACTGCTGCAAATGCAATGGCGTCAGAAGTGTCGGCAGCGCAGGCAGTTCCGCGCGCTTGAATTGCTTCCCAGTAGAGGTCACTGCGCTCCGTTGTGTGAATGATACGGCTCATCATGTCCACGGTCTCCAGTGGAAACTGGCCGACGGCGGTTTCGTTGCT
>JBNAWM010000002.1:30457-60004 GCA_049699855.1 Candidatus Cryosericum sp.
ATCTTGGCGATAATCGGGACATGGGCTCCGTGCTGTTCCATCAATGTTCGAAGTTCGCGGACGTCATCTGCCGTGCGGACGAACGACAGGGCTACATAGTCGACAGCGTTCTGGAGGCCAATGACAAGATCATGCTTATCCTTGTCGGTAATCGATGGGACGTGCAGGTCTGACTGAGGGAAGTTCACACCCTTATGGTCCGATAGCACCCCTCCCTTCAGGACATCGGTGATGATAGTGTCACCTTGGATTTCACGCGCTTTCAGCCGAATCAATCCATCGTTAATAAAGATGAGTTCTCCAGGTCGGACTTCACTAGTGAGGGCCGAGTAGTCTATGCTTGCAAGTTCGCTCGTTCCGTCAACACTGCGAGTGGTGAGTCCAAACACTCCTCCGGTGGCAAGTTCCGTTGGTCCTTTACTGAATGTTCCAAGGCGGATCTTTGGTCCCTGCAGGTCCTGAAGGATTGCCAGGGGCAAGTCGAGTTCGGATTGGACTTTCTTGACAGCAGCGATGGTTGCCACATGTTCTTCATCGCTGCCATGCGAAAAGTTGATGCGGAAAACGTTCACTCCATGCCTGGCAAGGCTGCGGATCATCTCTTCCGAACCCGTTGCGGGGCCGAGTGTTGCTACAATCTTGGTGCGCTTGAACTCCATCGTACCATCCATATGTTCCTCCGGTTTCGGTTCTGAGCAATGACTATTTCCTTTACATCATAGCGCAAGTGGGTTTGAGACAAATGAATAAGCCCCGGATGAATATCCGGGGCAAAAAAGGTACGAGCTGATTCCAGCTTACTTGATTGCAATCTCCTTGCTGGAGGCCTCAGGCTGGGCTTTCTTCGGCAGTTCAAGCGTCAGAACTCCGTTTTCATGCTTTGCGTCGATGTGCTCGTCGTCAACGTTGGATCCCAGCGGAATCTCTCGGTAGTAGCGTCCGTAGTAGCGCTCCGAGTAGTAGTTGCCGGACTTCTTGTCACCCTTCTCAGTCTCCGTCTTGGTCTCTGCTGAAATGGCCAGTACATTGTCCTTGACCTTGACGTGGATGTCCTTCTTGTCGATTCCCGGCAGATCCACTTTCACTGTATACTTGTTTGCTTCCTCCTGGACTTCAATGGCGGGAGCATAGAACTCGCCCATGGGTGCCAGATCCGAGCTGGACTTGGCTGCAGTGGCGGGCAGCGCTGAGAAACGCCGACGAGGCTCACCCCAGATGCTTCCAAAAATCCTGTCCATCTGCTCTTCAACCCTCTTCAACTCTTCAAACGGATCGTAACGAATCATCATACTGCACACCTCCTTTTGGTTTAAGCCGCTTCACAGGATCAAACACCGATCCTTTTTAGGTACACTGGCATTATACAATTGGCACTCACTTTTGTGGAGTGCTAAAGTGTGAAAGAGTTATGAAACAGAACGAGCAGTGCGTGTGTACTTCGTCAGGTCAGAGTCATATGATGCAATGCCAATTTTCAGACATCGAGCAATGCAGTCACAAGTCTCCAGGGTCGGTACGGATGCTGCAGGGTGACCGGCGTGCGAGACTTGCCAGAGGGGGCTCTAGCTCAAGGATGCTATGATGGCCAGCACTCCTGCAACAAGGGCAAGCAGACTGAGGAAGGACCAAATGAAACTGCCGCGGCCCATACCCCCTCGAACTTGTTGCTCGTTCTTCCAGGTCAGGACACTGTACTCCTTCGACTGGGGTGGCCGTGCCACCCAGAATCCGTTCACCGCTTCCACAGGACCGATGAAGAAGACATGGTCGCCGGGAGCGAAAGACGTCTCGACGGCATGAAAATTCGGTTTGGACAACCGGCCCAGGACTCCGCGGCCAGCAGGCGCATAGCTGGCGATGATAGGGTTCGAGGCGTCGCGAATGTACTGGTCAAATGTCTTGGGCGCATTCATGGAAGGCAATCCTCCGCGCTCGTCAAACCAGAGCTCTCCAGTGCCGCTGATGTGAAAGGGCGTGGCCGCCGACTTCGACCAAACCGTATCCCAATTGGTGGTTGTACCGTCTTCGTCAGATTCCTCCGTTCCTTTCTCCAGACGTGCGCTCCAGACAACAGACGGGCGGCCTGAGTACGGAGCTGTGAGAGAAGTCTCGGCGACGATGGTACCCTGGAATTTGCCGTATATCCTGCCCTGAGCAGGCCGCCGCAGATCCAGCGTTTGCGCACGGGAGAGCTGCGTGCCATGTAGCTTGCGGGATCTGGCGGCAAAGAAGAATCCGATGGAAAGGACAATCAGCAGCAAACCGGTGAAGAACTGGGCTGTATGCATGGGTCACTCCTCTGGTATCACGAGATGGCGATACTATAGCAGAAGAGCACGAGTTTGTGCAAGAGGGAGCGTCCTCTTACTGCTCAACTCGTCGGTGCACTGTCTCTGAAGTCATCAAGGCGTTGCCTCCGGAAGAAGTGCAAACAGAGGATGACTCCAGGTGTGAGGCAGTGATGTCAGGTCTTCTGTATGAGCAGGCAGTTCTCAGGACGCGCTCGATGATCCGAAACACAGAGGAGCAGAAACGTGCTGACTGCGGACCAGATTGGCCCCAGGGCATGCTCCCAACCATTCCAGTCAGCAGCATGCCGTTTTACACTGCGAACTTATGATTACGAGGCTGGCGTTGCTTTTTTCGCTGGCTTTAGAAACTGAGGATCGACTTCCCTGGCACCGAAGAGGGCATACTTGGCACCAACCGGTCCGATCATGGTAAAGATGATGACAATCGCCAGGACGATCGTCGACAGGTAGGACAGCTCCGGAAAAATGGAGCGGGCTATGACGGCAAATCCGATAGCGACGCCAGCCTGAGGCAGCATTGCCCATCCCAGGTACTTGGCGACAGCCGCTGGGGCCTTGACCATCCGGGCGCCCGCCCACGAGCCAAAGACCTTGCCAAAACCGCGGAAAGCAAGATAGAAGAGCGCAACGACAGCGAATTTTGGAATCAGTGCCAGGTTGATGTCCGCTCCAGAGAAGACAAAGAACATGAGCAGCAAGGGCACTGTCCAGGCATCTACATTCTCAAAAGTGGCGGACGGTTCGGGCGTAATGTTGGTGAACAGAGCTCCGGTGACCATGCATGCGAGAAGCGAGGAAACGCCAAGTGTTTGACTGACGCCAACTGTCGTCAGAACGATCATGATGGCAAGCAGCAGACGTTCGGACTTGGAGCGAAACCACCGTGCCATGACTGTCATGAGAAGTCCTGTCACGGCCCCGATCGCGAGAGACAAGGCGATCTCACGCAGTGGCGCGAGGACCATGGCCGAAACACTGAGGGTGCCCCCACGCAGGAGAATGCGCATGATCACGATGCTGATGTCGAACAGGATTATGCCAACTGCGTCGTCAAAGGTGACCGCCATCAGCAGATAATTCGTGAGTGGCCCCCTGGCCTTGTACTCCTTGACCACCATGAATGTTGGAGCAGGAGCCGTGGCGGCTGCTGTTGAAGCTAGGAAGAGGGCTACGGGCATGGGATCGGGCATGTGGGTCAGATGGAGCGCCTCGGTGGCAAGAAATCCCAGCAAGACAACTGCATAGCAGAAGACCGCTTGTACCACTGAGAGTATCAGGCCTTTTGAACCAACTTCGCGCACGTTTTTCAGTCGAAAGGTGTCGCCGATTTCGAAGGCGATGAACCCCAGAGCAATCGTACCAACAGTGTCTCCAGCGGTGATGAATCCCTTGGGCAGGAGCTTTGAGAGGAAGACCGAAATCAACAGACCCCCTAGGATGTAGCTGAGCACCTCCGGAGAGCCAAATCTTTTCAGAACACGCGCGAGCACCATTCCTATGACGAGAAACACAGCGATCGCGAGAACGATGTTCATGAATGGTGCTCCCGATCAAGTTCTACGCCGTCTGCAGAAAGAGGCGCAGCAAGTCCCTCGATCCTTGTAACGGGAACGACAAACAGAATGCCGCTGTTTGGCTTGCCCAGGTCACCAGTGATCTCGTGGACAAGAGCAATGGCTTTTTCCAGCGTCTCCTCCGTCCTGATCACGGAGAAGATGGTGTGATTTTCTACACGGCTGTCGGCACCCGACAGGAGTCTCGTAAGCGTCGAGAAGATAGGTATGTCGGCAGCAAGCAGTTGCCCCATACCACTGCTGTTGATGACGGTTGCGCCGCGCACATCGATTTCAGGAAACCTCTCAAGCAGCATGCGAACGTGTTCCTCATTGTTCAGAACGACGACTAGTACATTCATAAACACCTCCGCTTCCATCGTACATCCAGGAATCTCAAAATCAGTAAGAGTCGTTCACAGTGTTCGCCATCTTCATCAGCTGGTGCAGCATGGTCTCCGTTCAGTTGAGGCAGTAAAGATCACTGGAGCGACACCTCATCCGAGTCTTCATCAAAAGCCAGCAGGTTGCCGAATCGAGCCCAGTTGATGAAGGTCGCAAAAGTGAACTCCGGATTCTCATTGGGCAGCAGTTGAGCCAGCAGATCCTGGACCTCATCATCGAGCATTACTCCAGTACGTGACGACTGAATCTCGGTGTAAACGGTCTTGAAGATGCTGAGTGTCAGAATTTGCTGTTTCCATACGACTTTCTGGTCCTCGGTGTCCATGTCTGCGAATCGGTGCCCCAGAGGGGTGAGTACTGTACGCTGTTTTGGCGTGTCGATGAAGTCAAGCATCTCTGCTGCCTTGACGATGTTGATCAAATCGCTGAACTCCTTGCCAAATTCGTGAGCAAGGACAAAAACATCACCTTGTCCCCCGTGGGAGTCCAGGTACTCCACGAAGCTGACGACATCGCCTGAGGAGACAGGAGGGAGCGGCTCGTAGACAGGCTGAGATGGCGTTCCGACCACTGCAGGCGGAACGTCCGGCAGCTCATTGCTGGTAATGATGTCGTGCAGGTAGTCGACGGTGCTCAGAAACTCCTGGGCGCGATAGTCGCGTGGACGGGCCATCTTGTTGTTGACAATGGTCCGGATACGTCCAGGATTGGCCGAGAAGACGACGATTCGGTCGGCCATGTACACCACTTCTTTGATGTCGTGGCTGACCATGACGATCGAAGCCGGCTGGCCTTCCGCCTCGTTCCAGATATCGACCAGGTCCGCCCGCAGCGATTCGGCAGTCAGTGCGTCGATAGCACTGAAGGGTTCGTCCATGAAAAGGAGTTCCGGTTTCACGGCGAGGGCGCGGGCAATGCCGACGCGCTGTTTCATGCCGCCCGAGATCTCGCGTGGATAGGCCTCTTCAAAACCTTCAAGACCCACCATTTTGATGACTGAGGTCACGCGGTTCTGGACCTCGTCTCCTGGGAGTGCCAGTGGCACAAGAACCGATTGGATGTTTTCGCTCACCGTCATCCACGGGAACAACGCAAACATCTGGAAAACCATCGCCACACCAGGTGTCAAGCCGGTCATCTCCTTGCCGCGGGCCAGTACCCTGCCACTCGTCGGCCGTATGAGGCCGGCCAGGATACGCAGCAGGGTGGACTTTCCACAGCCAGAAGGACCGAGCAGGCAGACGATCTCCCCTTTTCGTATTTCGAGGCTGATGTTGTCCAGTACGGTTGCCATCTTGCCACCGGGCATGGAAAAACGCTGCGTTATCGCTTCGCTTGAAAGCAAGATGGGCTGCTGTGCTGGATCTTCCATAAGGTCTCTCCTACTTGCCGAGGTTGTACTGTGTGCTGGCGATGGCATATAGCCTGCGCCACAGGAAGCGGTTGATGAGAACGACCGTCAGCGACATGATGAGGATAGCTGCCGCCAGCTCTGCGTAATGGGCACCGAATGCGGCTTCGCTGATGACCGAACCAATACCCTGTGCCTTCAGGGTCTGCCCACGGAACGTGACTATTTCTGCAACTATGCTGGCGTTCCAGGCTCCACCGGTTGCTGTCACCCAGCCCGTTACGAGATAAGGGAAAATGGCGGGCAGGTAGAGGGACCAGAAGCGTTGTCTGCCAACGAGTCTGTAGCTGGCAGCAGCCTCTCTGAGATCCGAGGGAATTGCCTGTGCTCCGGCAATGACGTTGAACAGGATGTACCACTGGGTACCGAGCAGCATAAGGATGACGCTGCCATAGTTGATGTTGACCTTCAGGAGAGCCAGAAGCAGGATGACCGCGGGAAATAGCATGGGAGCAGGAAACGATGCTGCCACCTGGACAACGGGTTGCATGATCTTCGAAAGTCGAGGGGACAGCCCGATCCGCAAACCGGCCGGTAGTGCCCACAGCGTTCCCAGCACAATCGCAGCAGTTACTCTGGCAAGTGTCAGCAGGTCGCTTTTCAAGAGGTGCAGCCATTCACGTGCGCTCACGGATGCCATGACGTGCAGGACCTGGACAAGTGCCACTGCGAGTCCCGCTGCCAGAACCAGGAACAGGGTTCGTGACAACATCAGGGACAACGAAAGGTGTGTTGCTCTGGTGTCGTGGGTGGCGGGCGGCGTCGTTGACGTGAGACGTGACGTGAAGGAACGGGACTGTGTTTCCGTGGGCGGTCCGGGGTGGCGAAACCGCTTTCCGACCGCTGAAACCGCGAGTCCGAGCCATCGCAAGACGTGGGAGTGATGAAGAAGATCAAGAAACCAGGAACTCATCGTTTCCTCCTGGCTGGTGTCCTCGAGGCGAAACTTCTGTGCCCAGACAACCATTGGGCGCCACAGCAGCTGGTCCAGCGCGACGATCATCAAAACCATTGCGACGACTGCTCCGATCATCGCCGGCACATTGCCTTTCTCGACAGCGACAGACATGTAGGACCCGATGCCGGGAAGTCTGAAGTCCCTGTTGCCAAGCTGAAAGGCCTCGGTTACCATCAAGAAGAACCATCCGCCAGCCATGCTCATCATGCTGTTCCAGATAAGGCCGACGGCGCTGTAGGGCAGTTCGACCTGAGTGAGGCGCTGCCACCAATTGAAGTGATACACGGTACCGGCTTCCTGCAAGTCTCTCGGAACTGACTTGAGCGAGTTGTAGAAGCTGAAGGTCATATTCCAAGCCTGTCCGGTGAATATCATCAGGATTGCTGCAAGCTCGAGACCGATGTTGCTGCGTGGAAAAAGGCTTACCAACGCCAGGACCACGCCTGGCATGAACCCAAGGACGGGGATGCTTTGGAGAATGTCGAGGATCGGGACGAGCAGTTTCTCTGCGATCTGGTCTTTCGCCGCCCAGTAACCATACACGATTGTGAAGAAGAAGGAGATGCCATAGGCGACAAGCCCTCGGACAAGGGAAAAGAACGTGTACATGGGGAGTGCCCCGAACGAGAGATCGATCTGCACGGTGGGCCTGAGAACGCCTGTCCATTCACGTCCAACCTGGGCGAAGCCGTAGAACGCGCCAAGGATGCCGACAACAATGACAACATCGGCCAGCAGACCACTGTGGTATACCACCATGAGGGCACCCGACTGACCCCATACAGACGAAGAGAACAGTGGTGAGCGACGTGAACGCTCTTCGACGAGATCAGGCTCCCCATGGTCAATATCAGGCATTCCCTGCACGGACTCTCCTCTTCATCGCAGTTGAGTATACTTGATGGTAGCACCGTTGCGCACTGCCTGCAACATTGCTGCGGCTCGCCTGATCACTTGACGGCGGTGGAGGAGCTGCACAATTGATGAGAGATGGTGCCTTGACGTGCGAGTGCACTCTCCTATAATACGTCTCTTGTGAATGGTCCCTTGGGGGTCCATGAGGAGATGTGAGGTATGTATATCATTATCGTTGGATGCGGGCGCCTGGGCTCTCAGCTTGCCACCATGCTGTCTGAAGAAGGGCACGACGTGGCAGTGGTTGACCGCAATCCTGACAATTTCAATCGCCTGCGCGATGAGTTCACCGGTGCCACGATTGCAGGCGTCGGATTCGATACTGCGGTGCTCCAGTCGGCTGGGATCGAACGGGCGGATGGTTTTGCGGCAGTCAGTGACAGCGACAACGTAAACATCATGGCTGCGCAGGTCGCCAAGACGATTTTCAAGGTCCCTATGGTGATCGCTCGAGTCTTCGACCCTGTCAAGGGAGACACCTATCGCGCTCTTGGGCTCGAAACGGTCTGTCCCACGACATCCGCGGCCAACATCATTTACGGCAGGTTTCTCATGCGAAATGAGTCGTCTCATTTCATTCTTCCCGGCGGGGGAATTGAGCTGGTGGAAGTCGTTTTTGGGACAGGTGTTCCTGCGAGAACGGTTGCTGACCTGGAAATGCTGGATGATTTCAAAGTCATCTCACTCACCCGTCAGGGAGAAACGATGTTTCCGAAGGCGATTGATGTTCTGGAGGCCGGCGACCGATTGCTGGTCGCGCTCCATGTTTCTGACCTTGCCAAGGTCAGCGCGATCTTTGATCAGGACAAGAGGTGATGCATGTACATTGTCATTGCTGGCGGCGGGAAAGTCGGTTCCTATCTGGCTCACCTGCTTGTTGACAAAGGATACGACGTTGCCGTCATCGAGCAGGATGCTGCTGCTTGCAAGGTCCTGTCGGACTGGGGGAAGGCACTGGTCATCAATGGAGACTGCTGCGACCTGAGTACGCTTATCGATGCTGGCATTGAGAAGACTGATCGCTTTGCGGCGGTCACCGGCGATGATGCGAACAACCTGGTCGCGTGCCAGCTGGCCAAGGTCAGATTCAATGTGCCCCTGACGACGGCACGGATCAACGACCCTCGAAACGAGGACGTCTTTCACAAGTCCGGCGTCGACTTTGCGTTGAACTCCACGAACATCCTTGCGACGGTCATCGAGGAGGGGATCATCGTCAATGACCTGATTCCTCTCGTGTCGCTCGCCAAGGGGAAAGCAATGCTTGTTGAGTTGATGGTTGCCGATGGGTCTGCGGCTGTGGGCAAGACACTGCGTGAATTGACCTGGCCTCGTGGCTCGGTTGTTGCATCGATCGTTCACAAGGGTGAGGTGATTTTCCCCAGGGGAGCGACCATGCTGAATGCTGGAGACGTTGTCGTGGGCCTGGTGGCTCCCGAAGCCGAAGCTCAGTTCAGGCGCGTATTTGGTCAGGAGTAGCGTCATGACTCTCAGCAGCCGTATTAGCCGCAGAATGGCTCGTCGCAATGAGTTTCTGGGAATGCTCACCGAGATTGCCTTTACGTGCGGCCTCATCGGATTGGGTTTCCTTGTTTCCTGGCTGTTTTTTCTGGGACGCTGACCGGTGATTCGCAGAATCTGGCGAGAGGACTTTCGTATTGTAGGCTACTACACTGGCCGAGTGACCATCGGTGTCGGCTTGCTCATGATCGTACCGATGGTGACCAGTCTGGCGTTTCGCGAATGGGCCTCCGCTCTCGACTTTGCCATTTCCATTGTGCTCACGCTTCTTGTGGGATATGTGCTCGCGCTGATCTCCCGCACAAGGAACACTCCTGGCCTCACTCACGCCATGGTGATCGCTGCGGGATCGTGGCTGATTGCCATGGTGCTCTCGGGCGTTCCCTATGTGCTGAGCGGGCATATGGATTCATTCCTCGACGCGTGTTTCGACACTATGAGCGGTTTCACCACGACGGGCCTGTTCCTCATACAGGACATCGACCACATCTCACAGGGTCTGAACATGTGGCGGCACCTGCTCACGTATGTCGGCGGGCAGGGGATCGTCGTGCTTGCCTTGACCTTTCTCATCGGCTCAAGCGGAGGGGCATTCAAGATTATGGTCGGAGAGGGCAAGGAGGAGAAGCTGGAACCCAACGTACGGCATATCGCGGTGCTCATATGGCGCATCTCGCTCATTTATCTGGGCATCGGTACCGTTGCACTCGGCCTGATTGCGATGGCGGGTGGCATCAAACCATATCTTGCGTTCTTTCATGGTGCCTACATTTTCATGTCTGCCTGGAGTACCGGAGGTTTTGCACCATACAGCCAAAATATGTTGTACTACCACAGCGGTGCCATGGAAATCGTCAGCATGATCTTCTTTGTTCTCGGGTCGTACAATTTTGCCCTGCACTATGCCGTCTGGCGTGGAAATCGCAGAGAGATCCTGCGGAACATCGAGATTGTCTCTTTCACCATCACCGTCCTGACGACGTTCTCGATCGTCTGCCTCGCACTCATTCAGCGTGGCGTGTACCCGAACGCAATTTCATTGTTTCGGCGCGGATTCTTCCAGCTGATCTCGGGCCATACGACGACCGGCCAGTCCAATATCTACGCGCGGACGTTTGTGCGTGAGTGGGGCCCTCTGGGCATGCTGGCGACGACTATTGCCATGGCCATCGGCGCAAGCGCCGCTTCGACCGGCGGTGGCTTCAAGGGGCTGCGCATGGGCATTATTGTCAAAGGTATCGCGATGGACATCAGGAAGCTGCTTTCGCCAGAGCGTGCGGTTGTCAGTGGGCATTACCATCACTTGCATGACAACTCACTTGCCGACGGAGTGGTCAAGTCTGCGGCTGTCATCGTTGTCCTGTACGTGCTGATCTATGCCGTGGGTGCTGTCGTTGGCATGGCCTATGGATATCCCATGGCAGATGCGTTTTTCGAATCCGTGTCGGCTGGCAGCAACACCGGACTTTCGTGCGGAATTACGCAGGCCAGCATGCCCACATTGCTCAAGATCGTTTATATGTTCGAGATGTGGATGGGACGTCTGGAGTTTCTGTCTGTGTTCACACTGTTCGGGTTCATCGCCACAAGTTTCCGGAGCATGAGACTCAGGAAGGCGGCTGTATGAAGAGGTTGTTGGCTGCCCTGATCGTTATCAGTTTGGCAATGCTGATTGTTCGTCCCGCATCTGCACGTGCTGGACAGCCGCCCCTGCTGTCGACGACGGACCTTGTCGAAAACTCCTCCAAGTGGGATGGGAAGATGGTATCGTTCAAGGGAGAGGTCCTGCAGGACCTTATGGTTCGCAAGGATGGGACATGGATGAACTTGTCGGATGGCGATAACACGGCCATGGGGGTCTTTGTGCCGAAGGGTGTGGCTATGCCGGTCATTTCACACACTGAGACCTACCGTACTGTCGGAGACATCGTGCTTATCACGGGGGTCTTTCATCGCGCGTGCGTCCAGCACGAGGGTGAGACCGATATCCATGCAGTGAGCGTGACGGTTGTGCAGATCGGTTCAACGAAGGCGAATCCGATCCAGCCCGGCAGGGTTATCGCGCTGGTGATTTTGAGCGTCCTTCTGGGTCTGGTGATGTGGCTGTATTACCGCAAGCCCCTGGGTGGGGCAAGTCACTGAGGGGTGTCCTTGGTTTAGGCTGGTCAGGCTTCGAATGCAATACTCCCCGCCACAACAGTCGCAAGAACCTTTGTGGAACGTATTGTTTCTGGAACGGCAGCTTGAAGGATGTCGCTTGACAGCACGACAAGATCTGCGTCCTGTCCCTCGACAATGTTCCCTCTCTGACTCTCCAACCCAAGCGCTCCCTGTGGAGCGGTGGTATATGCCGACAAGGCCTCGGGCAAACTGATGCACTCGTCGGCTTGGTACGGTTGCTCTCCTCGTCTGGTACGAAATGCGGCAAAAGCAATGCCTTTGAGAGCGTCAGGATCCTCCACGGGAGCGTCAGATCCAAAGACGAGGTCAGCTCCTGATCGCAGCAACGAATTGAAAGCATACGAGCCCGGATGAGGCTGAATGAACGTTGCTCTCAGTTTGCCGATGTCGAGATCCAGATGCGCCGGCTGAACCGACGCAGTGATACCAAGATCCGCAAACCGTGGAATGTCTTGTGGCCGCAGGAACTGCGCGTGCTCTATGCGGTGATGGGCGTGCCCTTTGGAAGTGGCGGCGCCAGCCTGCTCGAATGCGTCCAGCACGTCCCTGTTCGCCTGATCGCCGATGGCGTGGATCCATACCCAGAGGCCGTTTTCATTGGCTTTCCGAAATTGGTCTGACAGCCGTTCCACTGACTCATAGGTGTGATAGCCATGATTGCCGGGTTCGCCTGGCCAGGCCTGCTGCATGTAGGCAGTGCGCGAGCCGAGTGAACCATCTGCGAAGATCTTGATACCACCGACGCGCAAAAAATCGGAACCGAATCCCGACCGGAGTCCGACGGCGATGGCGGCATCGAGGTTGCTTGCACCCACCGCCTGCCAGATGCGTATGCGGGGTTCCCCCTCCATGGCAGAGATCAACGCTTGAAGCTCCGGAAAGATATCGTAGTCCATATTGCAGCAGGAGGCAAAACCGAGAGAGAGCAGTTTCTGGATTGCTCCGTGGAGGGCCGTAAGCCGTTCTGCAAGATCCGGAGCTGGAATGCGAGACAGGACCCAATTCTGCGCGGCGTCGCGAACGATACCGACAGGGCCGTCACTGTCCCGGGGTACCAGGTCCGGACCGAATGATTCGGCGGTCCAGAGGCCCGTGGCCTTGAGGGCGGCAGTGTTGAGCCAGAGCGAGTGATAGTCCTTGCGATTGAGGACGACTGGAGAATTAACGTACAGGTCGTCGAGTTGGTGTCGAGTCGGGCTGGCAGACCAGAGTTCATCATCCCAGCAGTCGCCCTTGATCCAGGAACCATCATCGGGCCGTCCGGCAGTGCGGATCTGCTCCAGCGCTGCATCCAGCGATCTGGCCCCGTTCAGATTGATGCTCAGCAGTGAACTCCCATACAGATTCAGATGAAGATGTGAATCGGTGAATGCTGGGTAACAGGTGGCTCCCGGCTGTCCGGCAAAGTCCATGACCCGCGCATTGGTACGCGAGGCCATCGCAGCGATGTCGGAGGAGCTTCCAATGCGTGCAATGACCCCATTGCTCACGTACAGGGCGTCGCCAGACTGTATCCATCTGCCTTGACGCGACGACATGACGCTGACATGCAGCAAAGCGATTTCTTCAGATTGTGTCACTGCATCCTCCTCTGTGGGAAGCAAAAAAAACGAAGCTTCCGAGTCTGTCCGCTGACTATCATCATTGTGGCTGTGTCAACTTGCTCTCAATCCCCGGGACCGGGCAATGCAAGGATTTCAGGCAGGGCATCGACGAGGTAGGTTGGCTGAAGCACTGCCAAGCCTTCTCTCCCGGCATAGCCGAACGTACAGCCGCACGAAGCCACACTGGCGTTGCGTGCGACAAGGATGTCATTGCGCGAATCGCCGATCATGAGTGTCTTTTCAGTTGTTGTCCCGACGTCTCGCACCAGCGAGAGGAGATTTGATGGATTTGGCTTGCGGAGCTCAGCATCGGTTGGACCGACGACGTGTTCGAAATATCCGAGAACACCTAGACGTCGCAAGATCTCCCTGGAGAGATCTTCAGGCTTGTTTGTCAGCACCGACAGGTGCGCTCCTCCTTGCTGCAGTGCAGCGAGAGTCCGGTCACAGCCTTCATACAGATGGGAGAAGTCTGTGCAATGCTCCCCGTAAAAAGCGCGGAATTCGGCAACGAGTTGATCAATCAATTCCACATCATCGGTGTCGAAGGCTTTTGCCATCATGTCATCCAAGCCATCGCCTACCCACGAGATCACGGTGGTGAGTTGGGCTGTCGGCCGTCCGTGCAACTGAAAGACATGATTGACGGCTTCTGCGATGTCAACACGCGTATCGACAAGCGTCCCATCGAGGTCAAACAGATAAAGATCAAACATGAAGCTCCTCCCGTTCTGCACCATTGTGCTTGTTGTCATGTATACTGTACCGGAGATGGGACATGAGTCCACTCGTGGAACTGTGAACCTGCCGCGTTTTGTTGAGCGGCGTTGGCATGCCAGGAGGCTCGGTTGATTGATGTCGGGATTGTTACTACGATTGCAGAGTTTGCGCTGCTGGAACCGTTCTGGGATGGCATGGTCGAACAGAGCGCCACTGCAACCTGTCATTCAACATTTGAATGGCTGTTCACATGGTGGAAGCACTTCGGTACCGGGGAACGGCAGCTGCTGCTTGTGGCTGCCTATGAAGATGACGCGCTGGTTGGAGTGGGTCCATTTTACGTTGGAGGTGGAGTGGTCGAGCCCAGAAGTCTTCATTTCCTTGGCCAAGGGTTATCCGACTATGCCGATGTCATTGCCCCATCGAACCGTGTGGACATCATGGAGGCTCTGTGGTCGGCAATTCTTGAATACAAGGGCGCATGGAATAGCCTGGACCTTGAGGAGATCTGCGATCAATCAATGAGCATCCCTGTTCTGGGCCGCAAACTTGCGTTGGCTCACGTTGCTGCAACCTGGCACCAGACGGTCAGGTGCCCGTATTTGCCGATCCGGACAGGTTGGCAAGAGTTCTACAGCACCATGGGCAAAGGTTTTCGGCACGAGGTACGGAACAAGCAGAACAGATGGATCAGACTGGCTCAAGAGAGAGGAGGCCTGGCCGAGCTCACGTACGTTGATCGCCGCGACGCTGACAGCGTACTTGTTGATGAGATCATCGCTTTGTCTGCGAAGCGCCAGTTGGCCGATGGGCATCGAAGCCCTTTTCTGGTTCATCCTGACGTTGAATTCTTGAGGGAAGTGCTGCCGCTCATGGGCCGCCGGAACCAGCTCCGGATCGGGGAGCTCCGGAGTGGTGCCACGTTGCTTGCGTTTGTCCTGAGTTTCTTCTGGAAAGGTATTACGTACACGTGGAACACACAATATGACCCAGACCTGACGGAGTTTTCGCTGGGACGCATCGTGCTGGTAAGAGTTGCAGAACAGGCGTTTTCCGAGGGGTGTACGGAGCTCAATTTCATGCGTGGCGAGGAGCCGTACAAATTCGAGTGGACCAGTGCGTTCAAAACTAATCTGGCGTTGAGATCGTGTGAACTGATTGGGCAGTCTGGCCCTGGAAGGAGTTCCTGATTATGCGACAGAAGGTCATCGTCACTGGGCATAAGAACCCCGATACAGATTCTATCTGTTCTGCGCTTGGGTATGCGTTCTATAAGAACCGCACAGACCCATCTCGTGTCTACCTCGCGGTGCGGGGAGGAGAACTGAACGATGAGACGCGTTTTGTTCTGACGCGCTTTGGGTTTCGGACTCCACCTCTTCTGAGGTCTCTCATGCCTCAGGTCCAGGATATACCACGAAAACGGCTTGTCACGGTCAGTCCCGGGACGAGGGTAGGCAAGGCTGCAATTCTCATGAAAGAAAATCATATCCATTCTTTGCCAGTGGTGGACAACACGTCGGGGGTCAAGGGAGTTGTTGATGCTGTCGATATAGCGACTGCCTACGCCGATCAACTGGAGCATGCAGACACGCTGCCCTACGGGGTGGAAGTGGATACTCTGGTGCGGCAGTTGGAAGCGAGGATTCTGGTGCAGAAGCGTGAGACTGCGCAGCTGAAGGGCCGGCTGCTGGTCGTCACGGGTTCGGTCGGACGCCTTTCCTCGGGAGTCGGCGACGTTGCCATAGTCATCTCTGATGGCATTCCGTCTCCAGGGATTCTGGAAGCGTGCTCGGCGGCTTCGACGCTTATCATTACAGGTGGACCGGTGGTAGCGAAGATCGCGACACTATGGCCACCGCGCCTGGATCTCGTTCTCGAGACAGATATGACAGTCACTCAGGCTCTGCGCATGCTCTGGTCCGCCATCCCGGTTTCTGCTTTCATGGAGGGAACTGTTCCCCTTCTGAGCATGACAGATACGCTGGAACGGGCAAAAAAGGCTGTCCTTGACTCGTCATCCCGTTGCGCGGTCGTTCTCGACAGCCAACATCATCCCGTCAACATTGTCACTCGGTCCGACCTGATACGCTTTGCACGCAAGAAGGTCATTCTTGTGGATCACAATGAGACGCTTCAGGCTGTCGACGGCGTCGAGGAAGCAGACATTCTTGAAATCATTGATCATCACCGCGTTGGAGACATTTCGACATTTCGCCCAATTTATTTCCACAACGAGCCGGTCGGCAGTACATGCACGATCGTTGCTGACCTGTGTACAGAGAATGGGGTGTTTCTGCCGAAGCCGGTGGCTGGCATCCTCCTTTCGGGCATTCTCTCCGATACCATGAACCTCAATCTCTCAACAACGACGCCAAAGGATGTTCGAGCAGTGAGGCGGCTGGCGGCAGTCATCGGCCTCGACGCCGAGGTGTATGGCCTTGAGCTTCTGCAGAACGGATCCGTGATGTTCAAAGGACTTCCTGCAAGTGAAGTTCTCATGCGAGACTTCAAGGAGTTCGATCTGTTCGACACGCGCATTGGCGTTTCCCAGGCGGTCGTGTTCTCGTTCGACCAGATTCGAGAGCGGGAAGCGGAGTTCAAGCAGACGATGCGTGATGCGCGTGTTCGCATGGGGTTGGCCATGGTCGCATTTATGGCCACGGATCCGCTGAGCAAGAGATCATATCTGATCGTTTCGGGACCGCCCGACGCTTTCCAGGAGGCCTTTGGCGTGACGGTGGAAGATGGACATGCCATCCTCGATGGAGTGCTCTCTCGCAAGAAGGACTTCATTCCACCTGTGGCCGAGGTACTGTCTCGGTATGCGTAGACAGCAGTGAATGGTCTGCAGGGCAGCGGGGGCGTTGCTGAGGATCCCGTTCCCCTGGAGCATCAGCAAAAAAGTGGCATGAGCAGGCATGAATGGGAGGAACGAGTTGGAAAACGGGTACATTCTTTCGATTGACTGTGGCACGCAGAGCGTACGAGGGTTGATATTCGATGATTGTGGTCATCTCGTGGCCAAGCACAAGGTGGAATTCGAGCCTTATATGTCCCCAGTTCCGGGTTACGCAGAGCACCCGGCAGAGGACTACTGGCGGGACACCTGCCTGGCTCTGCAGGAACTGAAACGCGAGTCTCCGGGGGCGTGGAGCCGCATATCGGCAGTGGCGGTAACGACCCAGCGCGACACGGTGGTCGCTCTTGATGCGGATGGCGTTCCGCTTCGACCCGCGATTGTCTGGCTGGATCAGCGCATGGCACGCTGTGAAAAGCCGATGCCTCTTGCGGACCGGCTTCAATTCAGGCTTGTTGGAATGACCACAGCCGTCGAGATTACGAGACGTAAGGGCAAAGACAATTGGATGGCCGAAAATGAGCCCGAGTTGTGGGCACGCACAAGAAAATGGCTTCTGCTGTCCGGGTACTTCTCATTTCGACTTACCGGCAGGTATGTGGACTCCGTTGCGTCTCAGATTGGTCATACGCCGTTTGACTATCATACCCGAACGTGGCCAAGGAGTGACAGCAGCTGGCGCTGGCACATGTGTAGTGCGCGGCGTGACCAGATGCCGGAGCTCGTTGAAGCGGGAGAACAAATGGGGACAGTTTCGTCCAGGGCAGCCAGCGAGACCGGCATTCCCGAGGGGACGCCGGTCATTGCTGCCGGTTCCGACAAGGGATGTGAAACACTGGGTGTGGGATGCGTGGATGAGACAAGCGTGAGCTTGAGTTTTGGCACGACAGCGACTGCCCAGACGACATCGGCGAGGTACTTCGAACCGATACCATTCATGCCACCATATCCCGCGAGTATTAAGAAAAGTTACAATCCGGAGGTCGAGATATTTCGAGGCTACTGGATGGTAAGCTGGTTCAAGAAAGAGTTTGCAGGCCGGGAAGCGTTGGAGGCAGAGCAGCGCGGTGTTCCTCCGGAAGTCGTGCTTGACGAGCATCTTGAGGATGTGCCTCCAGGAGCGCAAGGCTTGATGCTTCAACCGTACTGGGGGGCCGGTCTCAAGATGCCTGAGGCGAAAGGCGCGATGATCGGGTTCGGCGACGTTCACACCAGAGCGCACATCTACCGGGCGATTATCGAAGGAATCGGATATGGTCTGCTTGAGGGAGTCGAGCGCATTGAGCGCAAGAGCGGGAAGAAGGTAAGCAGGATCATGGTCTCAGGAGGGGGCTCCCAGAGCGATGCCATCTGCCAGATCACTGCTGATCTCTTCAATCGGCCGGTGGTGCGAAGTGAGACGTATGAGACATCGGGTCTGGGTGCCGCCATCAACGGTTTCGTCGGAATTGGTGTGTATGCGACACACGAAGAGGCGGTCAAGAAAATGGTTCACTGGGACAGCACATTCCTGCCGCGGCCGGAAGCAGCGCATATCTACCACGAGCTGTACGAGGGGGTCTACAAGCGTATCTATCAGGCACTGCGCCCGCTGTACCGCGAGATTCAAAGGATAACGGGATATCCCGACATCTGAGAGCCGCTGCAGCAACCTTTGCAGAAGAGTCCGTGCCCTATTCCCATTCAATGGTCGAGGGTGGTTTTGATGTGATGTCGTAGACAACGCGGTTGACTTCAGGAATCTCCGATGTAATCGTTCTCGAGATCTCATCCAATACTTCGAGGGGGATCCGTACCCAGTCGGCAGTCATGCCATCGGTGCTTTCGACGATACGCAAAGCGACAGTGTGGGCATAGGTGCGTTCATCGCCCTTGACGCCTACGGTACGGATATTGGGCAGAATGGCAAAGGATTGCCAGACTTTCGCATACCATCCGGCTGCTCTCATGATCCGTTCGACGATGGCGTCCGCTTGCTGCAGGATGGCGACATGCTCGGGGGTCACTTCGCCAAGGATGCGGACCGAAAGACCGGGGCCAGGAAACGGCTGCCGATCCACCAGCTGTTCAGGCAGACTCAGTACCCGGCCCAGATCGCGCACTTCGTCTTTGAAGAGGAGCCTGAGCGGCTCGATGAGCGAAAATGGGAGATCAGCAGGCAAGCCCCCGACATTATGATGGCTCTTGATGGTGCTGGCCACAGAACTCCCGGATTCGATAACGTCGGGGTACAGCGTTCCCTGGACAAGGAAGGGAGTGTCACTCATCATCCGTGCCTGTTCTGCAAAACAGTCGATAAAGGCCGCACCCACCGCCTTGCGTTTTGTCTCAGGGTCGGTGATGCCTTTCAAGGCTGAGAAGAACTGCGAGGAGGCATTGATGCGCACAAGTTTCATGCCAAAACGGTGATGGAAGAGCGCCTCGACCTGGTCCCCTTCTCCACTCCTCAGAAGCCCGGTGTCCACGAACACACACGTCAGACGATCCCCGATGGCTCGATACACCAGTGTCGCCGCAACAGAACTGTCCACACCTCCAGACAACGCGCAGATGGCGCGGTGGGGGCCTATGCGCACCTGGATCTCCTGAACGGCAGCGTCCATGAAACTGGACATGGTCCAGTCACCTGAGCAGTGCGCTACGTCAAAAAGGAAGTGATGCAAGATATCCCGCCCACAGGGAGTGTGAACGACCTCAGGATGAAACTGCAATCCGTAGAGCTGATGGGCTGTGTCTTCGATGGCGGCAGCGGGACATGTCGGAGTCGAGGCTGTAATGCGGAAGTGCAAAGGCACTTTTCCAATACGGTCAGTGTGGCTCATCCAGCAGGACGTCTCGTCTGGAAGGTTCTGAAACAGTGGCGAATCTGCAGTGAAGTGGACGGCGGTCTTGCCATATTCGCCGGAAGGAGCGTGCTCAACTGATCCTCCGAGCATAGTAGCCATCAGCTGTGCTCCATAGCAGATGCCGAGGACGGGAATACCTGCCCGTAGGACGGCCTCATCACAGACAGGGGCGCGAGGAGCGTAGACGCTGGCCGGTCCTCCGGAGAGAATGATTGCCTTGGGACTTCTTGCGGTAAGCTGTTCAATGGGCGTGTCGAAAGGGACGATCTCGCAGAACACATGCTGCTCCCGGACCCTGCGAGCAATCAGCTGGGTGTATTGGCCTCCAAAGTCCAGAATAAGGACAGACTCGTGTCCTTCGCTTGTTTTCATGGTTGTCGGTAGTTTGGAGTTTCGTGTGTTATGCTCACATCGTGGGGATGTGATTCCTCAAGACCGGCCCCCGTTATTCGGACAAAACGTGACTCGGTTCGCAGCAAGTCAATGGTGGGCGTACCACAGTAGCCCATGCCGGCGCGCAGTCCACCCAGGAGCTGATACAGAATATCATGTACCGAGCCAGCCAGGGGTACACGCCCCTCGATTCCCTCCGGCACAAGTTTGGAGCGGACGTCCTGGAAGTAGCGGTCGCTGCTTCCCTGCCGCATGGCACCGAGAGATCCCATGCCCCGATAGCTCTTGTACTGCCGGGCGCCTTCCGTGATGATCTGGCCCGGACTCTCCAGCGTTGCAGCGAGAAGGCTGCCCAGCATGACCGTGCTTGCCCCGGCTGCCAGAGCCTTGGTGATGTCTCCAGAGTAGCGGATACCTCCATCGGCGACGATTGGGGTGCCGTGGCGCTGGGCTTCCTGAGCGCACTCATAGACAGCTGTGATCTGGGGCATGCCGACTCCCGCAATGATACGCGTCGTGCAGATCGATCCAGGGCCAATGCCTACTTTTACTGCATCAGCTCCGGCAATGATGAGATCCCGGACAGCTTCGGGGGTGACAACGTTGCCAGCCAAAACAGGTGTGGCGGGAAAAGTCTGTTTCAGCAGAGCTACAGCTCTGACAACTCCGAGAGAGTGCCCATGAGCACTGTCGAGCGCCAGAAGATCGGTTCCAGCCTCAACCAAGGCGCGCGCGCGGGCGAGCAGGTCAGAGGAAACCCCCACCGCTGCTCCGGTGAGCAGCTGGCCGTCCTCATTCAGGGCGGCGTCAGGGTAAGCCAGTGTGCGCATCAGCTTATCGGTGGGAGCGAAACCAGCCGGCTGACCATCGGTATCGACGAGAGGAAGTTCCTCCACTCCCCACCTGGCAAAGTGCGCATGCAGCCCCGCTTCGTCCAGACCGTCAGGAATGGCAAGCTTTGAGCTCGTGCGGAGGAGGTGGGAGAGCTGAGTTGTGGGTTCTTCAAAGGCGAGGTCGGAATGCGAAACGAGACCGATGAGACGTCGCCCGTCCATGAGAGGCAGAGCAACGACATTGAAGCGGTCAAGCACATCACGAGCTTCCAGGACGCTGCATTGAGGGTCAAGATGGGCTATGGATGTAATGGGGATAAGGTGTGCTCCCTTGACCGCCGCAACTTCCGCGGCTTGCTGTTCGATGCTCATGTTCTTGTGAATGAACCCAACACCCCCTTCGAGTGCCATAGCGGTTGCCATGTCTGACTCGGTGACAGTGTCCATTGCCGCACTGACGATGGGAATATTGAGATGAATCGACCGCGTCAGCTGTGTTCCAAGGTCGACATCGTGGGGCAGAACATCTGACTTGCCTGGAATGAGCAAGACATCATCAAAAGTCAGACCTTCTTTTGCGAACTTGTTGTCCATGATTCCTCCCGGAAGTACCAGCGTCGAGGACGCGCGTGCGGCAATTGCATGGAGTGCGACTACATCCTAGTGACGGCTTGCGAACTTGTCAATTGGAAACTTGGAGTGACATGGTGCGTCTCAGAGGGTTTTCAGTGACTTCCGGGCAAGAGATTGCGGAGCCATGTTCCCAGTGCCCTCGCGTCAAGTGGAGGCAGGAATGCAAAGAGAGGCTCCATCAAGGGATAGATCCGGCTCTTGTTCACCAGTGTGGCCGACCATGAGACCGGGAGAAGATGCACAACAAATCCCAGCAAGAGCGAGGCAATGAGGATCTTGACCAGTGAAGAGAGGATGATAGCCGGAACTGCGATCAGGACATACAGCAGCAGGTAGGTGAGGATGTAATAGACGACTGTCGCCAGACCCTGATTTGGCAGTTTGAGAAAGGTGACGTAGTAAGGAGTGAGTGATGCCGTCAGGAGCGCGGAAAGAGCTATAGCAACAAGCGATATTCCTATCCTGCCCTGTTTCGCAAATAGGTCTCGAGCAACAATGACTGCTATGAGAATGGCAAGGAAGGTATCGAACAGCACGGTATGCCTCCAGCAGGGCTCATTGGATCTCCTGCTGGTACCATCATACAGTGTTGGAGAACTTCAGCAAGATGTGATACAATCTGTTACGAGAATCATTGGTTGAGGCCGGCTTTCCCGTATAATATCATGAAGAGCAAGTTCTTTGACGGCAGTACGCGGTCGTGGGCAGTGCGTTCGGGCCGTGCGCCGGATGTGAAAAGGAGACGAGTGTGGGGTATTTCATCGATCTGCTGTGGTTGTACGTGACACGTCCCGCCGAGGGCATGCGCCAAATCCGCAAGCGCCCATCCGTACTGGTGGCGATGATCGCGCTGCTGTTGACGGGTGTCATCGACGCTGTGAGTTTTCGCCTGCTTGACGTTGCAAGCATTCTCAAATCGGCCGGATTTACGAGTCAGATGATTGAGAATGTGGCAAAGGTTCAGCAGGCGCCAGGAACCTTTTGGACGTTTGTAACGGAGCCATTCCTGTTAGTGATGCTGTCCACTGCGATCATCGATGCTGTTGCGCGGTTGGTCTGGAAGCGCAGTGCAGTGCCGGCCTTATATACGTCTCTCAGTATCTCAGGATTGGTAGGAGCTGCATTGCGCCTGGCCGGCCTGTTGACAGAGGGAATCGCGGGTGGCGTGATCCTTGATGTGTGCGCCTATGGGGCCATGGTCTACGTGTTTGTGATCGGCGTTCTGGCCGTGAAGTCCTTCTACGAAAAGAGCACGGTACGGGCTGTCGCCCTGTATCTCCTGCCGACGTTGCTCGGGATTGGCCTTCTCGTTCTCCTCACTATTGCGGCAGGCGGAGCAGCCTGATGGTTCTGGATTTCGAAGGCGATCTCAACCCTGAACAGCTCAGGGCTGTTGAGGCGTGCAAAGGTCCCTGCCTTGTGCTCGCAGGAGCCGGATCGGGGAAGACGCGGGTGATCACCTACAAACTCGCATACCTCATTGCCAAGCGTGGCATTGCGCCGTCGCATATCATGGCTGTCACCTTTACCAACAAGGCAGCAGGCGAGATGCGTTCCAGGGTGGATGCGCTGTTAGGCACTGACTTGGCCCGGAAGGGTCTCTGGATTGGAACCTTTCACTCTCTTTGCGGCCGCATCTTGCGGGAACAGATTGAAAAGCTTGATCTGGGCTACAACAAGAGGTTCGTCATCATCGATGAGGATGACCGAACTCGTCTGGTAAGGCAGATCCTCAAAGAGCTGAACATGGATCCGAAGACGTACGAACCCCAGAAGATTGTCTATCGCATCTCGGATGCCAAGTCCAATCTTGTTGGGCCTGAAGAGCTGTCTGACTATGGCTACAGCTACATTGAAAAGGCAACCGCGACAGTCTATAAGCTGTATCAGAAACGTCTTCAGGAAGGCAACCTGCTGGACTTCGATGATCTTATCGGGTTGGTCATTCAGCTGTTCAAGGCGCGCCCCGAGGTTCAGGAATACTACGCGTCGAAGTTCGAGCAAATTCTCGTGGACGAGTACCAGGACGTGAACAAGATGCAGTATGAACTGATCAAGAGGCTGTCGAGGATCCATGGAAACGTTACTGTCGTGGGTGACGACGATCAGAGCATCTATGCATTCCGAGGTGCCAACAGCAAGCTCATTCTTGGATTTGAGAAGGACTACCCGGGAGCGGCGGTCATCAAGCTGGAACAGAACTATCGGTCAACGCAGTCCATCCTTGATGCCGCGAATTCGCTGGTTTCGCGCAACCGCGCCCGCTACTCCAAGAAACTTTGGACAGACAATGGTCCTGGAGCCCCTGTGCACCTCTTCGAAGCGATGAATCCCGAGGAAGAGGCAAGCTTGGTGGCTTCTCGCATTGAAGCCTTGGTGCGGGCTGGGACCGAACCTCGTGACGTGGCCGTCATTTATAGGATGAACAGCCAGTCGCGTGTCATCGAGGAGGCTCTGCTGGCATCGGGCATTCCCTATCAGATTGTTGGGGGATTGAAGTTTTACGAACGGCAGGAAGTCAAGGATGTTCTCGCATATCTGCGGCTTGGCTTCAATCCGAGTGACAACCTTGCCTTCGAACGTGCAGTGAGCAGGCCGGTACGCGGCTTTGGCGACAAGAGCCTGGCCGAGGTGAAGCAGCTGGCGGCAGAGAGAGGAACCGCATGGTTCGCGGCTCTGCAGGAGTGGAGCGGAGAACTGAAGCCGTGCAAGACCAAGGAAAAGCTGGACACATTCTCTGGTTTGATAGCACAGATCGGCGCTGCAAGCGAGTCTGCCATCGACGCGGTCAGCCTCGTCTTCAATTCCTCAGGATTGCTCGAGCAGTACAAACAGGAGGACGAGGCGGCTGACTTTGAGTTGCAGTCGAAGCGCGAGAACCTTGAAGAACTGCTGCGTACGGTCGAGGAATTTCATAGCATGAGTATTGATCATTCGCTGGGAGCATACCTCTCGCAGGTGGCCCTTCTACAGGATCAGGACAGCTTGAAGCCCGATGCTGGCAGGGGAGTTCTGTTGATCACTGCTCACTCAGCCAAAGGGTTGGAGTTTGGCCATGTCTTTGTCGTCGGAGTCGAAGAGGGGGTCTTTCCACACCGTCGTGCCCTGGACAGCAGCGCTGACATCGAAGAAGAGCGGCGGTTGTTCTACGTGGCTTGTACGCGTGCCCGGAAGGAGCTTTCCATATCGTATTGCACGCAGCGCTCCAGTTACTACGGCTCTGGCTTTCAGGAACCGTCTCGCTTCATCAAGGAGATGGAACTGACAAGAGAGAAAGCTGGTGAGGTGCTGACCTCTCGCGAACGCGTTGAACTCATAGATGGCGATACGGTGATGCACAACGTCTTTGGTGTCGGGAAAGTTCTCGAGGTATTCTATGAAGGGAATGACCAGTACGTTGTCGTCGACTTCAAGAAGGTTGGCATCAAGAAGCTGGTGGCACAGTATGCTCAGCTGAAGAGGGTGTAGCGGGTATACCGGTTTGGTTTCGGAGAGCGGGGGATACCTGCGTCTTGAAGTGTGCACGCATGCGTCTACAATGAGTTTATGCCGCATGACAAGCAAGATCCTGATATGGGGAGGTGGTCATGGTTGGTTTCTGGATTACGATGGCAGTTGCCTGTGCCGTAGTAGACGCTTTTCTTCCCTACTATCTGTTGATCTGGTTTTCAGGTGGAGCGGCGGCTGCGCTGTTATTTGAGTGGGCCGGGTTCAACACCTCGGTGCAGTTCCTGGTGTTTTTCCTGGTATCGTTTGCGCTCATGGCACTGGTTGGGCGCTACATCAACTCGCGTTTGCTGAGAGGTGGTTCCAAGATGCGAACGAACACGGAGGAAATGATCGGCAAGACTGCCAGCGTTGTTATGGCTATTCCTGCTGGCGGGGCAGGGCGCGTGGCTCTCAAGGGTACAACGTGGCGGGCCGTCATGACAGACGAGAATGCCAGTGCCGCGGTTGGTGAGAAAGTTGTTGTCGTCTCGATTGAAGGTGTCACCTTTACCGTGAGAAAGGAATAGGAGGTACTCATGCCATCCACATTCAACTGGTCCATTATCTGGTGGATCGTTGGCATCGCGGTCGTTCTCATTTTTGCGCTGCGATACATCATCATTGTCCGCCAGAGCACTGCCGTTATTGTCGAACGACTTGGCAAGTTCAGCAGAGAGTTGAAACCCGGTCTCCATTTCCTGATTCCGATCCTCGACAGCGTGAGAGCAACTGTTGACCTTCGCGAACAGGCATGGGACTATCCACCTCAGGCGGTCATCACCAAAGACAACGTTCCGACCAGCATCGACATCGTGCTGTACTACTACATCACGGACCCTGTGAAATCTGTCTATGAGGTTCGCAACCTCAACGAGGCTATCCTCAAGTTGACGATGACGTCCATTCGCAACATCTCGGGCAGTCTAAACCTTGATGAACTGCTGGTGTCTCGTGAGAGCGTCAACAATGAGCTGACACAGATCGTCGACGTAGCCACTGACCCCTGGGGTGTCAAGGTCACTCGGGCAGAGATCAAGGCTGTCAATCCGCCGGCCGAGATTCTTGAGGCCATGACGAGGCAGATGAAGGCTGAGCGCAGCAAACGTGCCGTCATCCTTGAGGCCGAGGGATTCAAAGAAGCTGAGATCAATAAAGCCGAAGGTGAGAAGCAGGCGGCGATCCTTCGTGCTGAAGGCGACCGTCAGCAGAGAATCCTGACGGCAGAAGGCGAGGCTCAGGCGCTTGTCACTGTTGCGAACGCCCGAAAAGAAGCGACGATTGCGTATTTTCAGGGCATCCACGAAGGCGGGGCCTCACAGGACGTCTTGGCCCTGAAGTACATGGAGACCCTTGAAGCTATAAGCGCGAATCCTTCCAACAAGGTGTTCCTGCCCTATGAAAGCAGTGCTCTCATGGGGAGTCTGGGCACCATCAAGGAACTCTTTAAGGACGCGAATGCTCCAGCTGTCTCGGTGCCGGAAGTGAAAGGAAAGTAGTACTCTGCTTGGAGTGTGAACAGCCTCCGGTCGGAAGCGGCCGGGGGCTTTTTTCTTCAGGATTCCTTACAAAAGCGACTGAGGTGTTGCTTTTTTTCTGCTCTTTGTTAGCATGAGTGATAGCCGCACATGCGACAAATCGAGTTTAAACACGGGGAGGTTAGAGTATGAGGCGAGTTCTGTCGGTTGTTTTGATGGTAGCGCTGATTGCCGCAAGCCTTGTTGGGACAGTTTCGTGCAGCAGCGGTACCGCGAACAAGACGGTTGCTCAAGAGGTGACGTACAACTTGGCAACCGAGCCTGCAACTATTGATCCGGCCCTTTCGCAGGGTATTCCGGAAGCCAATGTCATCCTTCAGGTTTTTGACGGGCTCACACGCATTGACCAGAATAACATGCCTCAACCGGCAATTGCGAAGAGCTGGAAGATCTCTGATGATCAGAAGACGTATACGTTCACGCTGCGCGATGCCCAGTGGACCAATGGAACCCCGGTCACGGCTTATGACTTCGAGTATGCATGGATTCGCGCTCTTGCGCCGGAGACAGCCGCCGAGTATGCCTATCAGCTCTACTACGTGAAAGGCGGCGAGGCATTCAACATGTCGGTAAAGGTGGGCGACAAGTACTATGTCCAGGCTGTCGACGCCAAAGGAAACCCCGTTACAAAGAAAGAGGGGGACAAGGATGTTGCCGTTCCCGACATGACAAAAGAGATCGTACCGAGCAGAGATGTGGGCGTCAAGGCACTGGATGACAAGACGCTGCAGGTGACGCTTGAATCTCCTACGATCTACTTCCTCAACCTTACGGCGTTTCCAACGCTGATGCCTGTCTGCAAGGCTGTTGTCAGCGCGAACGACAAGTGGGCCGCTGATGTGACGAACTTCGTCACCGACGGACCGTTCACCCTTACCGAGTGGTCACACAATGACAAGATGACTTTTGTCAAGAACCCGACCTACTGGGACAAGGATGCAGTCAAGCTTACCAAGATCACGTACTTGATGGTGACTGATGAGTCAACCGCCCTGTCGATGTTCCAGAACGGGCAGATGGATGTAGGTTCGACCGTGCCGCTCTCTGAGCTGCCCAAACTGGTTGCTTCGGGCGACGCCAAGATCTTCCCGTACCTCGGCACCTATTACTACATGTTCAATGTCACCAAGAAGCCGTTTAATGATGTGCGCGTGCGCAAGGCGTTGACGCTGGCAATCGATCGCAATGCCATCACAACGTCGATAACGCAGGGTGGGGAAGTTCCAGCCCTGGCGTATGTCCCCTACGGAATTCCAGATGCCACTGCGGGAAGTGATTTCCGCAAGGTTGGAGGAACGTTCTACAAAGACAACGACATTACCGAAGCCAAAGCATTGCTGGCCGAGGCTGGCTATCCTGATGGAAAGGGATTCCCGGCGTTCACGATCCTGTACAATACCTCGAGCCGCCACAAATCCATCGCTGAGGCGATCCAGCAGATGTGGAAGACCAATCTGGGCATCGACTGCACCCTGAAAGTGGAGGAGTGGGGCGTCTATCTGGATGACCGGAACAATCTGAACTATCAGGTTGCGCGTGCAGGCTGGATCGGTGATTACATGGATCCCAACACATTCCTCGACATGTTCGTGACCAATGGCGGCAACAATGGGACCGGCTGGAGCAACAAGGCATATGATGCTGACATTGCCAAGGCCAAAACGACGACTGATCCGGCGGCGCGCATGGCAACTCTGCACGATGCCGAGAAGATCCTCATGACGGATATGCCGATCATGCCCGTGTACTTCTACACGAACCCTGTCCTGATCACGAGTCACGTCAAGAACTTCTATCAGTCGACTCTTGGATTTGTTGACTGGAAGAACGCCTACATGGAGTAGCACTCGGCAGAACCTAATGTCTGAGCGTACGACGTAGGGCAAGAAAAGAAGCGGAGCGGCTCTCCCCACAATGTCAGAGAGCCGCCCTTTAGTTTTGGTGTGATCTACGGAGGTACTATGCTCAAGTTCATACTGCAGCGTGTGCTCTCAATGATTCTTGTGGTCCTGATCGTGGCGACAGCCACCTTCTTTATGATGCGCTTGCTTCCCTCGGGACCATTCTCCCGCGAGAAGAAGCTTCCGGCCCAGATCATCCAGAACCTTGAGGCTCGCTATCATCTGAACGATCCGCTCTGGAAGCAGTACGTCGACTACATTGGCAACCTGGCACGGGGAGACCTGGGACCCAGCTTCAAATATACCAATCGGACGGTGAACAACATCATCGATGATGGCTTTCCTGTATCGGCCACGCTGGGAGCTGTAGCGGTGCTTCTGTCTGTCGCTATCGGCATTCCACTGGGCATCTGGGGGGCTCTCAGACAGAATGGCTGGCAGGACAACTTCGTCATGTTCATTGCTCTGCTTGGCGTGTCCGTTCCCAACTTCATCATGGCCGTCCTGCTGATGCTGGTTTTTGGCTTGTGGTTGCATGTCCTGCCCGTTGCTGGCTGGGGTTCGGTGAGTCAGATCATTCTTCCAGCCTTTACGCTTGCGGGCTACCCCATCGCCTTCATCGCGCGTCTGGTGCGATCCTCCATGATTGAGGTCTTGCGTCAGGAGTACATTACGACCGCTCGTGCAAAGGGCATCTCGGAACGGCTCGTGATTTTCCGGCACGCTCTGCGCAACATTCTTATTCCGGTCGTAACGGTTCTAGGTCCGCTTATTGCAGCAGTATTCACTGGCAGTTTCGTTGTGGAGAAAATCTTCGCCATTCCCGGTCTGGGACGGTACTATGTAACCAGTATCAATGACCGTGACTACACGACCATTCTGGGTGTAACGATCTTCTACAGCGCCCTGCTGGTATTCATGAACTTCCTGGTGGACCTGACGTATGCCTGGTTGGATCCTCGCATCCGCTACGTTGAAAGGAAGGTGTCCTGATGGCCACGCAGAGCAGCTGGGAGTTCAAGCAGGGAACCATCCCTGGTGAAGGGGCGTTTGCACCGGCGCCAAAGGATTCGGGCGAGCTCCAGCAGATCGCTGGTCCCCCGACGACCTACTGGAACGACGCCATTCGTCGTCTTCGTCGCAACAAACTGGCCGTCATTGGGTTCTGGATCATTATTGCTTTGTTTCTCATCGCTATCTTTGGTCCCATGTTGTCACCCTACACCTATGCACAACAGGACCTGACAAATACCTACCAGTCCCCAAGCCTGCGCCATCCGTTTGGCACCGATCAACTGGGACGCGATCAGATGACGCGCGTCCTGTATGGATCACGCATTTCGCTCTCGGTGGGCGTCGTGTGCGCGGCACTCAATTTTCTGATCGGTGTGACCTACGGAGGTATTGCCGCGTATTTTGGCGGCAGGATCGACGACATCATGATGCGCATCGTCGACATCCTGTACGGCATACCGAC
>JBNAWM010000002.1:60104-72064 GCA_049699855.1 Candidatus Cryosericum sp.
GTGACTCTGGAGGTTCCATCAGCGATCTTCACCGAGGCATTCCTGAGCTACATCGGGCTGGGCGTCAGTGCCCCTGTCGCCAGCTGGGGCGTCCTTGCGTCTGATGGCACTGAGGCTATACGTTCATTTCCATATCTGGTGCTGTTTCCGGCGCTTGCCATCAGTTTGACCATGTTTGCGTTCAATTTCCTGGGCGATGGACTGCGTGATGCGCTGGATCCACGCTTGAGGCAGTAGGAGGCGCTCAATGGATGAGACAAATCTGTTGATGCGTGTCGATGGAGTAACCACCAACTTCCACACCTATGCCGGCATTGTTCATGCCGTCGATGACATCACCATCACCGTCCCGAAAGACTCTGTTGTAGGCATTGTCGGAGAGTCTGGTTCCGGCAAGTCGGTGACCATGATGTCTGTGATGCGCCTGATTCCAAATCCTCCAGGGCGTATCGAATCAGGACGAGTCTGGTTTGACGGCGCAGCCCTGAACATGCCGGGTCATGCCGAGCAGGAGGGGCCGAATCGAGGAATGGTTGACCTGCTGAAACTTGGACCAGAGGAGATGATGAAGGTTCGCGGCCGACATGTGGCCATGATCTTTCAAGATCCGATGGTGTCACTTAACCCTGTGCTGACAATCGGCCTACAGATGACTGAGTCGATGATCGCACATGGCATTGCAGACAAGGAAGGTGCGTGGAGAAGGGCCATCGAGATGCTTGCGCTCGTTGGCATCCCGAATCCCGAGGAACGTATGCGGGATTATCCACATCAATATTCCGGAGGCATGCGTCAGCGAGTCATGATCGCAATGGCACTTTCGTGCAGCCCCGAGCTGGTCATTGCGGACGAGCCAACGACGTCCCTGGACGTTACGGTGCAGGCGCAGATCCTGGAACTCATGAAGGAACTGAAGGCCAAGCTCAAATCCAGCGTCATCATCATCAGCCATGACCTGTCCATCGTTGCCGGGATGGCTGACAAGGTGGTCGTCATGTACGCTGGGCGCGTTCTTGAAGAAGCAAGCGTCTACGACTTGTACGAGAAACCGGGACACCCATATACCATGGGGTTGATGAAATCTGTTCCCCGTCTGGATGCCGATGATCGAGAGCGCTTGATCCCTATCGACGGAAGCCCTCCTGATCTGCTGTCTCCTCCTGTGGGATGCAAATTCGCTCCTCGCTGCAAATATGCCATGGCCATCTGTCGTCAGCAGGAGCCACCGCTTGTCACGATCGGCGATGGGCATCGCGCTCGGTGTTTCCTTCATCATCCCGCTGCGCCAGAAGTTCCTGGATTTATAAAGGTGGAGTAATCATGGAAACGATATTGAAGGTTGAACACCTGAAGAAGTACTTCTCGGTCAATGTGGGAGGACCGTTTGCCCGAAGCATGGCCAGTCTGAAGGCAGTCGATGACGTGTCCTTCGAGGTTGGCCGTGGTGAAACCGTGGGTCTTGTCGGTGAAACGGGGTGCGGCAAGACAACGGTGGGTAGAACGATTGTTGGTTTGTACACCCCGACTGCGGGCACCATTACCTATTGCGATCAAAACTTGTGTACGTTGAGCCGTGAGGATATGCGCAAGGTGCGCAGCAAGCTGCAGATGATTTTTCAGGACCCATATGCGTCCCTGGATCCCCGCGAGACCGTTGGCAATATTATCGAAGAACCTATGGACATCTTCAGTATCGGAACGATGGCCGAGAGGAGGGAACGCGTCCAGGATCTGCTCCGGACGGTGGGACTCAACCCCGAACACGCCAATCGTTTTCCGCATGAGTTTTCTGGCGGACAGCGTCAACGCATAGGAATTGCTCGAGCACTGGCCATGAACCCCGAATTCATTGTCGCTGATGAACCCATCTCGGCTCTCGATGTCAGCATTCAGGCTCAGATTGTTAATATGCTTGAGGACTTGCAGCAGAAGCTGGGACTCACCTATCTCTTCATCGCGCATGATCTGGCGATGGTCAAGCATATCAGCGATCGGGTGCTGGTCGCTTACCTTGGCAAGATCGTCGAGATCGATGAGAGCCGTGACATTTACAGGCATCCGTTGCATCCGTATACAAGAGCACTCCTTTCAGCGGTACCGATACCTGACCCACGGGTAGAGACACAACGCAAGCGTATTGTACTCAAGGGTGATCTGCCCAGTCCAATCAATCCGCCCAGTGGTTGTCATTTCCGAACGCGTTGTCCGATTGCACAGCCCATCTGCGCGGAACAGGAACCCGAACTTCGCGACGCGGGCGGCGGGCACATGGTAGCCTGTCACTTTGCTGGCTGAAAAGTTGTTTGAGAGGACAGAGGACCGGCTGAAAGGCCGGTCCTTTCTCTTTGGCGGCAGAGGCTGACCGCAAACGACATTGGCAAACGGCCAATTTGGGCTATAACATTGCACAGGGCAATTTCCCGGTTGACTCCGGCCCTGGCCGGCCGAGCCTCAAGCGAGTGAAGCATGTGCCTGCCCGGATTTCTGCACGATGAAAAATTGGGAGGAATGATGGAAGAGTTCGAGAAGACATTGGACGCTCAGCAAGCAGCCATCGAGGCTGAACGCTGTCTCTATTGCTATGATGCTCCGTGCATGGCTGCCTGCCCTGCTCACGTCCCGATCCCGGAATTCATACAGTCGATTCGAAGCGGCAATCTGCATGGTGCGCGGACGCTTCTCCAGGAGGCGCATCCCCTTATTGAAACGTGCGGGAGAATTTGCCCGGAAGAGTCATTCTGCCAGTCGGCCTGCACGCGGGCAAAAATTGATTTCGCCGTTCGCATCCGTGAACTCCATCGCTTTGTGACGGATGCAACCGACCCTGCCGACCGAATGGACTTGCCGGAGGCGTCGGCAGGACGAGTTGCAATCGTTGGTGCAGGACCTGCTGGCTTGTCGTGCGCCCGGGAGTTGAGGGCTCATGGTTTTCTGTGCGAGGTCTTTGAGGAGCGACAGACAGGCGGGGTACCAGCTCAGGAGATTTCGACGCATCGATATCCGCTAGACATCGACAAGCGGGAGTCACAGTTTCTGCTGTCGCGGTTTGTTTCGAAGCTGCATAACGAGCGAGTCACGGATGTCATGCCCTTGAGGACAGAGTTCGATGCTGTTTTTATTGCGACCGGTCTGACGCTGGAGACAGGACTCGAGATGGAGGGGCTACAGCTCTCCGGAGTGTTTCAGGCAAGGGAACTGCTGCGCAGGCTGAAGTCTGGGACTGGCAGTGGAGCAGGGCGCCGAGTTGGCGTCATCGGTGGTGGAAACGTCGCAGTTGAAGTTGCTTCGATGCTCCGCGAGGAGGATCCTGCGCGCGACGTGATCATCATCTATCGCCGAGGTATCAAGGAGATGAAAGCCTTCAAGAAGGAAATCGAGGAAGCTACAACTCTCGGCGTGACGTACCAGTTCCTGGCGATGCCCGAGAAAGTCATTGGCAGCCAGAATGTTGAAGGGCTTCAGGTCATTCAAGCTCACCTGGGCGACGAAGACAGCTCGGGGCGACGCAGTTTCGACGCGTTGCCGGACTCGAGTTTCATCATCCCGCTCGACACCGTGGTTGTCGCTGTTGGACAGCGAGCAGACGACACGCTGTTCCCCGGCGTTGGTCGCTCGAAGTCTGGCCTGATCATGGTGGGTGAAGACATGCAGACCAATGTCGCAGGTGTATATGCCGGGGGTGACATCGTTCATGGCGCTCTGACAGTGGTGGAAGCAGTGCGAGATGGCAAGAAAGCGGCGGAATCCATCGCGGCTTTTGTGATGGGAGGCAAGTGATGTACCGTGAACATGATCTTTCCTACGATTTTCTCGGAATACACCTGGAGAACCCGTTTATTTTGTCGGCAGCACCTCCAACGGACGAGCTGGAAATAGCGATTGACGGACTGAAAGCCGGGTGGGCCGGCCTTGTCCTGAAGACCACTTCCGTGGAGGGGAACCCCGTTAACCTTAAGTATCCAATGATGTCGTCGTTTGGAACGGCGGCGCACAAGCTGTGGGGACTCGGCAACATCGATTTGATCTCTCAGTATCACATCGATGAAATCTGCGAGCGGGTCAAGACGCTCAAACACATGTTCCCCACGAAAATGATTGCTGCTTCCATCATGGGTTCGAAAAAAGAGGACTGGCAATCGTTAGTCTGGCAGCTGAAGAAAGCCGGTGTAGACTTGATCGAGTGCAGCTTCAGCTGCCCACAAGGCAGTATGGGCGAGGCTCCGGGGCGTATGCTTGCCCAGAGCGTGGAGGCAACGGAGAAGGTTGCCCGCTGGGTCAAGGAAGCTGCCGATACAACCCCCGTGCTTATCAAAATTACCCCGCAGGTTACTGACATTGTCGAGATTGCCAGGGCGCTCAAGCGCTCGGGTGTGGACGGAATCACAGCAAGTAATTCGGTTCCTGCATTGATAGGGATTGATGTTGAAACACTTGAACCGCGCCCATCGCTCTTCGGGGACGGGGCCTATTCTGGCATGACAGGAATGGCCATCAAGCCCCTGACCTTGCGGACCATCGCCGAAATAGCGCGTAATGTCGACATTACGATCAGCGGAAACGGGGGTGCTTACTCCTGGAGCGACGCCGTCGAACTCATGGCTGTCGGAGCCTCGAACGTGCAGTTCTGTACACTCCCCATGCATCACGGCTTCGAGACCATACGTGATCTGAAGAGTGGCTTTGCGGACTACCTCGACCGGAAAGGGCTTGCATCGCCTCTGGACGTTGTTGGCAAGGCTCTGCAGTCCATCAAGGGGCAGGAGGAACTTGTGGCACCGCGTACCCGTTCCGAAATCGATCTCGATACGTGCATTGGTTGCGGAAATTGCTTCCGGTCTTGCACCGATGGTGGGCACAGAGCTATCGAGTGGAACGCTGAGACGAGACAGCCCTCGGTTGATCCCGACAAGTGTCCAGGATGTGGCCAGTGCATGCAGGTTTGTCCGGTGAATGCCATACGCATGAAGGAGGAATTGGACGGTCAGACACACTACTTCCGGTTCAGCGGAACACGCTGAGTTCCTGGGAAGCTGTGATGCGCCCCCCTGCAGCAAAACCTGCGGGGGGCGTTTCCATGTCTCGTCGGTTGAGTGTCACTGTGAACCCGGTATACTGAAAAGTGGCGTTTCGAATGTGCTGGTACGAAAGACTGGAAATCCCGAGGAGGTAGTATGAGTAATGACGAGCAGTTTTCGGCCTTGAGGTCGAAACGAGAGCATATCCTGGCTGGCGGGGGACCTGGCCGTGTGAAGAAACAGCACGATGCAGGAAAGTTGACAGCGCGGGAGCGCATCGACCTTCTGCTGGATCAGGGTTCCTTCCAGGAGGAAAACGTCTTTGTAAGCCACCGTAATACAGGATTTGGGCTCGACAAGCAGGATCTTCCGGGTGACGGCGTCGTTACCGGTCACGGCTATGTGCATGGCCGGCTCGTTTTTGTTTACTCGCAGGATTTTACGGTCGCCGGAGGGTCATTAGGAGAGATGCACGCGCTGAAGATCGCTCACGTGCAGGATCTTGCCCTGAAGTATGGAGCTCCCATCGTAAGCATCAGCGATTCTGGGGGAGCGCGTATTCAGGAGGGCATCGACTCGTTGAAGGGGTACGCCCGGATTTTCTATCGCAATACCATCAGCTCCGGCGTCATTCCGCAGATTTCGATGATAGCTGGTCCCTGCGCTGGTGGAGCCGTCTATTCGCCAGGCATCATGGACTTTGTCGTCATGACGAATCAGGGGCGGATGTTCATTACTGGTCCAAAAGTCATTCAGAGCGTCACCGGCGAAGAAGTGACTGATGAGGAGCTCGGTGGGCTTGCTGTACACGCTGAGAAGAGCGGAAATGTTCATCTTGCAGCAGCCGACGACGAAGATGCTATTCGACTGATTCGAGAGCTGCTCTCGTTTCTTCCGGCCAATAACAGCGAAGACCCCCCCATGGCAGAGACTGATGACCCCGTGGATAGAAGCACTGCCGAGATCGGCGAACTCATTCCTGCCGAGGCAAACAAACCATACGACGTACGCAAGGTCATTGCAAGCCTGGCAGACAAAGGAGAGTTCTTTGAGGTGGCCGAGGGTTTTGCAAAGTCCATCTGTGTGGGTTTTGTGCACATGGGCGGACAGGTCGTGGGTGTCGTTGCCAATCAATCGCGTTCGATGGCAGGCGTTCTTGACATAGACAGTTCGGACAAGGCTGCGCGCTTTGTACGTTTTTGCGATGCCTTCAACATTCCATTACTTACGCTGGTTGATGTCGGCGGATATCTTCCGGGCGTCGATCAGGAACATGGAGGAATCATTCGTCATGGTGCCAAGCTTCTGTACGCTTTTTCCGAGTGTACTGTGCCGAAGGTTACGGTTATCCTGAGGAAGGCCTATGGAGGCGCGTACATCGCCATGTCCTGCCGGGACCTTGGAGCTGATTTCGTGTTTGCGCTGTCTTCAGCCGAGATCGCTGTCATGGGTGCCGATGGGGCCGCGCAGATTATTTTCGCCAGGGAAATCAGCGAAGCCGCGGATCCGGAAGAGACGCGGCGCAAACTGATCGCTGACTACAAAGAAAAGCTCTACAACCCATATGTAGCTGCGGAGCGAGGCCTTGTCGACGACGTCCTCGAGCCATCTCAGTTGCGATCCCGCATCATTCGGTCTTTCAGAGCTGCTGCGAACAAGCGCGAAGAGCGGCCTGTCCGCAAGCATGGAAACATTCCGCTCTAGGAAGAGGATCCATGATACGCGTAGATGCTCGGGGGCAGCAGGTCACAGACGAGGAGTTGGCTGTGGTCATCGCCGCAGCGCTGGAGGCTTCCCAGGCTGGTCCTGAGGTCGCAGTGGACCTTTCCGGTCTGGATGATTCGGGGGTGGCTGCGATAGTTGCTGCGATAGCTGCTGCCGGTCTTCCTTTGCAGCAGAGAGAGGCGCCACGGGCGCCGGTGAGCACTGCATGGAGAAGGCCAAGTTATGAACAATCAGTCAGGCCCAGGTGGCGCTGACAGGAGGCAGATTATGAAAAGATACAGAATTACCGTAAATGGGAAGACATTCGAAGTTGACGTTGAAGAGACGGGTAGTCAGAAGCAGACCTCAGCTGTGCCCGTTGCGCCTGCACCGAGCACACCAGCTCCCGTGACGACCCCAGCTGTACCAGCTCCGTCTGCCAAACCTGTTGTCGCCAAGGCGCCTGCACCGAGCACGCCAGCTCCAAAGGCGGCGCCTGCTCAGAGCGGCGCCATGACCATGAAATCGCCACTTCCTGGAAAGATTCTGAAGGTCATGGCTGCAGCAGGGAGTTCGTGGAAGAAGGGGGATACGCTTCTTGTAATCGAAGCAATGAAAATGGAGAATGAGATTTTGGCACCACGCGACTGCACTGTCGAGGAAGTACTCGTTGAGGCTAACCAGACAGTCAAGACCGGAGATGCTCTTCTGAAGATCGTCTAAGCAGGTTCCGCGCCCTCGGGTACAGAGGGTCTGCTCAGATGATGGCTTGATTGGTACTTTTACGGATTTGGAGAATAGACTGCGTTCTATAGAATGACAGCAGTAGCAGTAGACTGATCAGAGTGAGGTCACGCATGACGGAATTGTTGCGCGGTATTGTGGGGATGTCAGACTGGCGAGTCTGGGCAATGTTCTGTGTTGGCCTGGCTCTCATCTGGCTGGCCGTGAAAAAGGGGTACGAGCCAAATCTGCTCCTGCCGATGGGGTTTGGCTGTCTCCTCGCCAACATTCCGTTTTCATCGGCGGTCGGAGGGGGTTTCCTGGATGTGTTGTACCAGGGTGGAATTGCGAACGAGCTCTTTCCTATCCTCATCTTCATTGGCGTGGGCGCCATGATTGACTTCGGTCCACTGCTTCAGGACCCGGAAATGCTCTTTTTCGGTGCAGCGGCTCAGTTTGGGATCTTCTTCACCATGATGCTGGCCCTGCTTGTTGGGCGGATTCCAGGCATCACGGGCATCCCCGGATTGAGAGAGGCCGCAGCCATCGGAATCATCGGAGCCGCCGATGGACCAACGTCCATTTACGTGGCTGCCCGGTTTGCCCCCGGGTTACTTGCGCCGATTACCGTGGCTGCCTACTCCTATATGTCGCTCGTGCCCATTATTCAACCGCCTGTGATTCGGGCGCTCACCACTCGGGAGGAGCGCATGATCCGCATGGAGAATCCCGACCACGAGGTCTCCAAGACAGTCAAGATCGTCTTTCCCATTGCGGTGACGCTGATCGCAGGCATTATCGCTCCCATGTCCGTGGCACTCATCGGCAGTCTCATGTTTGGCAATCTGCTTCGTGAATCTGGAGTGACAGACCGCCTCTCCAAAGCTGCCCAAAATGAGCTCACCAGTCTGGTGACCATCCTGCTGGGGATAACGATTGGGTCGTCGATGGGAGGAAAGCAATTTTTAAATCCCACAACACTCCTGATCATTGCGATGGGCTTCATCGCATTTGTGTTTGATACTGCTGGCGGCGTGCTGTTCGCAAAGCTGATCAACCTGTTCCGGAAACGGAAGATCAACCCGATGATTGGTGCATGTGGCATTTCAGCTTTTCCCATGTCTGCTCGTGTCATTCAGAAAATGGCACAGCAGGAAGATGGCAGCAACTTCATTATCATGCACGCCGTGGGCGCCAATGTGGCCGGTCAGATAGCCTCCATCATCGCTGGCGGATTGATCCTCGCGCTGGTACGCTAAGGAGGATGGCATGGATTCTGTTGTCGCATCCGGGTTGAGAATCAGCGGGCTGAGTTACGTTCTTATCTTCGTTGTGCTGGGGATCTTCTACGGTCTCATCAAACTGCTGTTGCGGGTGTTCCCCGCAAAGGACGGAGCGGAGTAGGCGGCGGCACAATGTCGAGGGCCCGCCGGTTCGCAAAGGGGGCTGGAGTGAAGGGACTGGTAAGGGTTCTTGCCTTGGTAGTGGCGACGACCATAGTTTTGAGCGGGTGCAGCCCGGCTGCCGTAGTGCAGCCAAAGATCGTATGTGCAACGATCAAGCCAATAGCAATGATTGTTCAGGCCATTGCTGGCGATGCTCTCGAGGTTCGCGTACTTGCGGATGAGAATGGAGCCCCCCTTCAGAATGCCCGGGAGTTGGCGTCCGGGAGTGCTGTGGTGTTCCAGTCTGGGATGCCCATTGATGCATGGTTAGGCAAAGTCGTACCCACGAACGTGCAGCAGGTGACGCTGCCAGCTTCCACGGCAAAAACCTCGTCGGGAAGCCCATGGCTTTCGCTTCAGCAGGCAGCGGACATGGCAGGGGCAGTGCGCGATGCGCTGGACGCGGCCTATCCTGGAGCAAAGGACAAGTTCGATACCCAGTACGCAGGATTTCTGAACGAGTGCAGCCAGGCAGATGGTGCGTTGAAGAAGATGATCTGGGGCGCTCATACGAGAGCATTCCTTGCTGAAGATGCCACATGGTCGGCGGCAGCCGCGGACTTTGGTTTGAGAGTGGTGGTCGAACCAGGTTTGAAGGGTCTGGATCTCTCGGGAGCTGAGGCAGGCTCACTGATCGCAAAGTGGGGGTCTGGCGAGAAGACAATGGTTGTGGTGGTCAATGCAACGGCCGGAGAGAGGACCGGCGTCGAACGTGAAGCAAATGGCGTAGTGGTCTGTCAGTTGGACGCTAGTGGAGTAACGGCTCAGGGCGATTTTGTGGCCTGGCTTCGGCACCAGCTGGAGACGCTGGGATCAGCTCTCGGCGGATAGGAGCAGCAGAAGAGGAAAGCGGCAAGGCATAGCACTTTGACGGGTATCGGCCGAATCGTGTCAGGTATGGGACTTCTTATAATGTTATGTTGCTTTTTGTCAGAGCGCATTTTATACTGTGAACGCGTGAGACGATCCCGGGCGCACTGAACATGGTTGGTCTCCGGGTCATTTGTGTGTTTCTTGACAAGTTGGTTTACTAAATCTGCATGTGACGTCTGCAAAGAGGGGGAAACATGAAGGACATCTACGAAGTCAGGATGCATGGCAGGGCTGGCCAGGGAGCAAAGTCAGGCTCGCAATTGCTTGCCGAGGCAGCGTTCAAGGAAGGAAAGTATATTCAGTCGTTCCCGGAGTACGGATCTGAGCGCAGAGGGGCTCCGACGGTTTCCTACACGAAGATCGCAGACAAGGTCCTCAAGAGCCACGAGCCGATCGTCAATCCCGATGCTGTCTTGGTGCTGGACTTTGGCATCATGCGCTCGATCATGGTCGCCGCTGGACTGCCAGAAACGGGCATTCTCATCGTCAATACGAGGGTTTGTTCCGATGAGATCAAGAAGCTGGCACAGTTCAGTGGCACACTGTACGGTGTCGATGCGACTGGCATTTCCATGGATCTACTGGGAATGGACACTCCGAACGTTCCCATGCTGGGTGCGCTTGCCAAGCTTACTGGCATTGTGAAGATGGAATCACTGGAGGAAGTCGTTCGTGGGCACTTTTTGGCAAAGATAGGTGAAGAAAAGGTACAGAAGAACATTGGCATGCTCCGCAGGGGCTATGAGGAGGTCTTCAAATGAGCGAGAGAAAGACTTGGCAAGAGGTCGAGCTTGGCGTAGAATTGCCTGCCGCAACATCTCTTGAGTACAAGACGGGTGGATGGCGCGTTCTTCGTCCCATTTTCGATCCGGCGGCATGCACGCACTGCATGATTTGTGTGACGTACTGCCCCGACATGGCCATCCCTGTTGCAAAGAGTGAGCAGGGGGTTGCTGGCAAAGGCGGAAGAATCTATAAGGGTGTGGTGCGGCTTGCAACTAACCTTGACTATTGCAAGGGATGCGGCATCTGTGCCCATGAGTGCCCGTCGAAGGCCATCACGATGATTCGCGAAGAAGAGGCGGAACAGGCCTCTTGCAAGTTGTAGGGGAGGAAACGAACATGGGAGTCAGGAAACCAATCACTGGTGCTCAGGCGGCTGCGGAGGCAATGCGGCAGATCAATCCAGATGTCGTGGTGGCCTATCCGATTACGCCACAGACGCCAATTGTCGAAGAGTTCGCAAAGTACGTTGCAGATGGAGTCGTTGATACAGAGATGGTCGCGGTGGAGTCAGAGCACTCTGCCATGTCGGCGACGGTCGGCGCCGAAACGGCCGGTGCTCGTGCCATGTCGGCGACAGCCTCGCAGGGACTTGCGCTGATGTGGGAGATCGTTGCTGCGACCCCAGGTCTGCGTCTGCCCATCGTTATGTCACTGGTCAACCGTACACTGTCGGCACCCATCAACATTCATTGTGATCATTCGGACGTCATGGGTGTAACCACCGTTGGATGGATTCAAATATTCAGCGAGAACGCGCAGGAAGTCTACGAGAATACACTGCTTGCGATTCGTGTCGCCGAGGACAAACGTGTGCAGCTGCCTGTCATGGTCAATCAGGATGGCTTCATCACCAGCCATGCGGTGGAGCCTGTCGAAATCTTTGACGATGACGTGGTACGGAAGTTTGTCGGAGTGCGCTCGCTTGACCGTGCCCTGTTGGATGTTCATCAAGTGAAGAGTGTCGGGCCACTTGTTCTTCCTGATTATCTCTTTGAGTTCAAGCGTGCTGAGGAAGAGGCAATGGGCCAGGTATTCCAGGTGTATCGCGAGGTCGGTACCGAGCTCGGCGCAATCACTGGCAAGAAGTACCCGTTCTTTGAAACCTACCAGACAGAGGATGCGGAGGCGGTGGTCATTGTCCTCAATTCAGCAGCGGGAACTGCCAAGGCTGCCATTGACACCATGCGTGCCCAGGGCAAGAAGGTCGGACTTCTCAAACCGATTCTCTTCCGTCCGTTCCCCTATGCCGAGATCCGCGATGCACTGAAGAATGTGCCCACTATCGGTGTGCTTGATCGGTCAATGGACTTCGGCGCCTCCGCTCCCGTCTATTCTGATGTGCGTAACGCGCTCTGGGAGCTGGACAAGCGGCCGGCTGTTCAGAGCTACATCTATGGATTGGGTGGGCGAGACA
>JBNAWM010000003.1:0-46045 GCA_049699855.1 Candidatus Cryosericum sp.
TGGAAAGCGGCGAGGCGGGTACGGTAATACAGGCTGCGGTGCTGCATGACCTGGGTAAGGTCGGGCTCGATGAGGACTTGCTGCGCAAACCAGGACTGAGCGTGGATGAGTTTCACCAGATCATGGGACACTCGGCAGTCTCCGCCAGCTTGCTGGAAGGGCTGACGCTGTTTCAGGGCGGTCGCGACATTGTTCTGCACCACCATGAGCGTTATGACGGGAAGGGATATCCGGATCACCTTGTTGGGGAGAACATCCCGCTTGGGGCCCGCATTATTGCGGTAGCCGATTCTTTTGATGCTATGGTGAGTGTTCGCCCGTACCGTGCCAAAAGCCTGACCGTCACCGAGGCGTTGAAGATTCTCGACGACGAGCGTGGAGCGCAGTTCGATCCAGAGCTGGTGACGATTTTCTCGAAGATCGTTCGAGCCCGCGTTGCAGCGGGTGACATGACCAACTTCCCGGCTGCCGTGCAAGTGGGTGCAAGCGAAGGCGTCGGCGCCGTCGTGGGGGTTCAGCAATAACATGTTTGTTCTTGCCGTATTGGCTGTTACGCTGATAGCCAGTCTGTTGACTGGTGGGCGCCTGCGTTACATAGAGAACTTCCGCCTCAAGCTCCTGCCGCTCGGGACAGGGGCCTTTGTCCTTCAAGTCCTTATCTTCACTTCCCGGGGCGAATCATTGCTTGGTGCAACGCTGCCTGGATTCTATGTCCTGAGCCTGGCGATGCTGGTCGGGTTTCTCGTCGCGAATCTGAAGGTCTTTGGTGTTCCACTTCTGCTGGTGGGGCTGCTGTTGAATGTTCTGGTCATCGGAGCGAACGGGGGGCGCATGCCAGCCAATCCCCAGGCACTTATCGCCGCAGGGCAGAGCTCCGCGGCCGAGCGATTGGTCAGGGACGGCCATGCAGCCAATGTCGTTCTCATGAGCAGCCAGACCCGGCTCAATGTTCTTGGAGACTACATTGTCCTGCCTCTGCTTGGCAACTTTGGTTCGGCATACAGCATTGGAGACCTTGTGGCGCTGGCCGGAGAAGCCGCCCTGGTTTTTGGAATGGTGCGAAGAGCTGAACCGGTGCCCGATGCACAGGCCAAGGACAGCAATTCCGGCAGCAAAGGATAGTTGCGGTGGCCAGGTTTTCACGTCGGGTGTCTGATGTCTTCATCTGTTCGAGTGCGGCCGTGTCAAAGCGCGTCTGATGACAAGTGAGGAACGCAATGCGTGTGCATGAAGTCTATGAGTTGATCGACGCGGTGGCCCCCTTTCGGCTCCAGGAGTCCTATGACAATGCCGGCCTGATCGTGGGTTCCATGGACGACGACGTGCGTGGAATCCTCCTCTGCCTTGACGTGACGAATGAGACTGTCGAGGAAGCAAGCCGGCTGGGTGCGAATCTGATTGTTTCTCACCACCCTCCCATTTTCAGGGCGATCAAGAGGCTGGATTCGGTCCAGCACTCGGCTCTGCTGGCAGCCGTCCGCATGGACATTGGACTGCTGGCAGCCCATACCAATTTCGATGCTGCGCCGCAGGGGCTGAACGCTTTCGTTGTTCAGGCGATGGGGCTCACTGATGTGCGCATCCTGGACGTACGTGAGTCAGAGCGCTTGTACAAGGTCGTCACGTTTGTGCCGCCCGAGTTCAGAGAGCAAGTCCTTGAAGCGGTGTTCAAGGCTGGAGCGGGCCACATCGGGGCATACGCGGATACATCGTTTCGGACTGCAGGCACCGGTGCATTCCGCCCAGGACCGGGGACGCACCCTTTCATTGGTGAGGAAGACGTCCTTGCAAGCGTAGAAGAGGAGCGTGTTGAGACGATCGTCCCTGGGCGGCAGCTGGGACCTGCGCTCGAAGCGCTCCGGTCAGCCCATCCGTATGAAGAGCCTGCCATTGACGTTTTTGAGGAACACCTCCCTGGGGCGCCAGTCTCTGGTTTTGGGCATGTGGGAAGTCTGCCGAACCCCATGGATGCGCAGCAGTTTGTGGCGTTCATCAAGTTGTTCTTCTCTCTCAACGTCCTGCCGGTGGTGGGGACGCTCCCCTCCATGATCCAACGCGTTGCTTTCTGTTCGGGAGCAGGATCTTCACTGATCGCAGCGGCCAGCGCTGCGGGCGCTCAGGTGCTGATTACTGGTGACGTGACCTATCACACGGCGCTTGATGTATCGCAGGAAGGCAGCTGTATTGCGATCGTTGATCACTACAGGTCTGAGCACTTTTTCGCAGCAGCGATGGAAGAGATACTGCGGAGTGTGGCAGGCGCCAGGGAGCTGCCTCCGTTGCACCAGTCGACGGTGGACTACCAGCCAGTCAAGTTTTGGTAGGAAATCGCGGGTACAACAGAAAACAGCCTGAAGCGCGATTGCGGTCCAGGCTGTTTCCGAAGGAGGGCATGTAACCGATAACAAAGTTACCGATTACACCGTCACTATAGGAAGTATCTTCGCCGTGTCAATGGTCGTGTCTTCTCTTTGTTTACTGCGCGCGGCTGCGCAAGTCAGAGGCAGGTTTTAATGCAGCGGGCGCGTTGAACTGCCAGTGAAACGTGCTATGGTTTCTGTATGAAGAGCATCAGCAGGAGTGCGATGGAGCAGTTTGGACGTCCGACATGGCTCGAGATTGACCTGGCACGGATCCGGAACAACTATCATGTTGTCCAGAGGTTGGTTCCGGCAAAGACGCACATTGTCTGTGTGGTCAAGGATGATGCGTATGGACACGGCAGTATCCCTGTTGCAACTGCGCTTCAGGAAGAAGGCGCAGACTGGTTTGCCGTCGCGACGCTGGAAGAAGCTCTTGAACTGCGCGAGGCAGGGATCACTGGAAGGATGCTGGTGCTGGGTTCTGTCCCTGCAGCCGGAGTTCTCGAGGCTGTCGCTCACGAGATCACCCTGACCATTCCGGACGAGGACACTGCCCGCCGGCTCTTGGAAGCAGCCCAGGGCAGGAAGCTGACGGTACACCTGAAGGTTGATACGGGGATGGGCAGAACCGGAGTGCTGGCTGAGGACGCGCTGGAGGTGCTCCATCACCTGAATGGGGCTAAGGGCTTGGTGGTTGAGGGCGTGTATTCGCACTTTTCCTGCGCCGACTCAGATGAATCGTATTCGTCCATGCAACTGCGCCGGTTTGAAAAACTACTGCACAAGGCTACGGTCGAGGGAATCCGCCCGCCAATCGCGCACTTTTCGAACTCTGCCGGCATCCTCACGATGAACACGGCCATGCTGGATGCTGTGCGCCCTGGATTGCTGCTGTACGGCCTGTCCCCCATCGAGGGGGTTCCCATTGCGGGCCTGAGCCCTGCAATGTCGATGAAGACGCGCATTGTCTCGATGAAGCAGGTGCCGGCTGGATATGGCATTGGCTATGGACGCAGCTATCTGACGTACAAGACAACGGTTGTTGGTCTTCTGCCGGTTGGCTATGCGGACGGGTATTCGCGCATGCTGTCCAACAAAGCCTCTGTTCTCCTCCATGGGAGGCGTGCGCCGGTGATTGGGAGAATCGGCATGGATCAGACGACGATTGACTTGTCTGACATTCCTGACGCGAGGGTGGGAGATGATGTCGTATTGATGGGTGAAGCAGGCAGCCAGCGCATCACGGGCGGCGACCTTGGTTCTCTTGCCCAGAGTATCAGCTATGAGATCCTGACGACGGTTGGAAAACTGGTGCGCCGCGAATACACAGACCACAGTGGCTTGGACGCCGCAGAGTCCCAGGAACATCCACAACCCGAACCACAATGAAGCACGATTCCAGGTACCATTCGATCCAGGCATCGCTGAAGAAGCTCCTTGCAGCCGTTCCATTTCCCTGCGCAGTACATGCCGAACTCCTGAGCGGTGAGGACCCGTGTGTCATCTACTCTCAGAATGCAAACCTTGTTTTTGGCGCGGCGTCAGTCATCAAACTTCCTCTCCTTGTGTGCGTAGAAGAACTGATCGAAACAGGCGCGCTGGCGTGGGATCAGCCCGTGGTGCTCACGGTGCCGGCGCCTCACGGTACGGGCCTTCTCGAGTTTCTTGACTGCAGTCGCCCGTGGACTATTCGAGACCTTAGTGTCTTGATGATGGGCACATCCGACAACATGGCCTGCAACCAGCTGCTGGAAGTGGTGGGAATGGCGCGGGCAAATGAGATCCTTCGTGTCCTGGGCTATACCGCTACTGTGGTTCGCAGGCGCATGATGGACCGGGAGAAACTGGCTCTGGGTGTTGACAACACGGTGACGGCGCTGGAGACGGCCGATATGCTCTCCAGGCTTCACGCTGGCCGTCTCATCTCGGCAGAAGCAAGTGCAGAGACTCTCAAATACCTGCGTATGAACCAGCTCAGGGACCTCACTGCCTGGCCGCTGCCGGGGAGCGTCGTGCTGGCAGGGAAGACCGGCGGGATGCCCGGTTCGCTGCTGGATGCAGAACTCATCAGTATTCCGGGAGGGTCTACCTACTCCCTCTGCGTGTTTACCTCGGGGTTTGAGCGCGCGCTTCAGGCAAAGCGCCTTATCAGCGAGATTTCGGAACAGCTCTACGCCGCTGTTTCCGGAAGCGGGGGTGAGGGCTGCGACTGAGCGTCGTTCCCTCCGCACTTGCAGACCTAGATATTTCCACGGGCGCTGACAGAGAGCATGGGGTACCTGTGCTGCAGGGTCGTGGCAAGCTCATTCAGACTTCCTTGATCAAATCCTCTGGCTTGGAGGAAACGAGGGTCAAGGGTCTTTGACGGGACAAAATTCTGGAGGATATACCGCGAGCCCGAAGGAAGCATGGCTGCAACATCCATGATGTCCTCTTCGCCAAAAAGCATGGGCAGGACCGTTGTGCGGAACTCAGTGGCTACACCGGAATCAGCCAGCAGTTGGATCGACATTCTAGCGAGAGCAAGAGCTTCGGGGTTTGCAGTTACCTCGGCGTAGCGGGCAGGGGGAGCTTTGACATCCATTGCGACATAGTCAAGCAATCCTGCTTCCAGAAGAAGCCGAAGCATGTCTGGATTTGAGCCGTTGGTGTCCAGCTTGACGGCAAAGCCAAGACGCCGCATGTGATCGATGAACTGTGGCAGATCTGCATGCAGAGTGGGTTCTCCCCCGGTGATGCAAACACCGGTCAGCTTGCCCCTCCGCCTCCCGAGAAAAGTGAAAAAAGTCTCCTCAGTGAGACTGGGAGTCTCTGTGGTGACTGTGACCAGTTCGGGGTTGTGACAATAGGGACACCTGAAATTACAGCCGACGGTAAACACGGTCGCGGCTAGTTTCCCCGGAAAGTCGTTCAGCGAAAGTGGTTCATAGTGGGCAAGTCTCATGAGAGAACCTCTCGATTGCCAAGATGCGCCGTCAGAAACGAAAGACGCTCCTGGCGGGTCTGTCATGACCGGCGGCCAGAAGCGTCTCCTCTATCGGGATTATTGTGCAGAGCTGTGTTCTTTTCTTGCTTCGAATGTCCTTCTCTCGGACCACTCAGCTTTCTTTCCCTTGTTCCACTGTGCTACCGGTCTCAGATAGCCAACCACCCGGCTGTAGACTTCTGTTTTTGTACGCCGGCTGGCGGGCACGACCGTCCCGTTCTCCAAGAGAAGATCTCCATTTTCAAGTTCTCTCACGTATCACCTCCTCGTCATAACTCAATTATACCACAAAATGTCAATTGGATAGCGTGACACTTCCTGTTGCGACGAACGCTGAAGTCCCTGATGGAAGAAGGATCTGAACGACGCGCCCCTCTGCCGTCATATTGATGGCAACAACACTGTCTCCTTTGGAGAGACTGGTTGAAGCCAGTTGCGTCAAACCTGCATCCAAGTAGACCTTGACGGTCGCAGGCGCGCTTACCCTGGCAAACGGAAGATAGGTCGAATTCCCACGCGTGATCTGGGCATAGGCGCCATAGACCCATCCTGTCTTTCCTTTGGCCTGTCCCAGTCCTTTTGCCTGGATCCATCCCTGGCCCAGTGCAAGAGCGGTGCGTTTCTCGGTGGGTGCGGCCACCTCGAGGACGGTACTGCCAATCGTGACTGGCTGGTCGCGGAACATCAGTCCGGTTTCAGTTGTCAGTATCGGCGCAGACTGTTTGCCAGCCGCTACCGGCGCGCTGTCCCCGGTGAACTGATATGCGAACATCGAAGGAGAGCTGCCCTTCACGACAAGTCGCGGTTTGCTTGAGCCCTCCACGTACTGCCATGTCTCGTAGGTGAGCGGAGCAGTCTTGCCATCGGCGCCCGTTCCTGAACCATAAATGCCGAGCTCGTACACGATCGTTTTACCATCCATCGAACGGGAGGCTCCGCGCACAAAGGGCTGAAGGATGCTGCTTGAGGTCGGTGGTGGCGTGATGCTGGTGATCTTGCCGTCCTGTGTCTTGATTCCAAGGAAAGAACCCTTCGTGTCCTGCATGATGCCAAAGAAGGTGCCATCGGCAAATGTCACGCCTGACGGGCCAAGGAACGTGTGGGCAGTGTCGAACCCCAGGCTCGATGTTCCTACTGTCCAGATACCTCCGGGCGAGACGACGAGGGGAGTGGATCCGTCCAGGATCAACCGCGTTGTTCGATCGAACTGTTCTTTGGTGATGGGAACTTGGGTCCAGAATGAGCTGTTGGTCGTGCCATCATATCCGAGGGACGTCACGGTCAGCTGCAGCAGTCGCGTGACGGTCGTTGGTGCAGCCTGTACAAGTAGAACGCCATCAGACGTGCACAGGAGCTTCGGCGCCATCTCAGCTTTTCCCTGTACACTGACCAGTTCCTGCTTGGATGTCATCTTGTGATCCACGAGCTTGAACGACCCGTCCGCTTCGCTGGTCATGTAGACAATTTCGCCGCCTGCGGGATGCCAGTCAAATGCGGATACTGTGCCCAGCTTGGTGAGTTGTGTCTTGCGCCCGTTTACCCATTGCCAGAGGTCGCCTTTGTCAAGGTAGATACCTATGTCATTCTTGGTGGGTTTGGTCGAGGTTCCTGTTCCCGGGGACTGCGCTGTTGACTTCGAACCTATGGAGCGCAGTACAAAAAATAAGGAAACGGCTATGACCACTACAGCAATGGCAAGGATGACGATTCTCTTCTTTGGACGTCGACGAAATCCACTCATGCGCAGTGTACCTCCTACCTTTCACGGCCGGTCGCGAACGGGATGTCCTTCGAGACAGGATGAGCGGCAGAATTTTGTGCCTCAGCAATCAGTTCTTCATCGCAAAGAGGGCAGAACGGGTGATTTCCGGCGATATACCCGTGTTTCGGGCAGATAGAGAACGTCGGCGTCAACGTGAAATAAGGAAGCCTGTAGCTACTTGTCACGGCTTGCACCAGCTGCTTTGCCTGGTCTGCACTCTCCAGCCGTTCGCCAAGGAAGAGGTGGAGCACGGTGCCCCCTGTGTACTTTGTCTGGATGGGATCCTGAAGATCAAGGGCTTCAAACGCATCGGTCGTATAGCCGACTGGCAACTGAGTTGAGTTGGTGTAGTATGGATCGGCACCGTCCCTGAACGCTCCCTCGTTTGCGACGAGAATGTCCGGGTAGAGCGCCTTGTCCTGCTTTGCGAGGACGTAGGTCGCCGACTCGGCCGGACTCGCTTCGAGATTGTAGAGCTGGCCGCTCTCATGCTGGAACTGCTCCAGTCTGCTCAGCATGAAGTCCATGATCTCAAGGGCGAGCTGCTGTCCTTCGGGATCGGCAATCGTGACGCCTGCAAAGTTCAGCAGCAGCTCATTCATGCCATTGATGCCTATGGTGTTGAAATGGTTTGCCCAATACGTCCCGTTGCGCTCCTTGACACCGTCAAGGTAGTGACGCGAATAGGGATAGAGGCCAGCCGCCGTAAGATTTTCAATGATTTTTCGCTTGATTTCCAGCGACGTTCGGGCGACATCCATGACATGGGAGAGACGTTCAAGCAATTCACCTTTGCTGCGAGAGAGATAACCGATTCGTGGGAGGTCGATGGTGACAACGCCGATCGATCCAGTGAGCGGGTTTGCCGCGAACAGTCCGCCACCCCTCTTCTGCAATTCACGCGTGTCGAGCCGGAGGCGGCAGCACATGGAACGCGTGTCGTCCGGACTCATGTCGCTGTTCACGAAGTTGCTCCAATATGGAATGCCGAACTTGGCTGTCATCTCGAAGATGGGGTCATAGACGGGATTCGCCCAGTCAAAGTCTCTCGTGATGTTGTAGGTGGGGATGGGGAACGAAAAGACCCGTCCTTTTGAGTCACCTGCCAGCATGACCTCTGCAAAGGCTCTGTTGAACATGTCCATCTCGGGCTGGAATTCGGCGTATGTTTCGTCGATGGGCTGACCTCCAATGATCGCCTGTTCGCCTGCTGTGGCACCATGTGGTTTCAAGTCCAGCGTGATGTTGCTGAAGGGGGACTGGAATCCCGAGCGCGTTGGAACATTCATGTTGAAGACAAACTCCTGAACAGCTTGCTTCACCTCATCATAGCGCAAGTGATCGTTGCGGATGAAGGGTGCGAGGTAGGTGTCGACGGAACTGAACGCCTGTGCTCCGGCTGCTTCACCCTGCATGGTGAAGATGAAGTTGACCATCTGCCCCAGGGCTGATCGGAAATGCTTGGCGGGTTTGCTCTCGACCTTGCCATAGACGCCACCCAGTCCCCTGAGAAGGAGATCCTTGAGATCCCAGCCCACACAGTAGGCAGCCAGGTAGCCCAGGTCATGAATGTAGAGATCACCGCCCACGTGCGCATCGCGAACCTCGGGGGGATACACCTCATTCAGCCAGTACCGGCTGACGACGCTGGTGGCCAGGTGCATGTTCAACCCTTGAAGGGAGTAACTGGTGTTGGAGTTCTCATTGACACGCCAGTCGAGTTTCTCCAGGTACTTCTGGATGGTTTCGCGCGGGTCAAGAAGCGTCTTCAGGTCACGCAGTTTGCGATGCTGCTCGCGGTACAGGATGTACGCTTTGGCAGTCTTGTGATGGCGTGACTCCATGAGCGTCTGCTCAACCAGGTCCTGTATCTGCTCAACGGTCGCAATGTCATCAGGAATCTGGGCAACAATGATGCGTGTGAGGCGGTCGGCCTCGGCTTCGTCGAACTCCTTTGTAGCTTTGCCTGCTTTCGCAATGGCTGCATGGATTTTCGCCGGGTCAAACTCCACCTTCTCGCCTGTGCGCTTGATTACATATCGCATGTGTCGCCCCCTGATATCATCGATGGCCGTGAATTGTTCTGCACAGGATACTCAGGCTCTGAGGCCTTCAACTGGCATGGATTCATTTTAGGGCCGCCGGCAGGTGCGTCAAGTATTGTGAAGATGCGGTGCAGGGGCTTGACAAGGATTCATTTCTTCCATAGGGTTCAGTTCTTCCGGCGCACGAGATTTTTAGAACGTGATGGGCTGCTGCCGATTTGCCCTCTTTGCCCCGGTCTCGGCCCGCACTGCAGACAGAAGCTCCAAATAGGCTTCACGCGCGTGGCTCGCCTGCCCGAGGTCCACATCCTGCTTGGAGTAGCGGGCGACATAGAAGCCAGATGCGAGGCTTTCCAGGCACGATGAAACAACTTCGGAGCGTTGGCGCGTTCGGAGAACCAGCTCCTCCGGCGTTTCGCCTCGGGCAAGAGTGATGGCCATATCTTTGAGAGCAGCTACCCCCATGTAGAACAGGGCAATGACCGCCTCTCGAGGGTTGGCGGCCAGAGATGCTTCATCGAGTGACGCCACGCGGCGGATGGATACGGCTATTCGTTTGCGTTCCCGGGGATCCGGAATGTTGAGAAGGAAGCCGAAGCGCGTATCAAAAATCGCCTTCGAGAGGATAAGAGCTACGCTTATGACAATAGCGAGAGTGGCGGCAGAGGCAGTGACAGCGCCGAGCACCTGAAGCCAGGATGGTACTGAGCGCGTTACCTCATGAAGCGCCTGACCGACAGCCGCAGGCTGCTGGGCTTTGGCGAGTCCACTGACAGCCGCCAGCTGTTGATAGAGCTTTATGAGCGCAGGCCCGTGCGGCAGCTGGAGGCTCGAAGCAATCAAGACAGCGGCGACGACGGCGCCCAGAAGGAGGAGTGGGAGGGTCAGCATGCGCAGAACATGCGAGAGCGGGTTTCGGGTGATAAGGAGCAGCATGAGGAGTCCCACAAGCAGGGTCATCAATCCGAGAATCAGAGGCACTGCCAGTGGCGTCAGCACCCGGGTCAGCGTGTCGACCCACAAGTTGAACAAAGGTGCGGCATAGCGGATCAGCGGGGCTGGGCCTGTCTCGGGTGTGACCTCGGGGGTTTTCGGCCCGGAGGAAGGAGGCAGGTGAGCAGTGGGCGAGAAAGCATGCTGGACAGCCTCAGCAAGAGGTCCCTGTACTGGAGAACGGCCCACTGGCAAAATGCCCGCAGCGATCACCATGAACATGAGGATGGTGAGAAGAAGGATAAGAGGTCGCAGATTGTGTCGTTGCGGCGATTTCTGCCAGCTGGCAACAGCGGCTGTACCTGCAAGAACTGCGAGGGCTATGGGCACCGTCCAACCCTGGACTTCGCCCGTCACCGTGGAGACAATGGCGAACCAAACGATGAGTGAGGCGGAATAGCGTGGAAACCCACGCGATATGACAAGTGCGGACGTTCCCGCTGTCAGTCCAGCAAAGACAAGTGCCAGCGCCACCGTGGCCAGGACAACCTCGGTGTGTGGTGAGCGCAGGGTTGTGAGAAGAACAACAGTCAAGCCGGCGATCCCCAGTCCCCAGAGGAGCCAGGTCAGTCCAGGACGGCGCGCAGCAAGCGCCATTGCCAGCGCAACACACGGCAGGAGTGCGAAGGGCGCCGGCACGGCAGCACGGGCAAGCCACCAGGCAAGGAAGCCGGCCACAGCCGCCATCAGAAGCCGTTGGGCAGAATCGTCGGACCAACCGAGACGCTTCGTCATTTCAGATCTCCGAAAGAGACTGCAAGGTGTCGTTGATCCCGATGATGGACAGATCTACGCCAGCCCCCCGCAGAACCTTTTGAACTGTTCTCAAACGATCTATCTGAGCGTAGTCCTGCATGAAATAGGGGGTCTCGTGCTCAGTGTAGTGACGGAAACTCCCCTGAGGAAACAGGGCGATCGACAACCTGGAGAACTGGGCGCGCATCCTGAGCAATATCCCAATTTCCGCCTCAGTCATTTCCTGCTGGATGAGAAACAGCTGCGAACGCGGTGGAATAGCAAACCGCCTGCTTTGCAGGTAGTCCAGGAAAATGGCTTTGTCCGGATCGGGTTCGAGGGCGGAACGCGCGCGCGCGAGTATTGAAAGGCATTTGACAAGATGTGCTCCGCCATTTCCAAAACCACTGCTGCTTTGTTCCTGGCCCAGCACAATAAGTCCAAAGGGGAGGTGAGCATCGTTGGCATAGTTGGCGATGGAGCCAGCGACCGTCGACAGATAGTCTTCGAATGCATCGGTGTCGAAGATAGGAGTATGGCGCAGCGTCAGATTGAGGAGAATAACGATCGTTTTGGACGCGCTTGGGCTGAAGTCTTTGGCATACAGCGTTGACGCATGGGCACTGGCCTTCCAGTGAATGCGGTTCATGGGATCGTTTGCATACGCATGGATCCCCGTCAACTGGCTTGTGTCATAATTGGGGGCGAAGCGCACGCGCTGTCCATCCAGAGGGGAGGTCAGGGCGATGCGCAGGCGCGGAAAGGAGAGCAGACGCGGAAAGGCGGTGACATACTCTGAACCGGGAAAAACGCGGCTGAGCGAGAAGACCCCAAAAATGTCTTCGACTGTCACTGTGGTGTCGCCCAGCCGGTATTCGCCGCGGCGATTGACCTCGAAAAAGATCGTCAAACCGCGCGGCGCAGGTCGCTCAAGTTTCCTGATGAGATAAGGGGGCAGATTCATGGCAAGGTGGTATCTCACCGGGTTCCACGAGCCGGTTTCGCCCAGGGTTATGTTTGCCATGTCGGGCTTTCCCATCATCACAAGTCGGTGTTTGAGCGTGACAGAGATGCTTGCCCGGTCCAGGGAGCGTACCAGGACGAGAGGCATCACCAGGCTGTACAGAAGAACTATGCAGGCCGCGAGAAAGAGCGCATTCCCTCCCATGATGAACCACAACAACGCCAGCACGGCTCCAAGAGCCACACCTCGAGAGGCAGTACGTGCGTACTGACTCATTGCTTGCTGTAGTCTGCGAGTTTGGGGATCGGGACGTTCTTGAGAGTGGTGGTCACAACTTCAGTGGTCGTGACGCCACGCAGGCGTGCTTCGGCCTGAAGGATGAGACGGTGACCAGCGACAAAAGGAAAAACGGTTTTGATGTCGTCCGGAATGACAAAGCTGCGATTCTGGAGGTACGCATATGCTTTGCCGAGGCGCATGAGATCAATGCTGCCGCGTGGCGAAAGGCCAAGGTAGACAGTGTCATCATGCCGAGTCGCATCGACCAGCGAAACGATATAGCTGATGAGTTCAGAGGCGATGAAGACCGTTTCGACCTCTTTCTGCATGGCGATCAGTTCTTCACGGGAAATGATCTGGACGTCATCACTGATGATTCTTGAGCGTGCATAGAAACCGGTGACGATCTCCTCTTCCTTCTCCTTGCTCGGGTAGCCTATCGTGAGGCGTGTCATGAAGCGGTCCAGCTGGGCCTCGGGAAGTGGGAAGGTTCCTTCGTATTCGATCGGGTTCATCGTAGCCATGACAAAGAAAGGACGCTCGAGTTTCACGATGGTACCGTCGATCGTTACTTGATATTCAGCCATGGCCTCGAGAAGTGCAGACTGCGTCTTGGGCGTTCCGCGATTGATCTCGTCCGCCAGCAGGAGATTGGTGAAGATAGGCCCTCGCTTCAATCTGAACTCCTGCGTTTTCTGGTCATAAACAGACACTCCGGAAATGTCGGAGGGCAGGAGATCGGGGGTGAACTGAATGCGTTTGAATTCAAGTCCAAGAGACCTGGAGATGAGATTAGCCAGCGTCGTCTTGCCTAGACCCGGCACATCCTCGAGAAAGATGTGTCCGCCTGCCAGAACGGTGGAAAAGGCGATATCGACGACGGTATTCTTCCCGACAAAGTACTGCTCGACGTACGTTATGGCCTTGTTCAAGTTTTCGTTCATTGTCTGCTCCCTCTCTGATCTTCTACCGACCTTACCATTATAGGCCGGCTGGCTCAAAATCAATGCTGGCGGCGGGTCTGCCTCTGTGTCCGAGCCTTTTCACTGCGCAGGTTGCGAGCGCAGACCCTCAGCTCCTGAAGACTCTTCTTTGCCGTCAGGACATCTTCACCGCCAACACTCAAAGGCGTATACCTCGCTTTGACAAACAGATCTGCAAGTGTGTTCAGCTCGCTGGAGCATGCAGGCACCTCTGTGACAACACGCTGAGCGAATTCTGTAGCAGTCTCTCCGCGCCTCAGACGCGGACCAATTTGCGCAACGGTTTCAACGCCGAGCGCAAAGAGCGCCGTGATGCTGGTTACTGGATCCTGAAGCAGCGATTCCTGATCCATGGAGACCAGGCCACGGATCGCTCTCATGGTCTTTTTGCGATCTGAGTGTTCGAGCAGGGACAAAAGAACTTCATGGCGAAACTCGAAGACCATATCTCGAATACTGGCCACGAGAGAGACAAGGAGAAGACTGGACCCGATCCAGTAGACTGCCGCTGCGATTGCCTCCAGCGTTGGTTTTACCTCTGTCTGTTTGTCGGGGAGGATTCGTTCGGTTCTCAGCAGATCGATGACGTCGTTGAAGTTGTCGATTCCCAGACGGCCGGCCTCACCAATGCTGTTCAATATCTGCGCAGTCTTGGTCCCTGTGTAGATAATGGTGAAGAGGAGGGCCGTTGTTACTAGGCTGATAGGGAAAATGAGGAGGCGAATGGTCTTGCGCCACGTGTTGTGGAGGACCGAAATGGAGAGGATCATTGCGGCCGCCAGCATGGCGCTCATGAAGGCCAGGGGAACGTACATGAAGCCGAATAGCTCCCAGAAGTGATCCTGCAGAATCCGGCGTAGAGTGAGAACGGGGGGAACGATGGAAACGCTCCCTGTCCCGGAAGGTACCGGCGTTGAAGAAGGCGTTCCCGGAACAAGCCAGACTGCTGCGGTGGGCAGCGTGGGAGCTCGCATGATGGGAGAGGCGACTGCTGCCGCAAACACGATGACGAGAATGACAAACCCTGGGATAAGACGCTTTAGAGCATTCGGGTCGAGGGTCGTCACGGCAGAAAGCATGGATGAAGCCAGCATGATCACCAGAACGACAGCGGGGATGAGAGGATCGGTATTGCCAAAGATGGCATAGCAGCAGGCAAGAATAGCTAAGCGAAGGAAGTGCACTGGCGATTCCGCAGCAAGAACAAAGTTGCCAGCAAGCCAAAAGTACACTTCGAACAGCACTGCGAGCAGGAGAATCGCAATGAGCTCCTGCAGGGTGTGTCGGCTGGCGGTCAGAGCAAGATAGATGATGAGGAGGCATGTCTGGAGACCGTGATAGACTCGGAAGAGTCTTTGGTTGCGGTGTTGCAGGGCGATATTCAGGATGACGAACGCGGCAATGCCAAACCACCAGGGAACGGCAAGCCGGGCAATCCAGTACGCCAGGAAACACGAAGCATTGGCAACAATCAGGCGGGCGAGACGCTGTGCATCCATGTGTTTACCTCCCCGTGCATCATTGCCCCGTCAGAGGGTCATTGAGTCCAACAACAACCAGTTCGATCCTGTTTTCTTTCAGTCTATGCTGAAGCGAACGAAGATGCAACAACTCCGATGTATCCCTGAAGTAGCAGGGAGCTCGATGCTCGCCCGGCATGAGAAAGGAGCCTGCGGGGAACAAGATGAGAACGATGCGTGAGAATCGGTCGCGCAGTTTGAGCAGGTGAACGATCTCGCTTTCGCTCGCCTCGTGCGCCAGGACGATGAGCTGAGATTGGGCAGGGATGGCACGAGTATTGCGGACGAGCCAGTTCGAGATGGGCTCTGATTCTTCACGCCGAGTGGGAGCCGCTCTCGCGATTCCTGCCAGGCAGCGATAAAGGTGCATACTGTCGCGGCCGGTATCGGTCCACTCCACCGCAGATCCAAGCGTTACCAGGCCAAACGGCAGCTTGTGGTCATGAACATAGCGGAGCATGCTTGCCGCAGCAGTAGAAAGGGTATTGTCCAGTGTCTCCAGCGGAAAGACCGTGTCATGACTGACCGAGTAGTCTACCATGAGGATAACCGTCTGGGATGCCGACGGGGTAAAATCTTTGACAACGAGGGTTCCGGTATGAGCACTGGCCTTCCAGTGAATGCGGTTCATAGACTCGCCGTCGTAGGGATGCGTTCCAGTAAGCTGGCTGGTATCGACATTGGGGGCGTAGCGAATGCGCTGGCCGTCAATGGGCGAGGTCAGGGCAATGTGCAGGGTTGAAAGTGGAATGGGGCGCGGCACAACGGTAAGCGTGAGCGAGGCGTCGAAAGTACGCTCGGTATGGAAAATGCGGAGCGGATCCTGGATGAGGATGCGGGCGGCACCCATGGCATATTGACCCTTGCGCGTTGCATCAAAGAAGACGACTGAGGCCCCGTCGCTTTCTCGGTGGTGGGGAACAACATACGAAGGGAATCGAGGTTCCACGGCAAGAAGCAAGGGGCTGTTCTGTCCATGCCCCGACACCAGGTAAGTGATGGCGTTTGGATCGGAGATTGCGGTGACACTGTGACGAAGGGTAGTCTTCATGACGATCCGGCGCTTTTCGAGAAGCATCATGCTGCACAGGAGGGTTGTATACAGGAGTGCCACGCAGCCTGCAACCACGAATGAAGGATTGTGAGACGTCGCGGCAATGAGAAGGATGAACACGGAAGCGATGAAACCAGTTCTGCCGGTCGAAAGGAGCGCATAGAGGAAAGAATGACGATTCGCTGGTTCTGCCTCTTCCTGCGACAGGCGCCCTGCTGGTCGGTGACTTCCAAGTGTCTCCACGGTGCCTCGCTGCCGCACGCATGGTGCGGTGCCTGCGGTTACCTGGCTGAGGGCAACGCCCCCTCGGTCTTGATGCGCGGGTGCTGGGCTTCAGCCTTGAGCAGTTCCAGCAGTTTCTGATAGGCATTCCTTGCCAGAACTACCTGATCCGGATGAATCTCTGCTTCAGAGTAGCGGGCGACATAGAACAGTCTTCCCAGAATGTCAATCTGCTCAGCAAGGTCGGGATACCATCGCGCCACCCGACCTGAGAGCTCGGTTGGGGTTTCACCTCGTACCATTGCAAGATCCAGTGGATAGAGAGCGTTTGCCGCCATGTAGAAAAGCGCAATGATGGTTCCACGCGGGTCACGGAGCAGTTCATCGTCATCCAGGCTCCGTATCCTTTTGATGGTTCGCTCGATAACAATGCGGTCTCGCCGCCGCCCAATTCCTTCGAGGCGATCCCACTGTGTTGCGAGTGCCTGTCTCACAGAAATAATGATGGAGAAGAGCACCGAAAGGATCGAGAGATTCCGCACGATCAGCTGCAGTACGATAATGGAGGGCGATGCAAAGAAGTTAACCTTGGCTCGCAGGGCAAGAAACATGTTCCAGGATTTTGGCACCAGCAGGGTTCCATTGACCATCCACGGTGATGTGGCTCCAAACATCAGGGTGTCCAGACACTTGGCGTGGAGGCTGATAAGCAGGAGAAAAGAAAGACCCATGCCTGCTGCGAGTATGAGCGAAGGAAGCAGTTTGCGAAGTGATTTTCCGGGGCCCTGCTGGAGAACGCCTCCAACAAACACCCAGGCGAGCAGGAGTGTCAGTGGAGCAAGCAAGAGTGAACGAGAAAGAACATGAAACTCCTCGACGAATGAGACGCGAAACAGCCATGACCTCAGCAGGCTTGAACCGGCCGTCGGCCAGGGCCGCCACCAGTTGGTTCCATGGTGACCAAGAACATAGTCCACACTTGTTGAGCGTCCAAAGAGAAAAGCCTGTAGATTACGGGCTGTAGTTGCACCCAGAGGACCTGTCTCGACAGGAAGGAGAACCGACAGAAGAGTGATGCCGAGGAGGACGAGTGCGACAGGAACCAGTTGCTGAAGCAATTCCTGCTGGTCCTTGGTTGACTCTGAGAGTAGGACTGACAGCAGGATCAGCAGAGACAGTGCCGGAATTGTAACCGAGGCACCTTCCAGATCCAGTGTTGCCAGAAGTCCCAGCCAGGCGACGCTGTAAAGATAGACAGGTTCACCGGGGATTCTCAGTCTGGTGACAATGACTCCCGCATAGAAGGGCATTGGGACCAGAAGGAAGAAAAACTCGCGGTACCGAGCCGCATAATCCATCGCAAGCCGCTGACCATTGGTAGCAACGATGCTCAGGAGTATGAGGGCGATAACGGCTTCCCAGATGAGTTTGTGTTGCTGGAGCCATGGAGCTGCTATGACAATGGCCAGAGCAGGCAGGACGATCCAGGCTGGGATCGTGGCGCGCGCAATCCAGAAGATGACAAGCGTGGCAGTGGTTGTGAAGCCGAGATGCAGAAGGAATTTGTCACGTTCCATGACTAGGCTTCTCCCAGAGCGGCAAGAGTATCATTGAGGCCGATGATGGAAAGGTCGACACTGGCATCACGAAGTACCTTTTGTGTTTTCTTGAGTTGGGCGATCTGTTCGAGGTCGGGCATGAAATAGGGAACTTCACGCTCTCCATAGAGAAGGAAACTGCCATAGGGAAACAGCACGATGGAGATGCGGGAGAACTGTGCTTCCATGCGCAACAGGGCACCGATCTCCTCTTCTTTGAGTTCATGCTGGATAAGAAACAATTGAGAGCGTGGAGGGATGCGAAGTCGTTCCTTTCTCAGGTAATCAAGGAACACCGTGCTGTCTGGCTGCCTGTCGATCGTGCCACGCGCCTGAGCCAGCAGCCGATAGCTGGCAAACAAGTGCGTCGGGTCCTTTGAAAAGCCATCTGTCGACAGCGTCTGCTCGCCCAGAACCGTGAGGCCAAACGGTAGCTTGTGGTCATAGGCGTACTGAAGGATGCTCGCACCCACCATCGTCATGTAGTCCTCGAATGTTTCCATGGTGAAGCTGGGCTCGCGGCGGAGCGTCAGATTGAGCAGGACAACGATCGTCTTTGATGCCGACGGAGCGAATTCCTTCACCATGAGCTCGCCCTTGTGAGCGCTCATCTTCCAGTGTATGTGGTTCATCGGATCGTTCTGATATGGTCGGACCCCCGCCAGCTGTGAGACATCGTAGTTTGGAGCAAACTTGACGCGCTGGCCATCAAGCGGAGACGTCAGAGAGATACGCAGTTTTTCGAGGGGAAGAACGGTGGGAAAGACCGTGAGCTGCTGGTCCGCAGGGATGCGCTTGCTGATCTTGAACAGTTGAAGGGGATCTGTCACGGTCAAGACGCCTCCTCCGATCTCGTAGACGCCTCGGCGATTGACATGAAACTCCAGAGTGCAGGTTCGGCGGTGCCATGACGAGTTGTCGAGAATGATATACTCTGGAAGAAGCGGTCGAAGAGAAACGGAGAGAGGAAATCGAACAGGAATGTTGTCAAGCGTGAGGGTCAGCAAATCCTGAGATTTCATCTGGACAACCGAATGCTGTACGCGTTTGTTGACCGTTGCCCGGTCACTTGTCTTCAGAACAAGCGGAACCATGATGGACGTGTAGCACGTCAGGAACGCCGCCAGGTAGAAGAGCGGGCGTGTCCCGAAGACCGACCAGGCCAGCAGGGCTAGAAGCGAAATGGCAACGGGGCGTCCTGCGACGCGAATGAAACGCTTCATGAGGGCCTCGCGGTCGTGCATATCGCTATGGAAGAACGTGCTGACTGTCTCATGCTGTCTCCACCTTCTGTTGGTCACGAGCATGCGGCCAACCTTGGACATTGTATGACTGACATGTTGAATTGCAATGCTGGAGCGATACAACGAGGATTTCTACCGAGTTTCCAGAAATCTTCCTGCCAGCAAGCTGGAGCGAACGAAGTTTTCTGGTAGACTATACACTGTCACATGTGGAGGTGAATGGCAGATGATACGAGTTGTCATGGATACCACTACCGGCATGACCAGGGCGGAGTTTGAACAGGCTGACATTACCATGGTCCCACTCTATGTCCGGGATGGAGAAAAGCTCTATCGCGAGCAGGTCGATATTTTTCCTCAGGAGTTCTATCGACGTGAACGGGAGGGGACTCTCTTCGAAACGGCGCAGACAAATCCGGCCGACCTGATCTCTGTGTTCAAGCCAATCCTTGAGGCAGGCGATGAAATCGTATGTGTGCTCATTTCAAGCGCGATTTCTGGATCGGTCAATGCAGCGCACCTCGCAGCCCAGACCCTTGGAGCCGAAGACAAGATCACGATTGTCGATTCGCTGGAATCGGGTTATGGAGAGGCATACCTTGGCCTTACGGCAAAGAAAATGGCCCAGGCCGGAGAGAGCCGAGCCGCAATTGTTCAAACGCTGGCCGACATCCGCAAGCGAACTCGGACGTATTTCATCATGGAATCGTTGAAATGGCTGTTCCATGGAGGACGCCTGACAGGGGCTCAGTACTTTGTGGGATCGGTTGTCAAACTGAACCCCATTGTCTGGTTCGATGAGGCGGGACGCATGACGTCTTATGACAAGACTCGGACCCTCAAAGTAGCAAAGACGCGCATGCGTCAGCTCGTCGCAGAAGCCGGAAAGAATGGCGTCGAAGCGGCAACACTTCATTGGCCGGACAACCTGGACGAGGCACAGGAGTTTCACGATGAAATGGAGCAAATCCTCCAGGTGCCTGTCTCGTACACCAAGCTCTCATGTGTGCTTGGTGTGCATACAGGCCCCGACCTGCTTGGGCCGTGCGTCATTATGAAGGCATGAAGCGGGCTTCGCGTCCAAAAGGTCAGTTGCTTTGCAGGCAACAGCGTCGCATCGAGCAATGAGTTGCATTCCAGGTCCAGTCACTGCCTGGTGATCGGCGGCCGCCAAGCGCGCCCCGGAAAGGAATCCTATGATCAAAGTAGTCATGGACTCGACCTGCGGCATGACCGTAGAGGACTTTGATAAAGCTGGCATCATCATGGTTCCCCTCTATATTCGCCAGGGGGAGACGCTTTACCGCGACGGAGTGGATATCAAGCCAGCTGAGTTCTACCGGAAGGAACGCGAGGGCGTTATCTTTGAGAGTGCACAGACAAATCCTGATGACCTGGTCCGTATCTTCAGGCCGATCATAGAAGCAGGCGATGAGGTTGTCTGTGTCATGATTTCTGGAGCGATTTCGGGCTCTGTCAATGCGGCTCACGTCGCAGCAGCCACGCTGGGAGCCGAGGACCGGATTTCGATCGTCGACTCGCGACAGAGTGGGTACTGTCAGCTCAACATGGGCAGACTGGCCAAGAAGATGGCGGACGAGGGGAAAGACCGCGCAGAAATTGTCCAGGCGCTGGGCGATTTGCGGGATCGCACGTGGGTCTACTTCATCATGGAATCGTTGCATTGGCTGTACAAGGGTGGCCGCCTCACTGGAGCGCAAGCTCTCATCGGCACGATCATCCAGCTCAAGCCGATCGTCTGGTTCGACGATGAGGGGCGTATGGTAACCCATGACAAAATACGGACCATCAAAGCCGGCAAGGAACGCCTCAAGGAGCTGGTGATGGAAATGGCTTCGTATGGAGTTGAGTCAGCAGGGCTCCACTGGGCCGACAATTGGGATGAGGCTAAGGAATTCGGGGACTGGATGGAATCGGTTCTTCACGTGCCGGTGGAGTATAACAGGGTGTCATGTGTCGTGGGATGCCATGTGGGGCCTACGGTCCTTGGTCCAGTTGTTGTGATGAAAGAGAAGCCGAAGTCGAAGAGTCGCGCAGGCTGAGAAACACCCCTGCGAGGACCACGCCGCCGCCGGCAAGCTGCATAAGCGTCATCTGTTCGTGCAGAATGACCCAGGACGTCAGAACCCCAAAAACGGGTATCAAGTTCAAAATGTTCACGGCCTGGGTCGATGTCATTCCAGCAACTCCATAATTGTACAGAGAGTATCCGCCAACGGAACAGAAGATCGCCAGGTAAAAAACGGCCCAGACAGCAGAAGACGGTACCTGCAGGGTCGGTCGTTCGAACAGCGCGATCAGGGGCAGCAGGACGATGCTGCCAAACAACATCTGAAACATGGCCGTTCTGCTGGCTGAGCTGGTTTCAGACAGGCTCTTCACGAGAATGCTGTAAAAAGCCCAGCAGACGCCTGACAGCACGATCAGACCGTCTCCGAGCAGGCGCCTTCCTGCAAGGGCGCCAGTCATGGATCGTGGATCAATGATGAGAACCACTCCTGCAACGGAAAGGGCTACGCCAGCGAGTGCCTGGCGGGAGAACTTCCGGTGATACGCGATGCTCTCGACCAGGAGTGACAGGATTGGGAAGATACCCATCATCAGCGAGATCTCCGATGCAGTTGAAAGTGCGAGTCCGACATTCTCGAAGATGTGATTCAGCGTGTAGCCCAGGATGCCGCCCAGGGCCATCACCCAAGCCTCCTTGCGGGTGAGGCGCAGGTTCTCGTGGCGGAGAAGCATCCAGGCAAACAGGATCATGCTGGCCAGCACAAAGCGTACCCAGGCGAGCGAGAGCGGTGGGATGAAACGCAGAGCCAGCTTCGAAGCAGTGAAGGAGGTGCCCCAGACAAACGCCGATGCCACAACAGCCGCGATCCTGCCCCCTCGATTGGTATGCATAAGCGCTTACTGAAGCCTTGTTACACGCCCGGCGCGAACTGGCCCGACAAAAGGAAGCTGCCGGTCAAACCTCTCACCGCGATGCAGTCACAGAACTGTTGAAACATGTCTGGCAATGTCACAGGGGTGACAGGCTGAGTGGCAGGAGCCGTTGTTATTGGTCTCTGTCCTGAAGTTTGTAGTCACGGATCTTGTTGAAGAGAGATTTGCGTGAAATCCCGAGAATCTGGGCCGCTTTTGTCTTGTTCCCGCCAGATTCGCGCAGGGCTTTGCGAATCATGTCGATCTCCATCTGCTGAATGGCGTCCGACAGTCGAAGCCCTCCACTGCCATTGTTTGAAGGCGATTGCGGCTGTTCGGCTGTGGCTGGCTGGCATTCAGGGCTGGCAGAATCATCGGGGCGGCGCACGATCGGCTGTGATCCAAGCTCAACAGTCTCAGGCAGCAGCACGCGCGCCTGCGAGACGATGACAGCGCGGGCGATCGCATTCTCCAATTCTCTGACGTTTCCCGGCCAGTAATAAGCCGTGAGTCGCTCCAGAGTTTCATCTGCAATGTCCGTGACGTCCCGCCCATACTTGGCCGCATACTTGCGCAGGAAATGCCGGGCCAGCAATGCGGTGTCGCCCCGTCTCTCGCGCAATGGAGGCAGTCTCAGGGTAATGACGTTCAATCGATAGAAGAGATCCTCGCGGAACTTGCGCTCAGTCACCAGTCTCGTCAAGTCCTGATTGGTCGCCGCTATGACTCGAGCCGACGATGTGAGATGCTCTCGACCGCCGACCCTTTCAAAACCTCCATCCTGAAGGACTCGCAGGAGTTTGGCTTGCAGCGGCAGAGACATGTCTCCAATCTCATCGAGGAAAAGGGTTCCGCTGGAAGCTTGTTCAAACTTGCCGATATGGGTCTCAAAAGCGTCGGTGAAGGAACCCTTTTCATGTCCAAAGAGGTCGCTTTCAAGAAGGTTTTCGGGAATAGCGGCGCAGTTGACGACAATGAACGCCCTGTCCTTCCGGTGGCTGTTATTGTGAATCGCCTTGGCGACGAGCTCCTTGCCAGTACCGGATTCTCCAAGGACAAGCACCGTCGCATCGGAACTGGCGACTTTGCCAATCTGCTTGTAAAGCTCCTGCATCAGGGGACTCTGGCCGACAAGCTCATCGCTGTTAATGAAGGGAAGGTCCTCGGGGCGCACACGTCCTGACATGGACGACAACTCGCGCAGTTCAAGCGCCCGTTTCACCTTGATTCTGACTTCATCGATATCGAACGGCTTGGTCAGATAATCGTAAGCACCAGACTTCATCGCGGAGATGGCAAGGTCAGACGAGCCGAACGCGGTCAGGAAGATGACGGGAAGGTCAGGCTGGAACTCCTTGATTTTGAGAAAGGCGTCCATGCCGCTCATGATCGGCATTTTGACGTCCATGAGGACGGTGTCCGGGTTGATGGCTCTGACTTTCTCGACGGCTTCCTGGCCATTCTTGGCAACGTTCACCCGGTAACCCTCGTCTTCGAGTGATTCGCGCAAGAGCTCGCGTATGTTCTCTTCGTCATCCACAACCAGGATGAGCTTGCTTTGCATTTTCATGGCCAATTAGACAGTCTACCGGTTTTGAGACGTGAGTCAAACAGCAGGATTCACGACTCGCTGCATGTTGACTGTGAACGTAGTGCCGACCCCCGCACTGCTCTCATAGGTGATGACTCCATTGTGAATGGATGCAATCTTCTGAGAGATGGGGAGACCGAGGCCCGTTCCGTGTTCCTTGGTGGTGAAGAAGGGAGTGAACATCTTTGGCTTGTCCTCGTCTCGGATCCCCACGCCGGTGTCGCGTACCTCCACAATGACTCGGTCGGCATCTGTCCTGGCCACGACAGTGACTGCCCCGCCGTTCTTGTCCTGAAGGGCCTGAATAGCGTTTTGCAGAAGATTCATGAACATCTGTTCTGTCTGGCGGGCGTCCCATGTGACGGTGATGTGCGGCACCTGAAGGTCGAGTACGGCATGCCCTTCCTCGAACTGCTGATTCATGAGTTCGCCAAGTGAGCCGAAGAACTCGGCCAAGTCAAAAGGTACAGGCTGAATCGGAGATGGACGTCCAAAGGTAAGCAAATCCTTGACGAGCAGCTCCAGGCGGTCGGCTTCACTGCGGATGGGAACGACGTACTTTGCCTCGGGTCGTCCTTGAAGCTTCTTTTCCAGCAGGCTGGCGTAGCCCTTGATGCTTGTCAGGGGGTTGCGTACCTCATGAGCGATGCCGGTCGTGAAGATGCCAAGGGTCTTGAGAGCCTCTGTCTGCTTTGCTTCTTCGATGCTCCGCTTCAGCGAGAGAGCAAGGTTTGCCACCGCTCGTGAGATCTCTCCCAGTTCGCCGCCACCCTGAGGAACGCGTGCATCAAGGTTGGTCCCCAGTCGGACGACGCTTCTTCGCAATGCCAGCAGGCGGATAAGGAAAAAGGCCAGCAGGACGATCGTAGCGGCACCACTCGCGGCGATGGAAATGGTCGAGGTCTTGAAGGCCTCGAAACGAACGCGTTGAAGAGGAGCTAGAACTTGGGGCATGTCTCGGTCGACGATCAGATAACCAAGCGTCTGCGTCCCAGCTTTGAGGGGAAGTGCAACAGTCAACTTGGACAAAGGGTTCCGGGAGGCATCACCGAGATACACCAGGCTCGGGCTGAAAAGGTTCACCTGATAGCCGATGCTGACGTTGGGGAAGTTGCTCTTGAAAAGAGCAATGTAGTCATTGTAGGATTTGGAGAGAAAGATGCTCAGCAGAGCGTTTTGTTTTTCCTGCGAAAGTGTGTTGAACTTGTAGCTGCTGTACAGCTCGCGGTACATGCGGTTCCACCGTTCGACAGCCTGCGACCCTATCGCCTGGAGGGTTTCCGTTTCTTTGGTGATCAGCTGATCCTGAAAGTCGACAATGAGACGATTGCTGAGAATTGCCATCGAGATGCCCACGATGAGCAAGGCGGTGACAATAATCTGAAAGGTCAGCGACTTGAAGACTCGGCCCAAATTGCGCTCTCCGGGGGCTGCAGTCCTAGATCGAGACTCGCTTCAGCAGCTCCACGAGTTCCGGCTTGAGCAGGTTGCGACGAGTGACGGCTTCGAGAGTCTCCTGAAGGACAATGTGCCCATTGCGGGTGCCCGCAACGACGCCAGACTTCCCTTCGCTGAGAGCAACGACAGCCGCCTCGCCCGAGGTACCGGCCAGAATACGGTCAAAGCGCGTCGGACTGCCACCCCGCTGGACATATCCGAGAACAGTTGCCCGGCATTCCACGGGCAGATGGGCGTTGATGTACTGGGACAGTTCTTCTGCATGCCCGGCACCCTCCGCCATGACGATGATGTGGTGTTTCTTCTGCGCCATCACGTCATCGTGCAGGCGCGTGATGATGCGTGGGATGCTGAACGGGAGTTCTGGCGTCAGAACAATATCCGCACCGGTTGCAAGTGCAGCCTCGAGAGCGATCGAACCGTTGTCTCTTCCCATGACTTCAACGACAAAGACCCGATCGTGCGCTTCCGCTGCATCTCGAATGCGGTCGATGGCGTCGATGGCGATGTTGACTGCGGTATCGAATCCGATGGTATAGTCAAACCCATACAGGTCGTTGTCGATGGTCGAAGCGACTCCGACGACCGGTACGCCGAGTTGGGCCAGGAGATAACCCCCCGTTTGTGAGCCATTTCCTCCAATAATGACCATGCCGTCCAGCTGATTTTGTTGAACGACAAGTGCAGCCTGCCGGCGGCCTTCCTCAGTTCGGAAAAGTTCACTGCGAGCACTTTTAAGGATGGTTCCGCCGAGTTCCAGGATCCCGGAAACACTGCGTGCATTAAGTTCGACCCAGGCATTCGATACAAGCCCATCGTAGCCACGCTGGAATCCGATCGCCTCCATCCCCATCGATGCAGCAGTGCGTGCAACTGCTCGAATGGCTGCATTCATGCCGCTGGCGTCGCCGCCGCTGGTCAGAAGTCCGATGCGTTTCATGGTTACTTGGAGAAGACCTTCAGGAGGTCTATCCACTCCTGAGGAACAGTCTTGAGTCTGTCGACGGCATCGGATAAGGGGACAGAGTCGATGTGAGTGCCATGCAGGGCCGCCATTCTGCCGAATTCGCCATCATGAATCATTTCAATTGCCTTGACGCCGACTCTCGACCCCAGGATCCGGTCAAACAACGTCGGACTTCCCCCGCGCTGTATGTGGCCAATGGTGGCTGAGCGAGTGGATATGCCCGTTCGTTCTTCGAGAATCCGGGCGATTTCTGGTCCGACGCCCCGATCCTGCAACAGCATGTGTCCGAAGTCGTCCAGCTGTTCGGTTGTCACTTTGGTTACCTCGACTCCTTCACTGACGACGACAAAAGCGTACTTCTTGCGCTTATAAGCGGTCATCACCTGATTGGTCATGGTATCCCAGTCTATCGGTACTTCAGGAATGAGCGTGTAGTCAGCTCCCGAACCAATGCCTGTGTAAAGAGCAACCCATCCGGCATTTCTGCCCATCACCTCAAGAATAAGGATGCGACGGTGCGACAGTGCGGTGTCCTTCAGTCTTCTTGAAGCATCCAGAGCTACGCCGACGGCGGAGTCGAAGCCGAACGTGAAGTCTGTTCCCGACACATCGTTGTCCATGGTCTTCGGAACACCCACAACCCTTACGCCCATCTTCGCCAGCTTGGCGGCTACGCCGAGCGTGTCGTCGCCACCAATGGCAACGATGGCATCAAGCCCCAGAGCGGCGATATTGTCAATTGTTTGCTGAACAAGCTGAGGACTCTTGAAGGGATTCGTCCGAGACGTTCCGAGGATGGTGCCGCCCTGGTCAATGATCTCGTCGACACGATCGAGGTCGAGGGGTTCTGTCTCGCGCGACAGCAGGCCCTTCCACCCTTCCGAAATACCGACGCATTCATCGCCAAAGTCGAGCGCCCTGAATACCGCGCCACGTATGGCCGGGTTAAGCCCGGGGCAGTCGCCGCCGCCTGTAAGGATTCCTATTCTCATAGCAAGTCAACCTCCGTTCGTGCGTGGTGAAACGCATTCTATATCGATTCATTGTAGAATAGCGGCAAGCTGAGTCAAGGCGAAGGCGCAGAAGTCGCGAGCTTCAGACAGGAACTGAAGCGGTTCAGCTGGAGATGTGAAACCACCGGAATACAGCAATCTTGTAGAAATCCAGCACTATGGCATAGAGGAGAATGGCCAGAAATGTCAAACCCAGGACGCGCAAAGGGAGAGGCGTCATGAGAATGCCACGTGAAGCCATGAAGCCGATCACCACCAGGTCGCCCAGAGTACTCAGGAGAAGCGCTCGTCCCGGTCGTGACTGCCAGAAGTGGCGGCGCTCTCGCACGAGATAGACATTGGCCTGTCCCGTCAGCACCAGCATGACGAAGATCAACGTCTGCAATTGCGGAAGACTGTAATGAAGAAGGCTTGTTCCAGCATACAGTGTACCAAATGCCACGATCAGCCATCCGAGTGCCAGAAAAAGAGCACTGCCTGTGAGCTGTGACACACGCCATCGGTCGGGAAGCCGAGATGCTGTTGCTGTATCGGAGGCCAGCGACATGGTCACGAAATCATTGGCGAAGAGAAGGAGAAGAATGAGCCGCGGAGATGTCACGAAACGGCCAGTCAGGAAGAAAGCGACAGCCAGAAACAGGGCGATCTGGAGCGTCTTTATGATTTTGTTAAGGGTATAGCTCAACATCCGCTGGTAGATTTGACGACCAGTTATGACAGCGGTGACAATGCCGCTCAGACCTGGGTTTGTGAGGATAGCGCTGGCAGCCGCGCGTGCAACGTCGGTCGCATTGGAAACTGCAATGCCAACCTCGGCCTGCTTCAGGGCAGGAGCGTCATTGACACCATCGCCCGTCATGCCAACCACATTGCCGGCATGCTGGGAGACCTGAACCAGCGTGTACTTGTCCTCGGGGAGAACTCCTGCGACAATGTCGCAGTCGAGTGCAGTCGACTTTCCGCTTTCGTCGCGCAGTGCAGCTGCGTCACACGCACGGTCCCCGAGGCCGATCTGGCCGGCGATAGCCCGTGCCGTCTCTGGGGTGTCCCCCGTCACCATCACTACTCGTATCCCCATGTCTTTCAGATTGTGAATGAGCTGAGCTGAGTCGCTGCGTGGCGGGTCTTCAAGGGCAAGGAGTCCAGCCATCGTGAGCTGATCACCTGAACCGGCCGCCACTGCAAGGACCCGGTTGCCCCGTGCAGCCAGAGCCTCGACATCGGCTGCCAGCGAAGGGCCTTCACCGACAAGCGTGTCAACGATTTGGGGAGAGCCTTTGACAATGCGGGTGCTGATTCCATCCTGTATCACAGTAGCCTCTGTGCGCTTGGTCGCCGAATCGAAAGGCGTGAAGCTGGAGACAACTGCTGTGCCAGCAGAGACGTTCAGTTCTTGAGCGCGGGCAATAATGGCGAGGTCGATGGGGTCCTGCGATCGTTCATCTGAACTGAGCAGTGCCAGCCGAAGAACTTCATCTTGTGTCCTACCCGCCGCAGGAACGATATCCACAAGTTTCAGCTGATTTTCAGTGATCGTTCCCGTCTTGTCGCTGAACAGCACGCTCATGGCTGCCGCTTCCTCGATCGCTGAGAGACGCGTTACCAGAACACCACGGCTGACAAGCTGCTGGGCGCCGACAGCAGAGGCAAGAGTGAACACCGCGGGCAGGGCAACGGGGACCGATGCGACCAGCAGCATCAGCGAAAAAGAGATTGTGTCGAGAAACGGAACTCCATTGATGCGCGAATATACAAGCACACCGACAACCAGCAGGACGTCGAGTGCCAGGAGATACTTGACGATCCCGACGATCGTTTCCTGCAGGTGACTCACCGTTCTTGCTGAACCGACCAGCTGAGCTGTGCGGCCAAAGTATGTGTGGATACCGGTGCCCGTAACGGTGCCGCTTGCCTCGCCCTGCTTGACGATACTGCCTGCATAGATGTGACTGCCTGCGGTCGCTTCTTGTGGCAGCGACTCACCTGTCAGAGCGGACTGGTCGACAGACAGCGTTCCATCGATGAGAGTGATGTCGGCAGGAACAAGATCTCCCATGCGCAGATGGACCACGTCATCCGGGACGATTAACTGCGAGTCCATCGTCTGCCACGAGCCATCTCGCAAGACGCGAACATGGACGACCAGGCGCTTCTGCAGAAGTCTGAGCGCATCTTGTGCCTTGTTTTCCTGAACGAAGCTGATGACTGCGTTAAAGACGATGAGTGCTCCAATAATGATGGACTGGGTGTAGTGCCGGGTAATCAGCTCAAGGATCAGGCTTGCTTCAAGCATCCAGGGAACTGGACCCCATGCCTTGCGGAGGAGAATCAACCAGGAAGGGTCATGATGCTCCGGTATTTCATTCGGCCCGGTTTTGGCAAGTCGTTCGTGCGCCTCGCTGCTGGTCAAGCCTGTCATCATACTTCTCCTCTCCCTGTACAATTGGAACTGTGGACACTCTGTGTCGTTTGCGTCTTGTCACTATAGTGTAGCCGACCCATTGGTGCAGGCAATGCACTAAATGGAGAAAGCTTCTCCTCGGCCCTGAGCCTGAAGACTCTCAGACTGAGGCTGATGCTGCTATACTATATTTGATGGTGCTTGATAGCCAAGGTTCCGCAAAGACTGGTTCTGGAAGTGTGAGGCTTCGACTTAGAGGTGAACAAAGATGCAGGATGTTCTGTCAGGGCTTGGACTGTCGCTGCTGCTGATGCTCCTGGGCATTCCGCTCATGCTGGGCAAGGTACGGCGCAATGGCTGGTATGGCGCACGCTTTCCTGCCGCCATGGCAGACGACCGCGTCTGGGATGTCGTGAATCGCAAATCCGGATTCTTGTTTGTCGCAGGGGGAGCAGGCGGTGTCCTCATCGGGTTGCTCGCCGTCCTTGGAATTATCACCCGGGCTGTGGGGCCGTACATTCTCGGAACACTGCTTGTCTATTTGCTCATCGCGACTGCGTGGCTGTGGTGGTACTCTGAACGGGTTGCGCGGGATGCAGGCGTTTCGGCACGGGAGGTGGAGGTCGACCGCGCGACGCTGCTGCTGATTTCGTTCGGCTGCTTCGCCATTGCCATCGTGGGAGTCGTGTCTGCGTTTTCAACGCCCAATCCTTGGCTCGGGTTCCGTATCCCTGCGACGTTTGCTGACCCGGCAGTCTGGCACCAGGTCAACCTCAAGGCAGGACTGACCCTGGCAGTTCTGTCGGGCGTTTTTGGACTCATGTTCCTTGGCCTGCGCGGCATGAGCGAGCATGACCGGAGGAGACTGTTCTCAGGACTGCTCATCGGCTGGTTCGTTGCGATCGTCCTTGTGGCCGTAGCCGGTACCTTGTACGCAAACAGTCTCATACGCTGAAGTGGAGGACATTATGCGCTTTGGACTGTCACTTACTGCTGGTGCGATGGCTGTGGATGCACTCTCCATCGGGCTACCACTGCTTATCTGTTTCATGACACTGCACAGCCTGAGGAGGATTCCACGGTCTCAGCGCATCGCCGTGTCTGCACTGGTCGTCTGTGTCACCCTGCTTGTTGGTGGTCTTGGTGTGTTCTTCCTGGTTGGTGAGCTCCGCACGGGAGTTGTCGTAGGTGACCGGATGATCGTCGAGGCCCCTCCGTTTGCTTCGGTCAGCGTCGAGCGGGTCGACATTCTCCGGGCCTACAGGGTGGTCGATCGAGCGGAAGAGCCTCACTTGGCCATCGCTGTCAGAACGAATGGCACTGGCGTGGGCTCCTATCTGACGGGGAACTTCAGGCTTCAGGACGGACGCTCGGCAGTTGTGATGGTGTCTGGGCCGGCATGCGTTGTGATTGAACTAAAGGATAAGGTCTTGTTGCTTGCTCCCGATGACCTCGACGGGTTTGTCCGGGCACTGCAGGCGTGGGGAGTCCCGGTTGGGTAACCGGGAAGGAGACCGGTATGATTGAACTGACAGAAGAAGGACGGGTCTTTCGTCCACGTGTAAGTGCATGGACCCGGGTTTCCACCTGGATGCTGGGGGGCGTACTGACCATTCCGTTTATCATTGTCATGAGCGCAGCGCATGACGCTTGGCCTGAGTTGTGGTGGACGGTGCTCCTGATGGGGGTTATGGCTGTCGGCGGTATCGCGGTGTCCATGAATACCGTTCGGATTGTCCGCACGATGCGTTACATCCTGACCGCAGATGCGGTCGAGATACATGCCGGGGGCAGCTCACGCCAGATATTGTTCAGGGACATCATTCGTGCCGAGGTGGTCAATCTTGCTTTCAATCCCATTTCGAGCTTCCGTCTTCCTGGTTTGGCACTGTATGATGTCCTTTACAGTGATGAGGGCATTTTGACCATGTTCTCCACGCACGCGCTCAAGGACGTCGTTCTCATCGAGACTGCCGACCGCCACAAATACGGCATCTCGCCCGAAGACGAAGCCGAGTTTGTCAGCGATCTGCGCTCCCGTCTTCAATTGTGAATCCCATTGTACCAGGTACCAAAGGTGTTCACAATTGTGCTGCGGCCGCGGATGGCCCGCAAATGGAGGAACGCTGATGTGCAGGATGTTTGGACTGATTGCAGAGACACCGCAGTTCCTGGCGCCCTGGCTAACGGACGAAGAGCCTTCGTTGCGTTCGCTGGCAATCAAAGACAGGTCTGGCGAGGGCAATGTCGACGGATGGGGTGTCGGATGGTATGACCGTGGAGGCGACAACCCGCACATCGTGAAGGAACCGAAACCGGCCTATGAGTCGCCCCTGTACGAAGAGACAGCTCGGAGCGTCAGTGCCCGCATCGCCCTCGCTCATGTTCGCCGCAGCAGCGGAACTCCTCGCTTGATGGAGAACACGCATCCATTTGGCTGGGGTCGTTGGCTGTTCTGCCACAACGGATACTGCTCAGGCACACGCCTGAAAGACCGCCTCCTGCCGAGGTACAAGAACATCCTGAAGGGAGAGAATGACAGTGAGATCTATTTTGCCCTGCTTCTGCAATACCTCGAAGCAATGGAGGACCCTGTTACAGCTCTCGGGACGGCTGTCCACGAGGTCATGTCTGTCGGTGAGTTCACCGGCCTCAACTTCCTCTTGAGCGAGGGTTTGCATATCTATGCCTTTCACTACAGCACCGATCCCGAGCGGCACAGCATGTACGTGCAGCACAATGCTGACAGCGAACTCGTTGCAAGCGAGCCACTGGGATTGGGCGACTGGGAAGGGCTGCCAAACGGATCGCTTGCCGTACTCGAGCCCGGAGCGCACACCGTCGTCGCGCTGGTCTAGGTCATCTTCCTGGCAACAGAGGCGCCCACGGTCGCCGGTCTGTGGCGAAGCCAGGACTTTGCTTTTTGAGCATGTTCGCCTACCATATTGCATGTGACGAACGTCAGATTTGGAGGTATCAACCATGATCCTGTGGAAAAGTATCGTGCTGGGCATTGTGCAGGGACTGACCGAATTCCTGCCTGTCAGCAGTTCAGGTCACCTGGTCTTGTTCTCGGGTCTCCTCAAGGCAGATGCAACCTTGGCCTTTGACGTAGCTTTGCATGTTGGCAGCCTCATCGCGCTGGTTATTTTCTTCTGGGGCGACATCGTGGGCCTTTTCCAGGGATTCCTGGCCACGTTCCGGACAAACCTGACGCATGATGAAGTCCGCAAGCGCAATTTGTTCTGGCTCATCGTGGCGGCTATCATCCCGTCTGGTATTCTTGGGGCCGTGCTGAGCTCAACGATTGAGAAGGCTTTTTCCAGCCCGTATGTTGTGGCAGTCATGTTCCTTGTGACAGCGGCCTTGCTGTTTCTTCAACACTTCTCTTCAACGACAAGAACCATCCGCGAAGTCGGCTGGAAGGATGCTCTTGCAATCGGCATAGGACAGATGTTTGCTCTGTTCCCCGGCTTGTCGCGCAGTGGCACGACCATGTCTGTAGGTGTCTACAGAGGGCTCAAGCAGGAGGATGCGGCGCATTTCAGCTTTCTCATGGCCATCCCAACGATTGCTGGAGCGGCGGTCTTCAAGCTGAAAGATTTCATGAAGGCGGGCCTGTCGTCGGGAGCGCTCACCGATATCGGCGTTGGAGTCGTTGTCAGCGTATTGACAAGTCTGCTTGCCATCGGACTCCTGCTGAAGGTGGCACGGAAGGGCAAGATGGAGTGGTTCGCTCTGTACTGCGTCGCAGCAGCGATCTTTACTGCCGTAGTACACTATCTGGGCATTATCTGATTCCCCCTGTGATTGGTACGGGAATTCACGGTATAATGCGTGAACATATTTGACAAAGAGGAGCGTGTCGCATGTTCGAAAAAGCAGTTGACAAGAAAGACATTGGCGATCTTGCCCTGTCCATTGGCATCAAGGACGAGGAGATCGATTTCTTCGGCCGCTACATGGGCAAAGTTGACTACCACATCCTGAACCGCCTGCAAGACCAACCTGACGGAAAGTATATCGACGTGACGGCCATCACACCGACGCCCTTTGGCGAGGGTAAGACGGTAACCACCATCGGGCTGGGTATGGCACTTAACAAGCTGGGATTCAAGACGGTCAATGCTTTGCGTGAACCGTCGATGGGCCCAGTCTTTGGCATCAAGGGCGGCGGCACGGGCGGCGGCAAGTCATCGCTTTTTCCGATGGAACAGATCAACCTGCACTTCACAGGGGACATCCATGCGGTGGAGACAGCGACGAACCTTCTGGCAGCAGTAGTGGACAATCACATCTCACAGGGAAATGAGTTGGACATTGATCCTCAAACGATCAGCTGGCGCCGCACCATGGATGTGGAAGACCGGTCGATGCGCAAGCTCACCATCCATTTGACCGAGAAAAAGGACGGGGTCAAGACAGATACGACGTATGAGACGGGCTTTGACATTGCCGCTGCTTCACCAATCATGGCGATCATGGGCTTGACGACTGGATTTGCCGACCTGCACCAGCGGCTCTCTGAGATCGTCGTAGCATTCAGCAGAAGCGGAGCCCCGATTACCGTGGCGGATCTTCGCGCAACGGGCGGACTGGCAGCGGTGCTCAAGGATGCCATCTATCCAAACCTCGTTCAGACGGAGGAAGGCACCCCCTCGTTCGTTCACATCGGGCCATTTGCCAACATTGCTTTTGGCAACAACTCGGTTCTGGCGGATCGCATTGCGCTCAAGCTGGGTGACTATGTCGTAACAGAGAGCGGTTTTGGCGCCGACATGGGATTCGAGAAGCTTATGGACATCAAGCTTCGACAGGCGGGAATGAAAGCACCAGACTGCGTGGTGATTGTTGCTACGGTGCGGGCACTCAAGATGCATGGCGGCGCCTACACCATCAAGCCGGGGAAGAAGTTGGATCCGGTTCTGGTGGCAGCACCCAACATGCCGGCACTCGAGCTTGGCTGTGAGAACCTGCGCGTCCACATCGAGAATGTGCGCTCCTATGGTCTGCCTGTCGTTGTGGCAATCAACAGATTCCCGGATGACTCCGCCGAGGAGATCGCAATGGTTCAATCCAAGGCTCTTGCTTTTGGTGCTGTTGCCGCTGTTCCCCACACGTTCTTTGTTGACGGCAGTGAAGGCGGATTGGAGCTTGCAAAGGCTGTTCAGGAGGTGGCATCGACCTCCCATGTCGGTGCTGTGCACTATCCATATGAACTAACAGACACGATCGAGGAGAAGATGCGCAAGCTCGTCCGTACGATCTATCGCGCCAGCGACATCGACCTTGCGCCACTGGCAGTCGAACGGATCAAAGAATTCACCGCGGCCGGTTATGACAAGTGGCCAATCTGTATGGCCAAGACACATCTCTCTATCAGCCACGATCCCGATATGAAGGGTGCGCCCTCCGGATATCTGTTCCCGATTCGTGACATTCGTGCTGCGACCGGAGCGCGTTTCCTCTACCCCCTGGGTGGAACGATGCAGACCATGCCGGCCCTTTCCAAGGTCCCGGCAATCGTGAACATCGATGTGACAGAGGACGGCGTCATCACGGGTCTTCGCTGACCTGAAGGGCGGCATCTGTGGCATGAAGAACCGCATCAAACTACAGGTGCCGTTTCCGATAAACTGAGTACAGATGTGAGACATGTGACAAGGAGGCAAGACATGAAACAAACATTTTTGAATCTTGGGGCAGCTTTTGTAGGTGAGTCCATGGCACGCAACCGGTACACCATGTACAACAAGGTGGCACGAACCGAAGGATTTGAACAGATAGCAGCTATCTTCGCTGAGACAGCAGAGCAGGAACGGGAGCATGCCAGTGTGCTGTTCCGGTTTCTTCAGGACCTCAAAGCCGAGAATGGCGATGAACTGAAGCTCGCCAGTGCCGAAGTCCCCCTGGGTTTCGGGACGACGGCAGAGAACCTGCAGGCCGCAATCGATGGCGAGCATTACGAAACCACGTCGATGTACCCGGGTTTTGCAGATGTTGCAGAGCAGGAAGGATACACCGAGATCGCCCAGCGCCTTCGCGCCATTGCTGTTGCCGAAGCGCACCACGAGGAGCGGTACAGCAAACTCCTCAAGGAAGTTAAAGGACACTCTGTGTTCAAGAAGGATCACAAGATTGTCTGGGTATGCCGCGAATGCGGCTACGTGCACGAAGGCACAGAAGCACCGGAGATCTGCCCTGCGTGCCACCATGCGCAGAGCTTCTACCAGGTGAAGGCTGAAGAGTACTAGAATCGGTACCGTGAGCGGGGCCTGTTTCAGCAGGCCCCATCGGTCTTGAGATCAAATGACAGTGGACTTTGAGCGCGCCCACGAGTGTTGCGCCGGGTTCATGTCCCAAGTATCAGGGGTGATCAGAGCATGAGCAGCAGGAAGAAGCCGACAAAACTCAGCAGGGTCCAGGAACTCCAGAAGAAGTACCCGGGCCACAAGCCGATTCCGCCAAGCACGCGGACAGTTGTCATCACGCTGGCCGCCACGGTCATCCTGTGTTTGCTCATTGTGTTCGTTTTTTTCAGGCAGCCTGCCTCAAGCGTTCAGCCGTTGGGCAAGAAAACCGTTGCTCTCGAGACGAGTATGGGGACCATCACGCTTGAGCTGGATGGCGACAAGGCTCCCAGAACCGTCGCCCAGTTCCTTGCAAATGTTACGGCCGGCAAGTACGACGGCCTCACCTTTCATCGCGTGGTGAAGGGTTTCATGATTCAGGGTGGTGACCCCAAGGGTGATGGCACCGGTGGGAGTGAGATTCCCTTTGAGAATACCGGCATCAGTCATGTCCGTGGTGTCATCTCGATGGCATCTTCTCAGGCGGGAGTCACCCAGTCCGACATGCAATTCTTCATCATGCAGGGAGATGCAACCTCACTGGACGGCAAGTACGCTTCGTTCGGAAAGGTCATCGCTGGCATGGACGTTGTCGACAAGATAGCCAATGTCCCAGTCGACGAGAACCCGTCCATCCCCGGGGAGATGTCCTCTCCGCGCACCAAGGTCACCATCATTCGAGCAGTCGAAGTCTCAAACTAGGAGTCCGGAATGGAGACGAAGAACAGGATAGTCCGCATGGAGACGTCAAAGGGCGTCATGAAGCTTGAACTGTTTTCAACTCGAGCACCCCAGACTGTGGAGCGGTTCATGGCAGCTGTAAACGCAGGCAAGTATGATGGCCTGACGTTTCATCGCATCATCAAGGACTTCATGGTCCAGGGCGGCGACCCGCAGGGCACTGGCACTGGAGGCGGCAGCGTGAAATTCGAGGGCTCGGACGTCAAGCATGTGCCCGGTGTCATCAGTATGGCTGCTCAGCAGGCACGCGTTGATCAGTCTGACATGCAGTTCTTCATCATGACAGGTACAGCCGATCAGCTGGATGGAAATTACACGGCATTCGGTCATGTCACTGAAGGCATGGATGTCCTGTCGGCAATTGCCGCTACGCCGGTAGGCGCTGCACCGTGGGGTGAGCGTTCGCGACCGCTGGAGGACGTCCACATCATCAAGGTGTCGGAGGTTGTCGACTAGGAGGCTCCATGGCTCTTCAGATTGTAACGGATTCTACAAGTTGCTTGCCGGATGGTTTTGCAGAACAGCATCATCTACCGGTTGTTCCGCTCAAGGTATCGGTCGACGGGGTTTTCTATCGCGAGTTTGAGGAGATATCTCCTGACGCGTTCTATGCGAAGGAGAAAGCGGGAGCGAAAGTCGGTACGACACAGCCTGCCCCCGAGGACTTCATCGCTGTGTACTCACGAATTCTGGCTGATCCTGAGGGCGAGGTATTGAGCATTCACCTCTCCGCTGCGATGAGCGGAACACTGAACAGCGCCTATATTGCTGCTGAACAGACTGATCCGGGGCGCGTGCACTTCTATGATGTGCGCACGATCGGGCCAGGCTTTGGTCTCATGGTCATGAATGCCGTCAAGATGGCAGAGAAGGGCGCAAGTGTTCATGATGTGACAGCCATGCTCGATGAGATGCAAGCGCGCACGCATATCTACTTTCTTGTTGGTACCATGAAGTATCTCATCGAGGGTGGACGCGTCGGAAAGGCGGCGGGTGTGGCCGCAAGCATCCTGCAGATCAAGCCGATTCTCACTGTGCGAGATGGCATTGTGGATGTCTACGAACGCCCGCGCACGATGCGTGCAGCGCGGGATCGTCTGTGTGCTGTTGTGGATCAGGCGGTCGTACGGGGAATCGAACACATAGGGTTTCACTATACCGCGAACAGGGCTGAGGTGGAGGCCATGCAATCAGAATTTACGCGGCGAACGGGCATTCCTTCTGCTCTCGGTCAGCTGGGACCTGTCGTTGGGTGTCACACTGGCCCAGAGACGCTGGGAATCGTGATCGTGGAACGGGCATCCTGAGCCTATGGATTGTCGGAGATTGAGGCCGTTCGGGAAGAGCGCGATAGGCGGGGACAGCGGCCAGTGAGCGTCCATATCGTCACTGACTCAACCAGTTATCTTACGCCTGGCGCGGTCAGCGAGGGCGAACTGGCTGTCGTTCCGGTCAAAGTTTCGCTCAATGAAGTCTTCTACCGCGAGTTCTCCGAGATTTCGCCCGACGAGTTTTACGCACAGCAGGCAGCCGGAGCAAAGTACACGACAACGCAACCAAGCCCTGAAGACTTCATGGGAGTGTATGCGAGGTTGACGGAGGATCCCCAGGATCAAGTCTTGAGCATTCACTTGTCGTCCAAGGTGAGTGGAACCCTCAACAGCGCGTATCTTGCCGCTCAGCAGATCGATCCAGGGCGCATTCATCTGTATGATTCATTGACGTCCGGGTTGGGGTTGGGATTCATGGTCATGGAAGCAGTCAGACTTGCGACCGACGGGATGAATATCAACGGCATTGTCAAAGCCCTGGACGCCATGCGCGAACGAATCCACATTTACTTCCTTCTCGGCACGACGAAGTATCTTGTCAAGAGCGGGCGGATCAACAAGGCAATCGGGGTCGCTGCCAACATCCTGCAGATCAAGCCGATTCTGACCGTGCGCAATGGGCTGATCGAAATGTATGACAAGCCGCGCACCATGGGCGTGGCGCTGGAGAGATTGAGGGCTCTTGTTGCGGAGGCGGTTGCCAAGGGTGTTGACCGCGTCGGTTTTCACTATGTCAGCGACAGGCTGCCGGTGGAGAGGATGCAGAGGGAGCTGATGGCGACCGCCGGAATTCCATCGGTGATCACGCAGCTGGGACCGGGCGTGGGCTGCCACATGGGGCCCGAGACAGTAGCGGTCGTGCTCCTGGACCGGGCGATTGAGCAGAAGGCGGAACCTCAGCCTGCAGCAAGCAGCAGCGGAGATCAGACGAGAGAGGGGTCACACATGCTCATCCATATCGTAACCGATTCGACCAGCTATCTGCCTGAGGGGTTTGCCACTCAGCATGGTATTGACATCGTTCCGCTCAAGATTACGGTCGATGGGGTCCTGCATCGCGAGTTTGTCGACATCGATTCGGACCAGTTTTATCAGAGGCAGAGCGCAGGAGCGAAGGCTGTGACCTCTCAGCCGGGGCCGGAGGACTTCGTGGCTCTCTACAAGAGGCTGCTGGCAAGCTCAGATGATGAGGTCCTTGGCGTTCATATTTCCAGCCTGATGAGCGGAACCCTCAACAGCGCGAATGCCGCGGCGGCGATCGCAGGAACCCAGAGAGTGAGACTTTATGACAGCAAAATGGCTGGACTGGGATTGGGATTCATGGTGATGGAAGCAGTTCGGCTGGCCGAAGAGGGTGCGTCGGCAAGTGAGATTGTGGCAGCCCTCGATGCAATGCAGGCGCGCATTCACGTCTATTTCCTGGTTGGGACTCTCGATTACCTGGTAGCAGGAGCTCGCATCGGCAAAGCGGCAGGGGTCGCAGGCAGCATCCTGCAGATCAAGCCGATCCTCACTATCAAGGATGGTCTCATTGATGTATATGACAGACCAAGGACCATGCGGGTTGCAAGGGATCGCATCTGGAAGCTGATTGATGAAGCGGCGGCGCGAGGCATTGAGCAGATAGGATTTCACTATGCCGGGAACAAGGCAGAAGTGGAGGCTCTTCAGCAGGACTTCGAACGCCGGACCGGAATGCCATCGCTGCTCAGTCAGCTGGGACCAGTCGTCGGGGGAAACACAGGGCCCGATACGCTGGGCGTTGTGATTGTGGAGAAAGCCAGATAAAATAGGACAGGTCCGGGTTTGCCCCGGCGATTGCTGAGAGAAGGGCAGTCGCGAAGACAGCCGGAGAGGGAGTAGACAATGGCAATCCATATTGTTACCGATAGCACGGCCGCTCTTCCAGATGGGTATGCCGGCCAGCACGGCGTAACCGTTGTTCCACTCAAGGTATCGCTGGACGGGGAGTACTTCCGGGACGGAATCGACATTTCCAACGATGAGTTTTATCGGCGTTTGGTGGCCGGTTCAAAGGCGGGCAGCACTCAGCCATCGCCCGAAGAGTTTGCTTCAGCGTATCGTGCCATCCTGGAAAAGGACCCCGAAGGCGACATTGTCTCAATCCACATCAGTTCGCGGATGTCGGGCACGCTCAATGCAGCTCTGACGGGACGCAATCAGCTGGACACAATCCATGTCCGCTTTGTGGACACTTGGAATGCAGCACTTGGTGTGGGGTTTCCCGTGATGCGGGCCGTGGAACTTGCTGAAACGGGGGCACCCCTGTGGCAGGTGATGGCCGAGGTGGAGGCACTGTGCCTGAGAACGCATACATACTTTGTCCTTGACTCTCTCACCTACCTGGAGAGAGGCGGACGCATTGCGAAAGCCGCCGCAATCGCTGCCAGCATCTTGAAAATCAAGCCAGTGCTGACGTATATAGAAGGCGTGGTTGATGTGGTCGACCGCCCCCGGACCAAGAAAGTGGCGCTGGAGCATCTTTGGGCGATTATTGAGAAGCACGTGCAGAAAGGTATCGAGTACGTGGGCTTCCAGTATGGCTCAAATCTCGCCGAGGTCGAGGAGTTTCAGCGTGCGTTCACGTCCAGATTCAACCTTCCGAGCATCCTGACCCAGCTCGGTCCGGTCGTGGGCACATACTCGGGACCTGACATGATAGGCGTTGTCATTGTCGAGAAGAAGGCAGCTTAGAAGAAGATGGCAAGCGCGATAACGTTCGCCATCGCCTCGCTGAGCGACTGGTTTGGCGCCAAGCGTGCCGCCATGGCGCTTTTTGCCCGCTCGCCTCTATCGGACTACGCCTCATGGTGGGGAGCTGTTGGCCTGATGCAGAACGGCAGGCACGAGAACGCGCGGGATCTTCTGGAGCAAGCTCATGCCAGTCACCCCGAATGGAAGCGTACCAAGCGCTTGCTGGCGACTCTCTATGTGCGCGAAGACCCTGAACGTGCGGTGGAGCTGTACAACCCGCCGACGGGTATCTGGGAGGAACTGACTCTTGGTGACCTGCTGTACTTCTTTCTCGGGCGTGAGGATGAGGGCATACAATGGTGGCGGAGGGCATTTGCGCAGATAGACTGGGATACCGCTCGCGAGCTTGACAATCCTGCACGGCTTCTCCTCAAGAGACTGTGCCGGGTGACCAATGATCCCGAACTGCTCGAGCGGTTTGTGGAACTGGATACCGACAACGTTCGCCAGCGTGACATCGCTGATTATGCAAAGCTGCTTGCCTCCCGCGGTGAAGCAGACAAGGCAAGAGAAATGCTTGATCGAGGTTTCTACATCTATCGTGGAGATCCTCAATTGAGAGCGTGCTGGGCAGAACTTGGCTTTGGCCAGCTTCCCTCCTATCCGGCAAAGTCCTCCAAGACATCGGCTGTTCGTCACAACGTCTACACTGGACTGCTTACGGAAGCGAGCGATCTTGCCGCAATTGTGAACAGGGTGCACGATGAGTATCCGTCCGGGGTGATTACCATTGCTAGCAGCGTGATGACGATGTGTGAGGGTACACTGCTGTGGATCGGCACATTCAGACCGTCGCGTTTGGCGCGGTTTCTGGGACCGTACACGGGGCATGGCAGCGGCCCTTTTGTTCATTGGTACAGCTATCCCAATGAGGCGGCCTGGAAGGTGCAGGCCTATATTGAACTGGCTGGCACGTGCCGTGTTCTCCTCGGAACCGTCGCTGCCCTGGTGGGCAAATTGGTGCATCAGAGAGGGTGGTTCTACATGATTGTCGGGAGCGTGGCCAAGGCGGTCGACAGTGACAAGGTCATGCCCTACGATGCCTGTCTTGTCCCTGGACCTCTTGATGTGAAGAGAAGTGTGACCGCGCTTGCCGCAAAGGGCGCGCGCATCAGTGTCGTCGATGTCAATGACGTCAACGGTGCCGAGATCGTGGCCTCTACAGGGAGCGTGGACCAGAGCTGGTTGAAGCGGTCACTGGAGGACAATCCAGCGGGCAACGACGACTCCATGACGCCTATCGTCGTGGTCATGCCGGAGTGATCCCTGCGCAGGCGGTCAGTTGGTGACTGGGCTGCTCGGCAGAATGCCTGCGTAGACGGCAAGCTGGGTTGCCTGCGTCGTTGTCCCGCTGGACGCGATAGGAGTCACAACGAGTACCACAAGAGATCCCTTGCTGTATCCCTCGGCGACGGACGTGTCTCCAAAACTGTTGTTCTGAGTATCACCCGCAAAACCCTGCTGTCGAAGCCAACTGTCTATACCGACGGCGTCATCGGAGGTGGCTGGGCTGACAACACTGACAACGCCCGAGAGGGTGAGCTTGATTGGTTCGTTCTGACCATTGGCAACGTACCAGTCAAAACTGCTGGGTACCGACACTGAGAATTTGAGACTGCTGTTGGTCTTCAGGTCGCTGAGAAGCTGACGCGCTGGCGCGAGATCGATGGATGGAGTCTGTGTACCTGCCTGCTGCCCTCCGTGTCCCAGCATATACCATGCGATACCTGCGGCCACAATTAGGATGACAAGCAGTACAGCCAATATTTTGATAACAGTTTTCATACAGCAGGACCTCCGTAATCACATCGAATGAATAGTTCATTGTACCACAACGGCTTCTGCTTCAATCCCGCAAAAGAGATTGCAGGTCGGAGGGATCTGGACGCGTTCGACGGTTTGTCGGGCGATTGCATTTTCCACCAGGTGACATAGCATGTCTACGATAAAGAGCTGTCAAAGCCGGGGGTCAGCACATGCGGGTGGAAATGGCGTGGCGCGATGAACGAGTCAATGTGTTTGCTCTGAGCGGCGTGGGCATGGGCATGCGCCTGGAGCCCCAGTTGTTTGTCTGCAAGAAGCGTCCTGTAGGCCATCGAGGTCCGTTTGTCCTGGATCCCCGTCGGGGCCGACCAAGATTTCAGCTTTCCCAGCTGGGTGTTGAGGCTGAAGAACACGCTGCCAGAAGCCAGTTTCCGCTCGTGTACGTGGCTGAGGTAGACACCTACCTGCATATTCCAGTCGAATATGGAGTGTTTGCGGGGCTGTGCGCAGAAGGCTGGTTTGGTCTCTGGCATCCGTCTGCCCCACTTTCCTATTTCGACGATCTGCAAGACGGGTACCTTGCGCTGATGCGGGTCTCGCGACTTGATGCTGAAATCCCTGGAGAGGCACTTGAACACGGGCGGGCTGGAGCGAATTTCATTTACTATCTGGATCCGCCCGCGAACGTGCAGAAACTCCATCCCGTTCTCCGTCCCGACGTGTATGAACGCCGCAAGGATGAGCTCATGGCTTTCCTGAGTGACCATGGCTGGCTTCTGGGTGAGGAAGGCCCCTCGGCGTCAGGAGAGCTGGAGACCGAAAGTCTGTTCGATGCATGGGAGCTTCCTGAACCACGAACTCGAGAGTAAGATAGTGTGACCATCGCGGGGGCTCAGATACCCTGCTAGTGCGGTTTTGCTGCCTACCTGACTGTCACTGTAATGGTCTTGGTTTGTGCTGGAGGAACGCTCTCCCAGGGACGGGCGTAGGATAACGTGATCGTGGTCGTTCCCTTGCCGACAGCCTTGAAGGTGAAGGTGTCGGTCCCGCCGCCGCCTACGACCTGTGGGTCGCGGGGCGTTACCTCGTAGGCATGCGTCACATACACCACAATGTTCGGCTCGCTCACGGTCTGGCTCCAAGTGTATCCGGTGGTGGCATTTGCGTCAAGAGTAATGGTGAAAGTCTTTCCAACGGTTGTCTCGTAGGTATCACCGGTGATCTTGTCTCCTCCGGAGGCACGATTCAGCGCCGCAGTGATGACTCCAGCTGCAACGAGCAGGACAACTACGGCAACAGCCAGCGTTCTCGTCTTCACAAGCTCATCTCCTGTGCTTTGGGATTGGTGTTCGTGTGCAACTCTAGGACGAAGGAGATGCGCCGGCGGTTCCCGGTTTACCATCGGACCGAGGGCTGTTCGTTTGGCTGCAATGATGTAGAATGTTCAAGTAACAAATACGGCCCACGGGCCAGCATTGGCGGAGGCGTAGATATGGATGAAAATGTTGTCAGGTTTCTTGAGGAGCGGCTCGGCGCGGAGCAGTATGAGAAGCTGAGCAAAATCCGGAATGAGAGGCTGTACAATTTCCTTGCGCGCTTCATCAAGTTGCTCGATCCAGCAAGTGTCTTTATCTGCAATGACTCTCCTGAAGACCTCTCCTATATCAGCGAGAAGGCGATTCATGATGGTGAGGAACAGCGTCTGGCGATGAACGGACACACATTGCACTTTGATTCGCCTCTGGACCAGGGTCGTGACAAGGAGCACACCAACATTCTGGTGGATCCCGGCGAGGAGATGGGCCCCAAAATCTCCACGCGCGATCGTTCGGAGGGTCTGAAGGACATCGGCGAGGTCATGAATGGCATCATGCGCGGGCGGGAACTGCTCGTCCTGTTTGCTACCCTTGGCCCCAACGGGTCGGAATTCGCCATTCCCGGTGTTCAGTTAACCGATAGTCCCTATGTGGCTCACTCCGAGAAGCTGCTCTACCGGCCCGGCTACGAGGAGTTCATCCGCCAGGGCGAAGACGCCCGTTTCTTCAAGTTTGTTCATTCCGAGGGAGAGCTGACCGAAAACAAGACCACAAAGAATATCGAGAAACGGCGCATCTACATCGATCTCAAGGATGACATTGTGTACAGCGCCAACACGCAGTATGCAGGCAATACGCTTGGCATGAAGAAGATGGCAATGCGCCTTGCCATCCACCGTGGGTCACAGGAAGGATGGTTGTGCGAGCATATGCTGGTCATGGGTATTCATGGGCCTCACGGGCGCGTCACCTACTTCACGGGCGCGTTCCCTTCCATGTGCGGCAAGACCTCGACTGCTATGCTGGATGGCGAGAGCATCGTCGGCGACGACATTGCCTACCTTCGCAAGATCGACGGGGTCGTTCGAGCAGTCAACTGCGAACACGGCATGTTTGGCATCATTCTGGGCGTCAACAGCAAGGACGATCCCATTCAGTGGAAGGCTTTGCACGCGCCCGGCCATCAAGTCATCTTCAGCAATGTTCTGAGAACCGACGATGGCGGGGTGTACTGGGAAGGCAAGGATGTGCCGATACCTGCGCACGGAGTGAATTTCAAGGGGGAGTGGACGCCAGATACCGTTGACAAGGATGGCAAGCCGGTGCCTGCCTCTCATCCGAATGCGCGTTTCACCCTGGGCCTCGAGATGCTCGAGAACCTGGACGCCAATGTCGACAATCCGGCTGGCGTGGAAGTGGGAGCCTACGTGTACGGTGGGCGAGACTCCGACACCTGGGTGCCGGTGGAGGAGTCGCTTGATTGGGCGCACGGCATCGTTGCGTTTGGGGCTTCGATCGAATCCGAGACGACTGCCGCTACGATCGGCAAGGCTGGGGTACGTCAGCACAACCCCATGTCTAATCTGGATTTTCTGTCCATTCCGCTGGGCAAGTACCTTCAGATCAACGTCGACTTTGCGAACGGAGCGAAACGGCTGCCCAGGATTTTCGGGGTCAACTACTTTCTGAAGAGCCGGGACGGCAAATTCCTCAACGGAAAAAATGACAAGAAGGTCTGGTACAAATGGATGGAGCTTCGCTGCCATGGCGACGTCAAGGCCATCAAGACAGCGACAGGCTGGATTCCGCAGTATGATGATCTTGTGCCACTGTTCAAAGAGATCATCGGACGAGAATATCCGCAGGAGGAGTACGAAGCCGAGTTCTCCCTCCGCATCCCTGAGAACCTGAGCAAGATCGACCGCGTCATAGAGAGCTGGAAGGCGAGCACGCACGATACTCCCGAGGTCCTGTTCGTGGAACTTGAGGCTCAACGGGCGCGCTTGCTGGAAGCCCAGAAGGCATTTGGCGACGAAGTGAAGCCTTCTCAATGGGGAATCGTCGGCTAGTCGTCAGAAACAACATCAGAGCAGCTAAAATCCTGGCCCCCTCCTCAAGAGGGGGCTTTCCCTAGTCCTTTTATGGTTTCTTAGTCTTTATGAGAGGGGATTTGGTTTCTGCAAGAAGTTGTTTGCGGACCTGTGTGACAGAAACGAAAACAAAACCGTGCGACTGAAAGGCGGGGATGATTCGCTCCAGATAATTGCCTGATTGACCAGTTACTGAATGCGATGATGGTAGTCGTTCACGGAACGGATGAAAGAACAGAGAGGCAAGCACTTTTGCATGCGAGCTGTCAGCAAAGGAGACGATGGATTGAGCTTGTCGAAGCCCCTGAACCATACCGAGAGGGGTAGGAACAAAGCAGACTTGGCCCACAGCGGGATTGGAGCTCTTGAGCAGAAACGGAATGCTTTTGCGATTGCCCACGGGCCCAGGTTCATAGATGATGGAGAAGCGGCTCTCCAAGTAGGCGTACTGCTCGGGAGACGCAGTGTAGTGAGGCGTTTCCCAGAAGGCAATAGGGATATCCGCTCCTTTTGCCGCAGCGAGAGCAGCATCCACACGCAGGGCCATATATGGCGCT
>JBNAWM010000004.1:0-38720 GCA_049699855.1 Candidatus Cryosericum sp.
TGAACATCGACATCTTCTGCTTCCGGCAGAACGGCCACCGTGGCCGTCGACGTATGAATGCGGCCCGAAGCCTCAGTCGCAGGAACGCGCTGCACGCGGTGCACGCCACTCTCGAACTTGAAGAGTTTGTAGCTGCCGACACCCAGAACCGAGAAGACGATTTCCTTGAATCCACCGATCTCGGTCGGATGGCTCGAAATGACCTCAATCTTCAGTCCGTGCTGAGCAGCGAAGTACGAGTACATGCGGAACAGATCCGCAGCAAACAACGCCGCTTCATCTCCTCCAACGCCTGCACGGATCTCGACGATGATATTCTTGTCGTCGTCCGGATCCTTGGGAATGCGCTCCTCCTCCACCCGAGCAAGAATGCTCTCCAGCTCTTGATGGATGCGCGCGTTGTCCTCTTCAATGACATGACTGAATTCGCTGTCAGAGCTATCGGCAAGCAGCGCCTCGTTGTCGGCAAGCTGACGCCTCAACGACTCTTCTTTGGTCAAAAGCTGAAACAAGGAATCCATGGTACGGCGCTCAAGTGTCAGCTTTTGAATCTCCTTCTGGTCTATGTCATACCGCAAACCGGCAATCCGCTCATCAATTTCATGAATCCGACGTGCCAACTGTTCCGTTTCCAGGCTCATCTCACATCCTTGAGCCTCAAATGAGGCGCTCTTTCTCGGGCACTCGCTCAGGACGACCTGGGACGACGTGATGCTCCCGGCACCGTGCTTCGTAGCTTTCAGCCGCTCCCACCATCACTACGGGGTCATCATACCTCGCCGGGCGCCCATTGACAATGCGCTGAGTCCGGGTCGCGGGCCTTCCGCAGACCATGCAAACTGCCGTCAGCTTGGTGACATCTTCTGCGAGCGCAAGCAGTTCAGGCATAGGACCAAACGGCTCGCCTCGGAAGTCCTGGTCCAGACCGGCAAGAATGACTCGGATACCTTTCGTGGCAAAATACTCGGCAACCTCTATGATCCCCGAATCGAAGAACTGAACCTCATCGATTCCCACGACTTCCACGTGTCGTTCCTCGACAATGGTCAAGACATCGGCAGGAGAACTGACAACTGCCGAATCGAGGCGTACGCCGGAGTGAGACGTGATGGCCTCAAGCCCGTAGCGGTCATCCAGCGATGACTTGAGTGCTATTACCTTCTGTCTGGCGATCTGCGCTCTCTTGAGCCGCCGAATCAACTCCTCGGACTTTCCAGAGAACATGCAGCCAGCAATGACCTCGATACGGCCAGAGAAACTCTCCATAGCCTCTAGCGTCCGGCACTGTCCTGCGCAACGATATTGGCAAGGAACTCCCGGTTGTTTGCGGTCCTCTGCAACATTGCAATGAGCTTTTCAAGACTCTCTGTGGGATCCTCATTGCCAATGAACTGCCGGAGTGCCCAGATCTTGCGATATTCCTCGGGAGTGTAGAGCAGCTCTTCGCGGCGCGTCCCTGACTTGCGGACATCAATGGCAGGAAAGACTCTACGCTCAGCCAGTTCGCGGTCCAGGACAAGCTCCATGTTGCCCGTGCCTTTGAATTCCTCATAGATGACCTGGTCCAGCCGGCTGCCCGTCTCAATGAGCGCCGTCGCTATGATCGTGAGGCTTCCACCCTCTACCATGTTGCGAGCTGCACCAATAACCCTCTTGGGGCCTCTGATGGCTGTAGGGTCGAGTCCACCAGAAAGGGTTTTGCCAGAGGACGAACTGATGAGGTTGTAAGCGCGCGTGAGTCTGGTGATGCCGTCCAGCAAGATAACGACATCTTTCTTGACCTCGACAAGCCGCTTTGCACGTTCCAGGGCAAGCTCAACCACTCGGATGTGGTTCTCGGGAGGCTGATCGAATGTAGAACTGATCACCTCGCTGCGAATCGACTGCTTCATATCGGTCACTTCTTCGGGCCGTTCGTCGATGAGCAGAACCATCAGCGTGACTTCGGGGTGATTGTACTCAATACTCTGCGCAATGGCCTTCAGGATGGTCGTCTTGCCAGCCTTCGGAGGAGACACGATCAGTCCGCGCTGACCTTTGCCAATGGGAGCCACCAGCTCAACGAGCCTGAGCGCCATGCTGCAGTTTGGTGTCTCTAGTTTGAGGTGCTTGTTTGGAAAAACAGGGGTCAGTGACTCGAACTGGGGGCGATTGAGCATGTGTCCCTCGACGCTCATGCCATTGATGCTGCGGATGCGAACGAGTGAAGCATATTTCTCTTTGTCACCGCGAGGAGGATGAACCGTGCCTTCCAACCAGTCTCCGGTACGGAAACCGAACCTGCGGATCATCGGCGGTGAAATATAGACGTCACTTGAGGAAGGGAAGTAGTTGGCACGCATGAATCCATAGCCCTCGGCGAGGATCTCACAGAGGCCGGATGTAACAAATTCTCCTCCGCCCATGCGAGTTGCTTCCGGTTCTCGACGCTCGGATGAGCTTGCTATGACAGCCCCGGAGACAACCTGTGCCCGTGCGCGCTGCTGCTCCACGTCCAGATGCTCTGTCACGACCGGCGACGTGTCATGATCACGGTCATACGATCCTGCTGGAGTCATGGGAGATCCTCCCTCAACATTGCCATCCGTACCCCCAAGTTTCAATAACTCATCAATGAGCTCCGGCTTCTTGAGCCGAGTGTAGTTGCGAACATGCAACACCTTCGCAATCTCGTACAACTCGCGTGATGTCTTCTCAAGCAGTTCCTGTTGTGTGAAATTCATATGTGTCCACCTTCCTTGTGAGGATTGTCAGGGAATAGCCAGCAGAGATCCAATGGACTGCTTGAACGAGCCAAGCACGGTTCTGCCTGTCTCGCATTGCCGTATGGCAACTTGTATCTGATTTTTGTAGTCAGGATCCCGAAGATAGGCAAGGTTCACGTACACGTTTGCAATACCGCCTTCTAGAGCAGCCTCAAGCATTGAAGCGCCTACATACAGATCGGAGGCAATGTCCTTGGGGGCGCCCTGAAACGCCTCGGACAACAGCTGGGCAAACTCGCACACGCGCCGCGCCAGTCCCAACGGGACCTCCGTGGATTGCTTGAGAGCCTCCTGCATGGCGGCACGCCGGATGCTCTTCTCCTCTTCCGTCGCCTTGGATAGTTTTACTGCTGTCATATATCCTTCAAACGCGGCACTATCACGGTCCATCATGGAGGTGAACTCCTCGCGGCTGGCCTCGCACGCAGAAACAAAGGGCTCCAAACGAGTCTTCTCGGCTTCATCCCGCGCGCCAACAACGTTGGCCACCATCTCGACGAGCGCGATTCCCATAGCCGCGGCCAAACCGGAGGCGCTCCCCCCGCCGGGAGTCGGATTGCGTGACGAGAGTTCGGTCAAAAACTCATCCAGGGTTTGATTTTTAAACATTTCGACCTCATGGTTGACAATTGGATTGTTCCGACTTGTTCGTTCAAATAATACCTGTTGATTTTGAAAATGCAAGCATTGCCGCACGCAAAAGCTGTTCGTAAAGAACAGGAGTATAATTTGGCATCTCATGCACGAGGAGGTAGACATGATCATCAAAGCTGTAGAAGATGTTGAAGCAATGCCGGTAACCGAGGGCGGGGCACACGGAACTACCATACGATGGCTGTTGCGAGATTCAGATGGTGTTCCGACGTTCGCCATGAGGCAGTTCGTCGTCGAGCCAGGTGGCGCCACCCCGCGCCACTCTCATGCATGGGAGCATGAGATCTACATCCTCAAGGGCACCTGCACGATCTTCTGCGAAGGGGAGACGCAACGCGTTGGTCCAGACCACGCTGTGTACATAGAGCCGAACTCGCTTCACAGTTTCACAAATGAGGGATCCGAACCACTTATCTTCCTCTGTATGATACCTGTCAAGTAACAGATGGACTTCGCACTGGACGGAAAAGTCATTGCCCTTTCTGGGAGCACCTCGGGAATCGGCCAAGTGCTTGCGAAACTTCTGGCTGCTGAGCAGGCGCAGCTGCTGATGGTTGGAGGAAGAGCCGAACGCCTGAAGACACTGGTCGATTCTCTGCCAGCCAAGGCTGCCGCTCTCGTCGTTCCAGGCGATTTCCGCCGCGAGGCGGATCGCCAGACATGTGCCTCAGCTCTTTCGAAATCGTCGCACCTTGATGGCTTTGTGTTTCTTCCGGCTGAACTGAGAACCGACGCGTTCCTCAAAGCACGCCTTTCTGAAGTTCGCGAGACATTTGAGGTCAATCTCTTCGCTGCCATGCAGCTCTCACAAGCGGCACTCGCCAGGGCTTCCTCCACAGCGAGCTTCGTGTTTGTTTCATCCATCGATGCTCACCGTCACCCGAAGCGCTTGCCATCAGCCAGCTATGACAGTTCAAAGCGAGCGCTCGAGAGCCTGGCCGAGTCTCTTGCCGTTGAGGCCGGTCCGCGGGGCATACGTTCAAACTGCATCATCCCCGGGCTGGTGCGCACACCCATGACGGAGGACTTCTTCGGCCCAGACTTTCAACGCGAGCGCCAGCTCCTTCTTGACTCCATCCCCCTTGGGCGGCCGGCAACCCCGGCAGAGATCGCCCGTCTCATCGCCTTCCTTCTTTCGCCGCTTTCAAGTTATGTCACCGGAGCGTGCATTCCCGTCGATGGAGGTTTTCTCTGCCAGGGACAGTGACAATGAAAAAGGGGCGCGTCAGCGCCCCGCTTTCGTCTCCAGGAAGAACAGCCTATTTGCGCCTGCGTGCGGCAATAGACTTCTGCTTTCTCTTTTCGCTTGGCGCCATGAAGAACCGACGCTTTTTCAGCTCACCAAACAGGCCGTCACGAATGCAATCCTGCTTGTAGCGTCTCAACATGTTCTCCAGTTGAGCGTCTTCGCCTTGAGGTTCAGACCTGTCTTTGTTCCGGTCACGATAGTTTCCCATCATTCACCCCTCCTTTCGTCAAACCACTGCCAAAGGGGTTGATAAACAACCAATTCAGTATACCGGACTTGGTCGTTTAGTCAACGGGCTTCTTGCCCTCGCCCTCAGAAGACGAACGAAGCAATCGAGTGCTCTTCACAATTTCCCGCACGAAAACCGCGGACGGGACTGCCAGCAGCAACCCGAAGAAGCCGCCGAGAGAACCTGCCGCAAGAATAAGAAGAATGATGAACCCCGGATTCAATCCTGTCTTTTCGGAGATGAGCCTTGGAGCAAGGATTTGGCTCGTCACTGACTCGATGACGCCGAAGATGATCACCCATGCAATGAATTTCCCGGGACCCGCCACAGCGGCAAAGAAAGCGCCCAGCAAGGCGACCACAAATGGTCCAGCATACGGGATGAATTCGCCGAAGAAGTCGACGACCCCGATTGTCAACGCATAGTTAATCCCGAAGAGCGCACTGGCTGTCCCCATCAGGACCGACGTGACCAAAGCGATGACAGCAAGCGCCTCTATGTACCGTCTCGTACTGCCTGCAATTTGAGCCAGCACAACCTCGGCGCGATCCTTCTGCGTGCGGATGAAAGGAAGGGAAAGCGTCATCTCATAGTACTCGTGCGATCCCCGCATGAAGAAGTACATGAGGACAAAGAAGGGCACCAGCGCACCGAGCCCCAGCAGCTTTCGCGAAGATGTCGTCACAATGCTTTGTCCAAAGTGGATCATGCCCGTCTGCAAACTGTCCACGGCGGCCGTAAGCGCATCCTTTGCAGCGCCCAACTGATATCGATCCAGCCAGCTCAACAGCTTTGAGAAGTACCCTTGAATGGATAATGCGTAATTTGGCAAAGACGAGATCAGAGACCTTGTCTCATGAACAAACGGGGGAATCGTAATGGCGACCACACCTGCCACCACACCGATGATTGCCACTATCACCACAGCAGAACTGACACCCATCGGCAGGCGAGTCTTCCGGCTCAGCAGGTGGGCCACCGGCAAGAAAAGGAACGCCGCGAATGCCGCGGCGATCCCAAGAAAAACAATAGAGCGAAGAGTCCACAGCAGCCATACCGCCCACCCAGCCAAAGCGATGCTCAGGACAGAGAGCAGGATGACGCGAAGTGCGCTAGCTTCCTTGCTGCTCAGCCTCATCAGGAACCTCCGTCGGTGCAATCTCTTTCGAAATTGCCTCGGCTGCGATAACGCCGCTGCCCTTCGACTTCAGTCGGATAACCTTCACACCCGAGGAAATCCTGCCCAGCAGGGGCAGGCTTTCGGCTGGCGTTCGTATTGTCTGACCTGTACTTGTAGATACCACAACGTCCTGGTCGACGGTGCCCGTCGTAAATGCGGCCAGTGGTCCAGTCTTGTCCGTGACGCGGTAGCAGATGACGCCACCGGATCCACGCCCGACAAGACGGACTTCATAGGGATCCAGGCGCTTGCCATGCCCGTGCTCTGTGATCAGGGTAAATGGTACATTGGGCTGAAGGACTTCCATGCCTACCACAAACCGTCCTCCGCGCGAAAGACGCATCCCCCTGACTCCCCCGGCTGAAGCACCCATTGCGCGCACAGAGGTCGACCGAATTCGCACCGCACGGCCCGAATCTGATGCGATCAGTACTTCATCATTATCCTTGACCGGCCTCACAGCCACAACGGAGTCCCCCTCGGACAGCCTGATGAATGTTTTCCCTGTGCTCCGTATTGTGACAAACTGTGATGTGACCATCTTCTTGATCCGGCCCCGACGAGTTGCAATGATAAATGACACGCCTTCCTGCTCGGCCGGAAGCACCGTTGCCTCGGTCACCAGCTCATCCGCCCCCATGCCAAGCAGGAGCGAGAGGTTCTCGCCACCTCCTTGACGCTTCTCTTCGGGGAGCCGGTATGCAGGAATGGAGTAAACGCGTCCCTTGTTGGTGAAGAGCAACACACGCTGCTTGGTGCGAACAGTGAAGTATTTGCTGATGTAGTCATCACGCTTGAGATTCATGCTCGCAACGCCAAGGCCCCCACGTCCCTGAGCCTTGAACGTCGAGCTTGGAATAATCTTCGCATAACCATTTCTGGAAATAACAACCATGACTTCCTTATCCTCAATAAACTGCTCGTCATCGTCCTCGCGGCGACCATCATCGCCGAGGATTTGAGTGCGACGGGGATTGCCGTACTTGCGGGCGATCTCGACAAGTTCGTCGCGGATGTAGCGTCGGATCTTATTTGGATCGGCAAGCATGGTCGTGAGCCGATCGATTTCAATCTTGTTGTCCTCGACCTCTTTGGTCAGTTTCTCGACTTCAAGCGATACCAGCGAGCGCATTCGCATCTCAAGAATTGCCTCGACCTGACGATCGTTGAGTCCGAAACTCTGAACAAGCCCAGCCGACGCCTCTTCCATCGATGCAGATGCCGTCAGGATCTCGGTCACCCGCTTGATATTGCGGATGGCGATCACCAATCCGTTGAGCACATTCAGACGCTCCTCATGTTTCCGGAGTTCCAAGCCAAAACGCTTGCGAAGTGTCGATTCGCGGAATTCGAGAAACGTTGCCAGAACGTCGCGCAATGGAAGGGTTCGAGGAACACCATTGAGAATTCCCAGCATGCTGACATGGAAGTGCTGCTGAAACTGCGTGTGTCTGCGGAGCAGAAGGTCCACGCGTTCAGCGATCGCGTCTTTCTTGAGATCAAGGACGACGCGTATGCCCTCTCGGCTCGATTCATCGCGCAGATCGGACAACTGGCTCAAGCGCTTGTCCTTCATCAGATCGGCCACCTTCTGGACAAACTCGGCCTTGTTCACTTCAAACGGGAGCTCAGTAATGACAAAACGAGTCTTGCTTCCATCCTTCTCGATCGTATATTTCCCGCGGGTTACGATATTTCCACGGCCAGTCGCAATGTACTCGTCAATGCCATCCGTGCCCACGACGACTCCGCCGCCCGGGAAATCCGGGCCCTTGACGCAGGACCTGATCCTGGCCGGATCCTCAGCTTCACCGTTCATCAGGCAGTCCAGCATGTACACCAGCGCCTCGGTCAATTCGCCGAGGTTGTGCGGTGGGATATTCGTTGCCATTCCGACAGCAATGCCACTCGATCCGTTCAGCAACAACTGCGGCACCTTCGCTGGCAAGATGCTCGGCTCCTCCAGGCTGTTGTCGAAGTTCGGGACAAACTCGACAATCTCCTTGTCCAGTTCATCCAGCATAAGTGCAGACACAGGAGCCAATCGCACTTCGGTGTAACGCATTGCCGCAGCGGAGTCTCCATCGATCGAACCAAAATTGCCGTGTCCGTCGACCAGCGGATACCTGAGCGAGAACTCCTGGGCCATGCGAACCAGCGAGTCATAGATGGCAACATCACCATGCGGATGATATTTGCCCAGGACATCTCCGACAATACGCGCACTCTTCTTGTAGGGCTTGTTCCAGAAACAGCCGAGCTCATACATCGCGTAAAGGATGCGCCGATGTACTGGCTTCAGACCGTCGCGGAAATCTGGCAATGCCCGCCCAATAATGACACTCATCGAATACTCGAGATAGGACTTCCTCATCTCGTCTTCGACATAAACGTTAAAGACTCTGTCGTTTTCGGCCATCGGTCTCCCTCTCTCCGCTAGATGTCCAGATTGTAGACTTCACGCGCGTGCTCGACTATGAACTGGCGGCGCGGCTCTACTTTTTCACCCATGAGGAGCGTAAAGATGCGCTCGGCTTCCTCGGCTTCCTCAAGCGTGACTCGACCCATCAAGCGTGTCGCAGGGTCCATCGTTGTTGACCAGAGCTGCTCCGGGTTCATCTCTCCCAGTCCTTTGTAGCGCTGAACATCAGGCTTTCCCTTCGTCTGAGAGAGAATCGTTCGAAGCTCGTCCTCAGAGAACGCGTAGTGAGTCGTCTTGCCATCCAGCACCGCAAACAGCGGAGGCTGGGCGAAATAAATGTTCTGGTTGACCACAAGAGGGCGCATATATCGATAGAAGAACGTCAGCAGGAGTGTTCTGATGTGTGCACCATCCACATCCGCATCCGTCATGATGACGATCTTGTGGTATCGCAGTTTCTCCAGCCGGATATCGTCCATTACCCCTGTACCAATAGACGTAATGAGCGCCTTGATCTCCTCATTCTCCAGGGCACGGTGAATGCCGACCTTCTCGACATTCAGGATCTTGCCCCTGAGCGGCAGAATTGCCTGCGTGCGCCGATTCCGTCCCTGCTTGGCGCTGCCACCGGCAGAATCGCCTTCGACGATGTAGAGTTCGGACTCTGCGGGATCTTGTGACGAACAATCGGCGAGCTTGCCAGGCAGACGCCCGCCGTCAAGTTCTGTCTTGCGGCGCACGAGGTCGCGTGCCTTTCTTGCCGCTTCTCGAGCCAGCTTCGCACTGACCGCCTTGTTAGCCATTGCCTTGAACTCGTCAATGTGCTTGTCCAGGTAGAGCTCGACCTCTTCTTCCACGGCAGCTTCGATGGGGGCCTTGATATCTGCGTTCCCGAGTCTCGTCTTGGTCTGCCCCTCAAATTGCGGATCCGCGATGCGCAAGTTAATGATGACCACCAGGCCCTCGCGGATATCTTCTCCGCTGAGCGTATCTTCGGGTTTAATCAGCTTTATCTGGCGAGCCTTCGCATTGAACAGGCGTGTATAGGCGTTTTTAAAGGCGACTTCATGAACGCCGCCATCCACCGTATTGATGTTATTGACGTATGAAATCATCTGGTCATTGTAACCAGTGTTGTACTGAAAGGCGATTTCCAGGAAGAGACCCTCAGTGTCGCGCACAAAGTGCACTGGATCCGGTGGAACAACTTCCCCGCCCTCATTCATGTAGCGCACAAACTCAATAAGCCCCTGGTCATACTTGAAAACCTGGGTCTCTTCCGTCGCGTGATCGACAAAGTCAATCTCCAGTCCCGAATTGAGGAAAGCCAGCTCGCGCAGGCGCTTCGCAATGCGTTCGGGATCAAAAATGAACTCGCCAAAGATCTCCTGGTCAGGAGTGAAACTGATGTACGTACCAGATTCACCTGCTCTGACGCCGTCTTCCTTCACGCGAAGATGATAGAGGGGCTTGCCTCGGCTGAACTCCTCCTGATAGACCTTGCCCCACTGGGTTACCTCGACGTAGAGGCGGTTCGACAGCGCATTGACACAGGACACGCCAACACCGTGCAAGCCCCCTGAAACGTGGTAACTCTTCTTGTCGAATTTGCCTCCGGCATTGAGGCGAGTGAGGGCAACTTCCACTCCTGAGATGCCAAGCGTAGGATGAAGGTCAGTTGGTATCCCGCGACCATTGTCGCGTACATCGACAGTCTTGTGGTCGGCGCTCAATCCAACCTGAATCTTGGTGCAGAAGCCCGCCATCGACTCGTCGATGGCGTTGTCGACGACCTCCTGCACCAAGTGATGAAGACCACGTGAATCGGTCGAGCCTATATACATTGAAGGTCTGGTCCGAACATGCTCCAGGCCTTCAAGTACTTTGATATCCTTTGCGGTGTACTGGGAATCCTGCATGCGCAATCCTCCTGTTTTCTGTCTCTAACATGGTACCATGGAATACAGGAAATGCAATGCAGAAACAAGGATTCAGCCCATTTGTCCCGACCGCTCTGTCAAGTAAATCTCTGCCAAATGCCTATTGCAGATTACGACAGTCGCTCAAATGCCTCCCAGACACTCTTTGCAACTTTCTGTGACTCCCGTTCAAGGCTCTCTCTGTCCACTGCCAGGACTTGGTGGTTTTTTACCACAACCCTTCCCTCCACGACGACTGTGTCCACCAGGCTGGCTGACATGCCAAAGAAGACATGTCCAAACGCATTGCCAGAATTGATCGGCGTAGGACTGGCGTAGTCCACCAAAATAAAGTCCGCCGCCGCCCCGACAGCCAGTCTGCCCACACTGCGACCCATCAAGGTGGACACGATCTCAGAGTTCGTTTCGGTCTGCGCCTTCTGCACCTCTGTCCAGAATCCCGCCGGATCAGCATACAAGTGCCTCAGCCCAACCAGTGTATTCCTGAACTCCTCAAACATGTCAGGCGTGTAGCCATCGGTCCCTATGCCCACCCTCACCCCGGCATCCAGCATCTCGCGAACAGCAGGAAGGCCCACGGCGTTGTTCATGTTGGACATGGTGTTGACAACAACAGAGGTCCCGGATTGCGCCAGAAGCTTCCTCTCGGAAGCATCGATACCCACGCAATGAACGGCTATTGAGCGTGGACCCAGCAATCCCGCATCACTCAACCGGGCAACGATGCGCTTGCCGTGCTTTTCGAGGCTGTCCTGTTCATCAATGGCTCCCTCGGCCACATGAATGTGGTACCCTGGCTGTCTCGACCCAACCTGCTTCCGCAACGCATCCAGGGTGGCATCAGAAACCGTAAACGAGGCATGCAGTCCCACCATGCCCGCGGCCAGCACCGGCCTCCTGCTGGCCACTTCATCCAGAAATCGCACGTTTTCTTCGATGCCAGCCATGGCCCCGTCTACACCGTTTCTGTCGGTAATCTCATACGACAGCACGTGCCGCAAACCAATCGTGCTCAAAGCATCAGACAATGTGGACAGACTGCCTGTGATGTAATTGGGTGACGCGTGATGGTCCACGATCGTGGTTGTTCCTGACCGAAGAGAGTCCATGCCGCTGAACATCGCGCTCATCCAGCACGCATCCTGCAGCAGGGAACGGTCCAGCCGCCACCACAAGTCCTGGAGTACGTCAAGGAAACCATGAGAGATGCGCCCGGTACTAATGCCGCGTGAATACATCGAATACAAATGCATGTGCGCGTTCAACAACCCCGGCAGCAGCGTCATGCCGGCCGCATCGATCTCCTGCCTTCCAGCGAAGGGCATGGCAACATCAATGGGGACATCCCCTGCGCCAAGACCTGCGATGACTCCATCGCGCGCCAGCAACCACCCGCGATCGATGACGAAGCCATCGGTCGCGGGATAGACAATGCGAGCGTTTTTGACAAGTAGTTCTTCCATCGCGTGCAATGTCACTTCTTGCTTACAAAATCAATGCCCGCCTGCAGCGCCCTCTTGTTGACCTCGATGAGGTCGGCCTTCTTCCCGGTCAGGAAGACCGGAAGGGCTCCCAGGATGGATTCTATGCTGATAGGGGCCACCTTGCCCACATAGGCGCCAAGCAGCACCATGTTGGTGAATTTCGAGTTGCCCAGGTCTGCGGCAATATCGGTAGCAGGAATGGACACGATGTCTAGATCCGACCGTTGAGACTGCTTGTCCACCAGAGTGGAGTCAAGAATGAGCAATCCCCCCTTCTCGATGACCGGCTCAAACTTGTCAAAGGACTGAACATTGAAAACGATGGCTGCCTGTGGATTGGTTAAAATGGGAGAAGCAATGGGCTCATCTGCAATGACTATAGAGCAGTTCGCCGTTCCTCCGCGCTGCTCTGGACCGTACGAAGGCATCCAGGTGACCTCCTTGCCCTCATCCATGCCCGCGTGAGCAAGCAGTTCCCCGATCAACATGACACCCTGACCGCCAAAGCCCGCAATGACGACGTTGTGTTCCATTACAGCACCCCCTCGACGACCTTGAACTCACCAAGTGGGAAATAGGGCATGACTTCCTTGCGGATGCGTTCCATTGACTCCACGGGTGTCAGCTTCCAGTTGGTGGGACACGTCGACAGACACTCGACGAGCGAGAATCCGATGCCGCGTACCTGCGCGTTGAATGCCTTCCGAAACGCGCTCTTGGCCTTGCGAATATTGACCGGAGAGTCGAGAGAGACCCGTGCGATATACGCAGGCCCGTCAAGCGTGGCAAGCATCTCAGAAACCCGGATGGGAAAACCATTTACCTGTGGCGTCCTGCCCAGAGGACTCGTTGTCGTTTTCTGTCCCAGCAGCGTCGTCGGCGCCATCTGGCCACCAGTCATGCCATAGTTGCCATTGTTGATGAAGATAACCGTGATGGGCCAGCCGCGGGCTGCGGCGTGGACAATCTCTGCCATGCCGATGCTTGCCAGATCGCCATCACCCTGGTACGCAAAAACAAAGTTGTCTGGATGCGTAACCTTGATGCCAGTCGCCATTGCAGGAGCGCGACCGTGCGCTGCTTCAACACCATCAAAATTGAAGTAGTCATATCCGAGAACCGAGCAGCCAACAGGCCAGACGCCGATGGTTTTGTCCACCAAGTCCATTTCATCCACCAGTTCCGCGATGAGTCGATGAGCCACGCCATGCGTGCAGCCTGGACAATAGTGAGTAACCTTGTTCGCCCATGAAGTCGGACGCTCATAAATCACTTTCATCTCATCAGCCATGGCTCTACCGTCCTTTCCCAAACTGCTCTTCAAAAGCAGTCAATATCTCCTGTGGTCCGGGCACAATGCCGCCGCCTCGTCCATACCAGCCAAGAGGCATCTTGTCACACAGGGTCAGCTGGACATCCTCAAACAACTGCCGATAGGCAAGCTCTACTGTCAGCGCTCCCTTCAACTGGCCAACATATGCCTGGATTTGCTTGGCGGGGAATGGCCACACGGTGATCGGGCGCAACAGCCCAAGCTTGATGCCCTTCGCACGGGCCAGGCGCACCGTCGTCTTGGAAATGCGCGCCATAGTGCCGTACGCAATGATCGCATACTCGGCATCATCCATCTGGTATTCCTCAATACGACTCTCAGCGCTTTCCACCTGCGCATACTTCGCTTGAAGGTCCAGGTTCCATTTTTCCAGTCCTGGAGCGTCAAGGGTAAGACTGGTGATGATATTAGGATGGCTGCGCCCATGGCGTCCCGTCACTGCCCAGTCAGGGGTCTTGAGGGTGGAGACGTCGACCTTCGTCTTGAACTCCACCGGCTCCATCATTTGCCCGATGAGACCGTCAACAATGACCATGACCAGCATGCGATACTTCTCGGCAAGTTCAAACGCATCCACGAACAAGTCGACTCCTTCCTGAATCGAGGCAGGAGCAAGCACGATGCGCCTGTAGTCTCCATTGCCCCCACCCTTGACTGCCTGGAAGTAGTCACCCTGTGCAGGTGCAATGTTGCCAAGACCAGGACCTCCACGCATGGCATTCATGACCACGCACGGAACATTTGACCCGCTGATATAAGAAATACCTTCCTGCATCAGCGAAATTCCAGGACTGGAGGATGAAGTCATGACACGCACGCCCGTACAGGCAGCACCGTACACCATGTTGATAGAAGCCAGCTCGCTTTCGGCTTGCACGAACCTGCCGCCTACCTCGGGAAGACGTCTGCTCATGTACTCCGGCGTCTCATTCTGGGGCGTAATCGGATAACCAAAGTAGAAGCGGCATCCCGCCTGAATGGCACCTTCTGCGAGAGCTTCGGCTCCCTTCATCAGCACCTTGTTGCTCATGCCTTCACCTCTCTATGCAATTCGATCGCAACGTCAGGGCACACAAGCACGCACGAACCGCATGTCGTACACTTGCTCTGGTCTGTGCATTCCGCCGGCCTGAAACCCCGGGCATTCAGCCGATCACTGATCACAAGGATTTTGACCGGACAGACGCTGACGCACAGGCCACAGCTCTTGCACTTCTGTTCGTCAATCGAGACTCTTTCCACGGTTTACCTCCAAGTTGCTTCAAAATTCCGTTTGCGACCCAATCGTGTCCATAATGCGGTTAAACGTCCGAATCATCGACAGAAGCCCGGTCGCATCGGGCGTCAGTTGATGAGCCGTCGAATCAGCGTATTTGGCCGAAACAAGCACTGCAACGACAGGGAGGCCCTCTCTCTCGCCCAAAGCCTTCACGGCGTCGTACCCATGCTGCACATCCTCTGCGGTGGTCTCGTCCTGAAGATTCGTATTGGAGACCAGCCCCGCCACTTCGAGACGCACCCCGGAACGGATCGTTGTCAGCGTCCGTGTGAGCCCTTCAAGCGTATCCATCCCCGGGCGCAGGGTATTGATGACAATGTACAGCCGGTAATCGCCTGCCATAATCGTTTCACGAAACTGCGCAATCGCTCCCGCGCCAATCGCGTCTCCCCCGACATCGATGATCTTGACCCGGTCGGACGATGCGAGGAGAGCGTGCAAGTTGGGGGGGAACGTGGGAATGTCGGCGTGAAGGAGGCGTCGCTCTGGCTCGACGATCTCCAGTCTGGCCGCCTCCTCTGCGGTCAAAAGCCGCATCATATCACGCAGTCGAAAGTATGGCTTGACGACGTCGAGATCACACAGTGCCACTGGCAATGATGTCGTGTGGATTAGCGAAAGAGCAAGGTTGATGGCAACCTCTGTCTTGCCCGAACCCGACGGGCCGGCAAACAGAATCGACTGCCCAGCACGCGGTGTGTTCAGCAGCTCGGCAAGTTCACGCATTGACGGCTCTTCCGGGGTTATGAAAGCCGTAGGGGAGGATACGCTTCAGCTGAGACTGAACCATCTAGGACACGCAAGACTCCCAGTGCAAGAGCCTTCATCTCATCCTCACCCGGATAGACCTTGATGGGAGCGATAAACTGCACTCGTTCAGTGATCTCATTCACCAGATACGTCGAGCGAGCGATTCCGCCCGTGATCACGATGGCATCGACGTCCCCCTTAAGGACCGTGGCCATTTCGCCGACGGTCTTGGCTACCGTGTATGCCATCGCGCTATACACAAGGCGCGCGTGTTCATCGCCTTCGCTTATCATTTTTTCCACCGCCCGGGCATCGTTTGTCCCAAGATGACTGACCAAGCCACCCTTTCCGGCCAGCAGCTTCATCATCTCTGCTTGCGAGTACGTACCCGAGAAGCACAGCTTGACCAGTCCGACAGCGGGAAGGCTTCCCGCGCGCTCTGGCGCAAACGGGCCATCTCCGTTCAGTGCATTGTTGACATCGATGACGCGACCCCGGCAATGCGCTCCCACGGAAATGCCACCACCAAGGTGTACAACGATAAGGTTCACTTCCTCGTACGCCTTGCCAAGATCCTGGGCTGCCTGCCTGGCGATGGCCTTCTGATTCAATGCGTGAAAGATGCTGATGCGCTCGATTTCCTTCAATCCCGAGAAACGGGCAAGCGGCGCCAGCTCGTCCACTACGACAGGGTCGACGATATACGCCGGGATGCCGGATTCCTTGGTGAGCTCAAATCCTATGCAGGCAGCCAGGTTGGATGCATGCGCACCCAGGGCCGGTTGATGCAGGTCATGAATCATCGCCTCGTTGACCCGATACGTGCCAGAGGGAAGCGGCTGCAGGAGCCCGCCTCTGCATGCGACAGCCGACAGCTCGGACAGGTCCGTCGCATGTCTTGCGAGAAACTCCCTGACGATCGTCAGTCTCATCGAAAGCTGGTCCATGAGCGATGGAAACAGAGCGATCGTGGCGGCATCGTGCGAGACGGTTTCGGTGACAACAGGTGTCCTGTCTTGAAAGATCGAGAGCTTGGTACTTGTTGAACCTGGATTGACAACAAGAATTTTGAATGGCAACGCTGCCTCCACTATCCTGAATGTCCCAGCAGAAGGGAGGGCGCCGAAAGCGCCCTCCTGCAAAACGTTTCTCTTACGGTTTTACCCAGCCACGTACCTCAACAGCTTCGCCAACACGCTCCACGGCGACCATGTCGGCTGCCATTCTCATGGTAACCTTATCGGCCTTGTGCTTGCTGTGCATGGCGTAGACACGCTCAAATGCCTCTGTCATGACGCGCTCGAGCTTCTCGTTGACTTCTTTCTCGGACCAGTAGTATCCATAGTTGTTCTGAACCCATTCAAAATACGAAACAGTGACACCACCTGCGTTGCCCAGAATGTCAGGAATCACAAAAGCGCCATTCTTCTCGAGGATCTCGTCCGCGTCAGGGTTCACGCCGCCATTTGCCAGCTCAACAACGATCTTTGCCTTGACGTCGCCGGCATTGTCCTTGACAATCGCATTCTGAAGCGCCGCGGGGATATAGACATCAACGTCCAGTGCACGCAGCTGCTCATTCGAGATATTGTCGAGACCCTTGTACCCCTTGACTGTTCCATTCTTGTTTTCATATGCCTTCAAGTCATCGGGGTCGATGCCCTTGGGATCGTAGACACCCCCGTTGACCATGGTGATGGCAACCACTTTGGCACCGTCCTCTTCATGGAGAATCTTGGCTGCATAATAGCCCACATTGCCAAAGCCCTCGATGGCGACAGTAGCTCCCTTCAGCGTCACGCCAGCCTTTTTTGCAGCCATGCGCAGGCAGTAGACTCCACCAAGTCCGGTCGCTGCCGTTCTTCCAAGGGATCCGCCAACGATCAGGGGTTTGCCGGTAAGTAGTCCAAATGCGTTGTGCCCAGTCATCTTGCTATACTCATCGACCATCCATGCCATAATCTGAGGCGTTGTGTTGACATCTGGAGCGGGAACGTCACGATCGGGCCCGATGAATGCACCCAGCGCACGAATGTATCCGCGGGAAAGCCTCTCGAGCTCACTGGTGGACAGTGTTCTTGGATCGACAACGACCCCGCCCTTGCCGCCGCCGTATGGAAGACCTACGACTGCACACTTCAGCGTCATCAGCGTCGCAAGAGCCTTGACGTCCTCAAGCGTCTCGTCCTGATGAAACCGGATGCCACCCTTGGTCGGTCCGACAGCATCATTGTGCTGGCACCGGAATCCCTGGAAGACCTTGGTGGTTCCGTCATCCATGCGAACCGGAATAGAAACAATGAGCGTTCTCTGCGGATTGCGGAGAATCTCCGTGACCTCGGGATTCTGGCCGAGCTTTGTGCCGGCGATCTGAATCCTGTCTTGAGCTACCTGGAACCAGTTCTTCTTCTCGACTGCCATAATAGCCTCCGTGACATGTGGTGTCAGCCCTCGCCAATTCGATGAGCCGCCCCGTTATGGGACTCCAAAACACCATGGTTCATTGTATGCCGATACCGTCACATTTCAAGCATTTGTTAAATTAACCACAACTCCACGGCGTCAGAGTGCACTGCGGACGAGAGACACGACATCGCGTGCATGGTCAAAGATATCTTCCTCGAAAACCACCTTGGGATAGTGCCACCCTGCGTAGAACTCCTCATACTGCTTGTTCAGTCCTTCCAGATAGTCACCACTGATGTTCTCGATACTCCGGTTGCGCTTGCGAATATTCGAAAGAAGCGTTGGGACGTCTCGACGAAGATATACCAGCAGATTGGGATTTGGCAGGCGGCGCACCATGAGCTGATAGAGCTTGTCATAGGTATTCCATTCATCGACGGACAGCAGCCCATCCCGCACCAATGCCTTGGCAAAAATCTCACGGTCCTCATAAATGGAGCGATCCAGGATAGCGGGGATATCGTTCATGAGCACGTGATTCAGAATCTGCTCATACCGAAGAGCAAGAAAACTGATCTGCGTCGCGAAGGCCCACCGCTTCATGTCCTGGTAGTAACTCGGGAGAAAGGGGTTCTCGCCAAATGCCTCGAAGTAGACAGAAAAACCCAACTCACGCGAGAGCATCTGTGCCAGTGATGTCTTCCCCGCGCCTATGTTTCCAGCGATGACCAGGTACATGATTTCCCCCTCATCCAATAAGATATGAACAGGATCTCAGGCGCCGCCAACTGCTGTGAGCCATGTCGCCATATCATTGTTTACCGCGACCAATGACCGCCCGCCACCCGAGGCGCACCAATTTCTCTTTCATAGTAGCAGTATTCAGGACGCTTGCAAAACAAGCCCCGCATCTATAATGTAGGAACTTGCCTTTGACATCGGGAGGAAACCTTGTACCTGAGCAAAATATTCGCCCCACGCCTGCGCGAAGTCCCGCAGGACGCTGATACTGTAAGTGGGCAACTCATGTTGCGTGCCGGTCTGCTCCGCAAGTCGGCCTCCGGCATCTATACGTACCTCAATCTTGGCCTGCGCGCAAAACAGCGTATTGAGGAAATTGTCCGTGAGGAGATGGACAGCCATGGAGCACAGGAAATTCTGATGCCTCTTCTCATGCCTGCAGAGCCCTGGCAGGCGACCGGTCGATGGGAACTCTATGGCGACGAGATGTTCAAACTGGTCGACAGGAAAGGCCGCGCCTTCTGCCTTGGGCCCACTCACGAGGAACTTGTCACTTCAGTGGTCGGCAGTGAACGCCACTCGTACAAGGAACTCCCTTTCAATCTCTACCACATTACCAACAAGTATCGTGACGAGATCCGCCCCCGGTATGGCCTGATTCGCAGCCGTGAGTTCACGATGATGGACGCCTACAGTTTCGATCGTGACGAGACTTCGGTCGAGTCCAGCTACGCTCTCATGGTCGAGGCGTACACGAATATCTTCAATCGTGTGGGTCTGACGTTCCGACCGATTCAAGCTGATTCGGGAGCAATTGGCGGTTCGTCGTCCCATGAGTTTACGGTGCAAGCCGAAAACGGCGAGTGCACCTACGCTGCCTGCGACAACTGCGGCTACGCCGCCAATCTTGAGCTCGCCAAAGCGCACCCGGCACTGGAACCAGAAACTACTGCTGGTACATGCCCCGAACCAGAGACTGTCCCCACTCCGGGTATCCACAGCATCGATGATGTTGTCCGCTTTTTTGGCATCAGCCCGGGCACCGTCCTCAAATCGATTCTCTACATAGCTGATGACAAGCCATGGCTTCTCGTCCTGCGTGGAGACGATGAGATCAACGAGGTCAAACTCCTCAAGGCAGTCAAAGCCCGGGAAGGCCGTATTGCCAGCGATGAGGAAGTGTTCGCAATCCTGGGCGTTCATCCCGGGTCGGTGGGTCCACTGAAGACCAGCGTTCCTATTGTTGTCGACGAACTTGTCCGCAGTGATGTCTCCTACACCGTGGGGGCAGGAGAGGATGGCTTCCATGTCAAGAACGTTTGCTATCCAAGAGATTTCCAGTCCGACATCGTCGCAGACATCAGGATGGTGCGTCCAGGAGACCTTTGCCCGATCTGTGGACATCCGCTCCATACCGCGACCGGCATCGAGGTTGGACACACCTTTAAGCTGGGCACGAAGTACTCAGTCCCTCTGCATGCAAACTATGTCGATGAGGACGGGAGCGAGAAACCCTATTTCATGGGATGTTATGGTATCGGCATCGGACGCACGCTGGCCGCTGTCATAGAACAGCATCATGACGCCAAGGGAATCATCTGGCCCATGTCGATAGCACCCTACCGGGTAATCGTCATTCCACTCAACAAGGGAGATGACGCTGTTTGGCAGGCCGCCTTGGAGCTTCATGATGCACTTCAGAAGGACGGGGTCGATGTCATTTTGGACGATCGGGGAGAATCCGCTGGAGTGAAGTTCAATGACGCCGATCTCCTCGGAATCCCCATCCAGGTGGTCGTGGGCAACTCGTTCCTGAAGACTGGCAACTTCGAGATTTCACTGCGTGCCGACAAAGCAAACAAGAACCTTATCCCGGCGTCTGAGGCAGTCTCATTTGTTCGGACTCTCATGAGGACCACTGCTTAACCCAATCCGATTGACAGCAGCCGGTGAGCCGCTAAAATGAAACCGTTCCATTTATGAAAAAGGAGGAACCATGAAGGTAACCATTGATGAGGAAGCTTGCATCGGCTGCGGTGCTTGCGTAGCTCTTTGCGATGCTGTGTTCAGACTCAATGATGACACCGGAAAGGCCGAGGTCATTCCAGGTGCCGATTGCGGAGCGGCTGGCTGCTGCAACGAAGCAGCCGAATCCTGCCCGGTCGCCGCAATTACGGTCGAGCAGTAGAACTCGACTTCCTCAGATTATCGAGAAACCCGCCGGATCTCCGGCGGGTTTTTTTGTGCTACGCAGATGGAGGCTGTTCAGTCCGAGTATCGTGACAGGACGAGACAGACGTTGTGGCCACCAAAGCCGAATGAACTCTTGAGAATATGGTTGACTTCAGCAGGGCGAGCGACGTTTGGGACGTAGTCGAGCGGACAGTCGGGGTCCGGCACCATGTAATTGATCGTCGGGTAGATGAGGTTGTTCTTGATTGTCAACATGCTGGCGATGGACTCGACTGCGCCAGCCGCACCCAGCAAGTGGCCTGTCATTGACTTTGTAGAGCTGACCGGAACCTTGATAGCCCGCTCACCGAACACTGACTGCAGGGCAAAGGACTCCGTCCGGTCATTGGCCGGCGTCGACGTTCCGTGAGCATTGACATAGTCGATGTCAGTTGGAAGAAGCCCGGCACGCTCAATGGCCAGATGCATGGCACGGATGATCTGCGTTGCTTCGGGGTCCGGCGCCGTCATGTGATAGGCGTCAGACGTAACGGCCTGTGACAGGATCTCGCCGTAGATATGCGCACCCCTTGCAAGGGCATGGTCAAGCCGTTCCAGGATGAGGATGCCCGCCCCTTCCCCCATGACAAAGCCATCGCGCTCCTTGTCAAAAGGCCTGGAGGCATGGTCTGGATCGTCATTGCGGGTCGAGAGGGCACGCATGTTGGCAAATGCGCCGATCCCTGTCATCGTCACGGCAGCATCGGATGCCCCGGTCACGATAACATCAACATCTCCTCGTCTCAAGACTTCAAACGCGTCTCCCAGCATTTGCGTGCCGCTGGCACACGCACTGATGACCGAGCTCGTACCGCCGTACAGCTTGAAGCGCTGTGCAATGGTGCTGGGAATGGAATCCACCAGCATCTTGGGGACCAGGAACGGTGAAATCCGGGAGGGACCCTTTGCCGCCACGACGAGTTCCTCAGCTTCGAGAGACGCCACGCCGCCGATGCCACTTGTGACATAGACGGCAATTCTCTCCCTGTCTTCAGCATCGAGATTGAGACCTGCATCAGCAATTGCTTCCTGTGCGGCCGCAAGAGCAAGCTGCTGAACTCGATCCGTTCGGGAGACGTCGCGCTTTTCGAAGTAATCCTCGGGGTTGAAATCCTTTACTTCGCCCGCTATGCGACAACTGATGCCGCTCGCGTCGAATCGGGTGATGGGACCAATCCCCGACACGCCTGCAGCCAGAGCGGTCTCAAATGCTGCTACATTGTTGGCGATGGGGCAGACAACACCAAGCCCTGTTATAACAACACGGGACTCATGTACAACAGTCCTCCGTTCTGCCATATCAGGCAATATGAGCCATCACATAATCGACCGTCTGTCCCACGGAGGCAATCTTCTCAATGTCCTCGTCTGGAATCGACGTTCCAAAAGCATCCTCAAGTGCCATCGTGATGTCAACCAGTGCAAGGGAGTCAGCACCCAAATCTTTCACATACTGGGCATCATCGGTAATACGCGACTCATCCACTCCCAGCTTTTCCTTGGAAATCTCTACGACTTTGGCACGAACCTCTTCCTTGGTCATCATATTCCTCCTGATCAGATTAGTTCCAGATGCACTAGAGCGATAGCCCACCATCAACTACGAGCACCTGGCCGGTAATGTATGAAGCTTCTTCCCCTGCAAGAAATGCGACGGCTTTTGCTATGTCGTCACCGGTGCCACTGCGACGCAGTGGAGTGTTGGCAAGATAGGCAGATATCACCTCCTTGTCAAGTGCGCTTGTCATGTCCGTCTCCACAAATCCAGGAGCAACGACATTGACAGTGATACCCCGGGAGCCCAGCTCCTTTGCGGCAGTCTTTGCAAGTGCAATGACACCGGCCTTGCTGGCAGCATAATTGGCCTGCCCCGCATTTCCGCCAATTCCCACGATAGAAGAGATCACAATGATGTGACCGGACTTCTGTCGAATCATCTGGCGCGATGCCGCGCGGACAACATTGAAGGTGCCTGTCAGGTTGGTACGCAGCACGTCGTTCCACTTGTCGTCGGTCATTCGAGCAAGGAGGGCATCACGTGTTATCCCGGCGTTGCTGACAACGATGTCGAGCGAACCGCTCATCAGCATACTGTGCGCCACGAGATCATCCGCCGCCCTGCTGTCTCCAACGTCAGCCTGTACAGCCTCGCCTCTCCGCCCCATGGCACCAAGCAGTTCGATCACTTCATCTGCTGCCGCACGATTCCTGAAGTAGTCGATGACAACATTGGCTCCCCTTTGAGCCAATTCAAGCGCGACTGCACGGCCGATGCCTCTCGATCCCCCGGTGACCAATGCTGTCTTGCCATCAAGGCTCAATCCCACGTCTGTTCCTCGACCGCACTGACCTTCTGCCCATGAACCACTTTGCGAGCTATGGTCGCAAGCACGTTTTTGGGTCCCACCTCGAGATATTCGCCCACCCCCATCCGGGCAAGAACGTCCATGGTTCGAACCCACTGGACAGGATGGCTGAATTGAGCAATCAAGTTCTGACGAATTGCTTCCGGCTCGCTCTCAGCGACAGCAGCAACATTGTTCACAACGGGAAACCGAGGTTTTGACAACAGAATTTCGGCAAGCAGCTGGCCAAACTCTGCCGCGCCTCCCGCCATGATCGACGAGTGAAACGGAGCACCCACGCGAAGCTTGATCGCTCGCCCTCTGCCCATTGTCCTCAACGCCGCCATGACGCGGTCGACTGCGGCGGTCTCTCCGGACACAACCGTCTGGTCAGGAGCATTGTAATTTGCAACTTCGACAACTCCAACTGCACGTCCCTCTGCCAGCACAGTCTGGAGGTCACTGTCGCCCAGCCCCATGATAGCGGCCATCGTGCCTGGCGAGTTGGAAGCAGCCCGCGCCATAATTTCGCCACGGTGCCGTACCAGTCGAACACCGTCCTCGAAGGAGAAGACGCCTGCTGAGCAGAGAGCACTGAACTCGCCAAGGCTGTGCCCAGCGGCAGCATCGCACGCCACATTTCTTGTTGTCAGAGCCTGTACCCACGCCATCTCCGTAACAAACAAAGCTGGCTGTGTATTCTCGGTACGCGTCAAAGTCGCCTCATCCCCGTCCTGCACGAGACTCCAGAGATCAAATCCAAGAACATCGCCCGCCCGCTGAAACAATTGACGCGCAGCGAGCTGGTCGGCGACATTGCCCGCCATGCCGACGTACTGCGAACCCTGACCAGGAAAAAGAAACACCTTCATCTCAACATCCTCCGATTACAAGCTGTCACCACTCACCTGCCCACTTCCCGGGCAAATGCACGGCGTCTGCTGACCCAACAAGAACCGCACAGTCGTCCAGAACTGCAAGGCGGGGCGCGCAGACCGCGCACTTCGCGCGACTTCACACCCCGTCAACGTGCATCACTCACCAAACATCTTCGTCAAGCGTGCACTCCGCAAAAACCTTGCCGTGAAAGCTAGACCTCGGCCGGCCCCTGAGCTTCTTCTTCTGAGGGAGACTCCCCAGGGGACGCATGTGCAATTTCCTCGTCTGCTGGCTCGGCAGTCTTCTCACCAGTAGACTCCTCGTGCTGCTCTTCGGCAGACACTGAAGACCCTGAACTCGCTGCGTCGACCTCAGGAGAGGCCGCAACTTCTTCGCGGGTTTCGTCTTGAGCGTCAACTGCGGCAGAAACTGGAGACTTCTGCTCCAGATCACGATTCTGCAGGTTCTCGTTCCCCTCGACACCCTTCATGCTCAGCTTGACCTTGCGCTCATCCTTGAGTACCTCGAGAACACGGACCTTTACGACATCGCCCACTTTCAGGACGTCCTCAACCTTGCGAATCTTGTCGTTCGAGATCTGGGAAATGTGCAGCAATCCAGTGACCCCTTCAGACAGCTCAATAATTGCACCAAAGGTCAGAATACGGATGACGGCGCCTTCGAGAACCATTCCAACTGGATAGTCCTCAACGATCGTCTCCCAGGGATGCGGCTTTGTTTGCTTGATGCTGAGCGAGACTTTGCCGGTCTCCTGGTCAATCTTCAGCACTTTGACCTTGACCTTGTCTTTCTTCTGGACAATCTCCTCGACTGGACGACGACGACCATAGGTCAGCTCTGAGAGATGCACAAGTCCCTCGACCCCGTAGCCGATGTCCACAAAAGCACCAAACTCGGCGAGTCCGTTGACTGTTCCCTCGTAGATATCGCCTGGCTTGATATTCGCAAAAAATTCCTTCTTCTGCTTCTGCCGGATCACCTGCATGGCAGCCCGATGAGAAGCGATAATGCGGCGCAACTTCTTGTCAAATTCGGTAACCTTGACCGGAATTTCCTGACCCACCAGCGACGCGAGATCATTCCGGTAGTCACTGGCAACCTGTGACTGCGGAAGGAAGCACGGGACACCGATATCGACCAGCAGGCCGCCCTTGATGGCCTTTGTGACCTTGGCAGTCACAATGGTCTGTTCGTCAAAGTACCTCTCAACGTCTGTCCATACTTCTTCCTGGTCTGCCTTCAGCTTCGACAGAACTGCCGTCCCTTGTTCATCCTCTTCCTTGACGACAGCCACTTTCATCGTTTCGCCGACATGAGCAATTTCATCCACCGGCACATCTGTGCGCGTCGTCAAGCGATTGAGCGGGATGTAATAGTCACCCTTTCCACCAGCGTTGACCATCACGCCATCGCGCTCAAGTTTGACAACGGAGACATCGATCACGTCTCCACGACGAAGCAATCGCGGCGCATAGCCTGCTTTGGGGGACAAGTCGCCAGCGAGAGCGGCCTCCAATTCGGATGGCTTGAGTTCATCCTCTTCGGCGTCCTCCGATTTGGCTGGTGCCTTCGTTGTGTCTTCTGCAACCGGTTCTTCAGCGGGTTTATCTGCTGCAACTGGCTCAGATTCCGCTTGTACGGCCGATTCAGCCGATGCTATCGGCTGTTCAACTTTTTCAAGAAGGTTCTTCACCTCAAACAGACCGTCCATTTCACCTGTGGTTTCCGTTCCAGCATGTTTGTCCATGTCCACCATGTTAACCCCTCTAGAATAAGGATGAATGTCAATCAATCTCAAAGTATAAGGCGAACACAAGCCATTGTCAAACCGCCATCAGCCTGCCATCATATCGATCATAACGCGGTTGTGGTGATGACTGCGGCATAACCTTGCGTGCTCTGCCGCCCTTATGATACGCGACTCTGCGATCCAGTACAGCACGAAAAGCGATGACTGTGAGAAGGTTCAGCTTCGAACGTCCGTCCTCTTTTCAAGGGCCTGCGTAAGCGTGAAGACGTCGGCAAACTCAAGATCGCTGCCCTTCGGAATCCCCGTTGCTATTCTTGTGACGCGCACATCCATCCCACCAAGCAGTTTCGCTATGTACATTGCGGTGATGTCGCCGTTGAAGTTCGGGTTGGTCGCAATGATCACCTCCCGGACGCCCTCAGATTGAGTGCGACGGACAAGAAGGTCCAGCCGCAGGTCTTCCGGTCCAATGTGGGCAATGGGGTCGATCCGTCCATGCAGGACGTGGTAGAGACCCCTGTAGGACCCAGTCTTTTCAATGGCCGACAGATCACGGATCTCTTCCACAACGCACAGCAGTCCAGCATCACGGGACGAATCCTGGCAGACTTCGCACAGTTCGCCCTGCGCAAAATTCCCACAGCGCGTACAAAAACGAATCTCTCGCTTCGCGGTCACAAGAGCATCAGCAAGCGCTTGAACCTCCTCCTCCGGTTGGTCCAGCAGGTAGAAGACAAGCCGATCAGCAGCTTTTGGTCCGATACCGGGGAGACTGCTCAGTTTCGCCGAGAGTTCGATGAAACGCCGAGGCAGAAACACGGATCAGCTCAAACCAGGAATATGGGGCATGCCGGCGGTGACTTTCTTCATGATCTCATCCGCCCGCCGATCAGCCTCGGCCTGGGCTTCGCGCACGGCTGCAACAACCAAATCCGCAGCCATCTGCGTGTCACTCAAGTCAAAGTCCTCCTGAATGCTCACACCAATAAGGTCTTTCTTCCCATTGACAACAGCGGTGACAGCACCTCCACCTGAAGTGGCCGTAATCCGAAGGTCAAGCAGCTCCTGCTCAGCTCGTGCAGCATCCTCCTGCATCTTCTGAGCCTGCTTCATGAGATTGTTCACATTGTACATGAGAGACCGCCTCCCTGCGCTTCAAGAGCCAAATAACGACTCTGTCGCATCAAATGTCTTTTTCAGCAATTCGAGCTTTTCATCCGTGGGCGCTTCCGCGGGCACATCCTGAGCACTGGACTCAGCAGTCCCCTCTTCCACCAGCCGTACCTGTTCTACTCCGTAGGCGGAGCGCGCGCAAGGCACAAGGACCTCGTTCTGTTTCTGCTCCAGCATCGTGCGGAAGAATCTGGTCTTTGGACCCAGTACAATCCGCAGGACGCCTTGGTCCACCTCGACCTGACGGACATCCAGTGCCTCCAGCATGATCCCTATGGGCTTACTTGACTCAGACACCAGTTCCTTGAAACGTGTCCACCGTTGGGCATCCTCTCCTCCCGCAGCGCCCGGTCCTGCAGGCGATGATGCGATTTCAGGCCTTGTCTCTTCCGGCGAGCCGCCACGGGTCTCCGCAGCATCAGCGACGGGTCTGAGAGCTTCCTGCCCCGTCTTGAACTGCACACTGCGGGGCAGGTCCTCCTGGACAGAGTCCCCTGGCATGGAGAGCCCAAGAGCCATGGCAAGCAGGAACGCCTGGACGAGTGGATATGGATCAGAAAGATAGGCCGACTGCTGCTGGATTCGCGCCAGCGCGCCAGCAACACGGACCAGCGATGCAGGGGGGAACTTCTTGAAGCGCTCGGCCGGGCTGGCCTCAGAACCCGATTCGGACGGCACCACCGTGCTGAGGATGTACTTGGCAATGAGCGCAATTGTCCTCTCAAGCAGATCTCCCGGCTCAATGCCCGCTCGATTCAGCTGGTCAAGCACGGTACTCACCGCCTTCGCATCGCGCGACAGCAGTGCTTCGACAAGCAGAGCAATATTCTCCTCGGTGGGCAGTCCCAGCAAATCGAGTACATCAGCGCCCGACACGGGTCCAGCACCAAGCACTGAAAACTGATCGACAAGACCAATGGCGCCCCGCAACGATCCGGTGCTGAGAGCGACAATCTGATGAAGGGCCTCGTCTGTCAAGTGGGGCGCCTCGATGTTCCTGATTCGCTGAAGATACTCGAACATCGCCGTTTCCGAGATCCGCTTGAAGTCAAACCTCTGACACCGTGAAAGGATCGTCTCCGGCAACTTCTGCGGCTCCGTGGTCGCAAGGATGAACACCACATAGTCAGGAGGCTCTTCAAGCGTCTTCAGGAGTGCATTGAACGCTTGAGGGGTAAGCATATGAGCTTCATCAATAATGAAGACTTTCTTGCGGCTGTGTGCAGGGACAAACCTCGTTGACTCGCGGAGATCTCGGATCTCGTCAATGCCCCTGTTGCTGGCGGCGTCGATCTCAATAACATCGACATCCGTTCCGGCAGTAATGGCCCTGCAGTGTTCACACTGCATGCACGGCTGGCTGGAAGGGCCCCTTTCACAGTTGAGCGCCTTTGCCAGAATGCGGGCTACCGATGTCTTCCCCGTGCCCTTGGGCCCTGCAAACAAGTATGCATGCGAGATTCGACCGCTGTCAACCGAACCCTTCAGGATCCGAACGATCGTCTCCTGTCCAATGATCTCATCAAACGTCAGAGGACGGTACTTCAGATATAGCGAAATGTAGCGCTCATCAAATTCCATCGTAGGACTAGTATATTGTCGACAGCCTGCATTGCAAGAAATCACGGTCGCGCTTCATGAGAAGTGGAGACCGCCGCCTATACTGCTTTCATGAGAAGATTTCTGCGCACGGTGTTCATCACGACGGCGATCGTCTGCCTGGCATTCGGCCTTCTTCTCGCCGGCATAAGCGCCTACGGTGGTGTTCACCAGTCAGGGCGAGCCGACATCATCTGTGTTTTCGGAGCTGCGGTCTGGGGTGACAAACCCTCCCCGGAGCTGGAAGCGCGCGTTCTTTGGGCAGTTCAGCTGTACCAGGAGCGACGTGCGGGTACGCTCTTCCTCTCGGGGGGTCCTACCGGATCAAACCTTACTGAACCTGATGTAATGGAGAAGGTGGCAGAGGCCCACGGCGTGCCCCGCAGCGCGATCGTTCTTGACAGCACCGGCATCTCGACAGCCGCCACCGTCGCGGATCTGGAGCGATACATGGCAGGAAACAACATGAAAACATGCCTCATGGTCTCGTCCCCGTTTCACATGGCACGCATCATGATCCTGGCCCGTCTAAAAGGACTGCAAGCACTTGCCGATCCCCCTTTGCAGACGCCCATTACCCAGCTCCCCTGGCAAAACCTCACGTCAATTGTGCGCGAAGCGCTCGCTCTTGTGAAGGACCTGATAGTTTTCGCTGTCTCTCCCGGCTAGTGCCCGTTCCACGGCCACGGAAACCTGACAAATCCGGGACGCCCGGCCGCCCTTGTGAAACCTCTCGGACTCAGCCACCAATTCAGCTCTCCACCTCTGCGAGATGCTGAGATACCCCTGGTGTCAGTCTTGGCCATAAGTGCTGCAAATTGCTTAACCTTTTCGGGCGACAAGGCTGGAGGACCGTCCTCCAGCGCAGTCCTCAGCGAGGCAAGAGCACAGACCTTCACTCCGTGAACCGGCTTCCCCGCACGCACTTTTGCCCTCGCAAACACCAGAATCGCCTGAACGCCCGGAGCACCGGCAGGGTCAAGGACGTCCTGCACATAGCGTGCCTCCAGTTTCGCCTGGCGAATGTAGTCCCGGTCCAGCGGCTGTCCGTTTCTGCACAGCTGTCCATGTCTCACCCCCACTGTTCCCCCATGGCTCTTCGTCTCCACGACAAAGACCCCAGTAGGTCCGATCACAATGTGATCGATGTCGCCACGGTAGAAGTCAATCCCGTGCAGAACGTGAAACTCGGAAGGAAGTTCAGACAGGACCGACCCGACATCATGTTCTCCACCCGCGCCAGCGTAGTAGCGATCAGCAGCTGTCTCCAGCCGCAGGATGCCACCTAGACACCATGCCCCAAGGGCAACAACGGTAATGCCAAGGATGAAACGGGTGGGCTGATTTGCGGTGGCGCCCCAGGAAAAAAGAACATAGGTAAGCGCTCCCATCAGCAGCATAGGAATCAGGGCCCGGGCCATGAGGCGATCACCTGCTCGGTATGTGGCATCTCCGGCTTTTCCGTGTATTTGAGCCATATCGGTATCTCCTGCAGATAGTGCCTGCTGACCATCGATCGCGACCAAAGCTTTTTATTTTAGGATATTACGATTCTGATGCAAGTCCACTCTTGGACCTGAGTGTGCCAGGGACCCCACATGTCACCGTGTTTTCTTTTGGAGTCCGTCCACTATACTGACTATCATCTAGAGATGGAGGATTGTCATGGTCAAATCCGTCAAGGGAACAAGCGACATAAGGGCACCTGAAATTCTTCTGTGGCAGTACGTCGAGCGAATCATGGCCCAAACTGCCAAGGAGTACGGCTACGAGGAGATTCGAACGCCCACCATCGAAATGGAGGAGCTGTTTGCCACCTCCGTCGGAGAAGGCACTGACATTGTCGAAAAGGAAATGTACTCCTTTCCGGACAAGAAGGGGCGCCGCCTGGTGCTGCGGCCCGAAGGAACGGCGGCTGCCTGCAGGGCATACATTGAACACCAGATGAACCTGGAGCCTTCGCCGACCAAGTTCTACTATGCTGGGTCGTTTTTCAGGTACGAGCAGCCCCAAAGTGGCAGAAAGCGCGAATTTCACAGCTTTGGCGTCGAAGCAATTGGTGAGGCTTCACCCCTGCAGGATGCCGAGGTCATCGATATGGTCATGACGATGCTCTCCCGCCTTGGTCTTTCCCAACTTTCGGTTGATATCAACAGCATCGGCGATGACAACTGCCGCCCTGCATACAAAGAAGCACTGCGAGCCGCCCTGCAAAGCCATGTCGATGAATTGTGCCCCGACTGCAAGAGACGCATGGTCGAAAATCCCCTCCGAGTTCTCGACTGCAAGCGGGAGGATCCTCTGCTCCTCGACTCTCTGCCAAAATCTATTGATTATCTCTGCTCTGACTGCCAGGACCACTATCATACCCTGCTGGCTGCTCTTGACGCGCTGGGGATCCCCCACCGTCAAAACAATCGACTGGTGCGCGGTCTCGACTATTACACGAGAACCGTGTTCGAGGTTGTCTCCGAAGACCTTGGGGCTCAGAACGCCCTGCTCGGGGGAGGACGGTACGACTACCTCGTTCATCATCTTGGAGGCCCCCCCACGCCAGCAGTCGGTTGGGGTCTCGGTCTGGAACGCCTGACCGCAGTCCTTGCAGCAAGATCGCCAGAGCTCATCTCTTCGCTGGCAATCCCTCGGCTCTACATTGCGCACTCCGCGGTGGCAGCCATGGCAGCCTTTGAACTGCGACGCAAGCTCGTGGGCACAGGCTGGGCAGTCGATGTTGACGTGCGGAGCGACGGATTTGGCAAACAGCTTGCCCGTGCATCAAAGAGGGGAGGCCGCCTGGCTCTTCTGCTCGGCGAGGACGAGCTTTCCGCAGGAACGTGCACGGTGAAGGACCTTGCCTCCGGAACACAGTCATCCGTTCCCATGACGGAACTTCCAGCCTTCCTTGAGGCTTTTCTCAAACAGGCAAAGTGACCCTGTGATGCACCCGCTTTCACTTCCGTTGGCTTTCCTCCATTTTTGGCTATAATGACACCGTGTCACCCTGCGAAGCCCGTGAACCACTTGACGGGTTTGAGCCAACACAAATCACTCGGAAGCAGATGCCCTGTGGATACGAGCACTTCGCAGTGTTCTTGAAGCAGGGAACTTTATGCTCCCACCTGCTTAGGCAGGTTCAAAAGCTTCGTCAAGGCACGACCTTGTGGGGTGACATAATAAGTCTTCAACCAACTGGAGGAGTTTGTGCCGACAGATCAGGGCTTTGTCGTTGACCGTCGCGGCAATATTGTGACAGTACGCATTCAGCCGCAGGAAGGCTGCTCGTCCTGCGCCCTGTCCGAGTTCTGCGTTGGCAGCAAACAGGATTCCCCTACCGTAAAGGCGACCGCCTCCGACGACATCAAGCAGGGCGATACAGTAGAGGTAACGTTGGACGACTCGCTCCTCCTCAAGGCTACGGCCATCATGTATGGCATTCCCTTGCTCGCGTTCCTGGCAGGAGTGCTGGTCGGGTATCTCTGGGCGACCGTGGCAGCCATGAGTACAACCTTGTCCATGGTACTGCCTGTTGCCGGTGGTTTTCTCATGCTCATCCCGGGAGTACTCATCTCGCGCCGGGCAGGCTTTCGGCTCAACCCCACTGGTACCGTTGTGCGCAAACTCAATCAGGAGGCTCCCAGTCGATCATGAATTCCACAGCGCTTTGGGTCCTTGATGCAATAATCGCACTGGGCATGATTGGAGCCGCCATTGCGATGGTGGCCGTTGGACGCACCTTGCAGCAGCTGTCTGGCCGCGTCTCTGAAGCCATGGCCGACCTGCAGAAACAGGCGGCGGATCTGTCCTCGGAAGCAGTCAGCCTGATGCGCTCTACTGAATCCACAGAGCGGCATGTTGAGCAACTCACGGATAGCTTGTCCCATCTGACGTCGTCTACCGATACGGTGGTTCGTGTCCTGCCTGCTGTAGCTTCTGACCGGAACAGGGGCACGCTGTCGGGAATCGTTGGTACAATGGCACGTGCAGTGGCAGTAGCCAAGTTTGTGAAATCCATTTTTCCAAGGAGGAAGCGATGAGTCAACGCGACGAATGCGGATCGTTTATGGGAGGATTGCTGATCGGTGGTATTCTTGGAGCGCTTGCGGCGCTCGTCCTTGCGCCCCAAAGCGGCGAGGAAACTCGCAAGTTTCTCAAAGACAGAGCCCATGAGCTGAGCAAGGAAATCAACGACCAGACTGAGAACCTGAAAGAGAAGGGGCGCGAACTCCTGACCCAGGACGGGATAGAGATTGAGGAGTCCGACGATACTGGCGCACAGGCTTGATACTTGCTTTTCGCGACTTCACATCTTGATTCGTACAGAGATCTTGCTATAATTTCCTCGGTATTGGGGAATCGTCCAACGGTAGGACAGTAGCCTCTGGAGCTACCGATGATGGTTCGAATCCATCTTCCTCAGCCATTCCTGGCGCTGTAGAACAGTGGTTAGTTCGGGGGGCTCTCAATCCCCAAACAGGAGTTCAATTCTCCTCGGCGCTACCATGCTCATGACACCAAAACGATAGAACCGGGCTGCCGCCAGGCAGCCCGGTTTGCTGTTCAGGCTTCCACGCTGTTCCTGAAGAACCCTCGCTTGTTCACGAAGAGAGCCGCTGAACAAACTTCCATGCCTCTTCGACCACAGCATCCTTGTCGTAGTCCATGGTCACGACGTGAGCTGACTTCTCGAAGACGACGATCTTCTTGTCCTTCGATGACACATGGTCCATGATGTATGGGCCACAGGCATGAGGAACGACATGGTCATGTTCAGAGCGCATCACGAGGATCGGCTGGGTAATCCGTTCAAGATCATTGCGAGTGACCTGCAGGAGCTTCACCATCTCATGCGCACCAGCCGTCGGCGTCCTGTCGTATGCTGGTTCCACCACCCCTGGCTGCATGATGTCTGAAGCAATTGCCGGCGTCGATGCAACCAAATGCTTCAACAGCGGGAGCAGCGGTGCGCGCTTGTCGGTCATGAACACGGGGGCGTTGATGGGAATGACGCCGGCGATCTCCGGATGCCGCTCAGCAAGATATAGAATGAGTGTGCCTCCCATCGAAAGGCCTGTGACAAACACTTTGTCGCACCGGCCAGCCAGACGCTCATATGCTTCTTCGGCGTCACGAATCCAGTCCGTATAATGAGCCTTGTTGACATCCTGCCACTTCGTTCCGTGCCCCGTCAAGCGCGGAGCTTCGATCGAAAGTCCCTTGCCCGCAAGCTGCTCCGCATAGTACCGGATGCTCCCAACAGTACCCGTGAATCCCTGCATCACCAGACAGCCTACCCGACCCGTTCCTGCAGCGCTGAACGGCTTTCCCTCTTCTTCAATCTCCATGAACTCCTCCTCGTCGTGAGAAACTGAGAAACGCAACAAGAGCATCACTGAAGATATCACCTGAGCGCATGCTCCATTGCACGCAGGATCAAACAACACCGCTTCCTTTGTACGCTCCTCAGATGTCCAGGGAGCTGTCCTCGATCCCCAGGGACGAACAGGCATCGAGATCAATACTTGCCCGCACGCCGATCGCTGCACGCCGCACACCTGCATAGGCGATCATCGCAGCATTGTCGGTACAGTACTTCATGGGAGGAAAATACACTGGGATCCCAGCTCTGCTCGCAAAACTCTCCCTCAGTCGCCTGTTCGCCGCCACACCGCCAACGACTGTGAGCGTCCGTGGATGCACATCGCGCGCAGCTCTCAGCGATGTTGTCACCAGTTGTCCAATGACCGCGGACTCAAAGCTGGCAACGATGTCAGCCAGATGTCTCTGGCGTTCGTCCTCGGTAAGGGATTTTACGAAATTGATGCCCGCGGTCTTCAGGCCGCTGAAGCTGAATTCGTATCCTGCTTGCCCTGGCATCACGCTTGGAAATTGATGATAAGAGGAATCACCCGTTGCGCCGATACGCTGAAGCACGGGTCCCCCGGGGTATCCCAGCTTCAGAAACTTCGCGAACTTGTCCAGCGTCTCTCCCGCAGCATCGTCACGGGTAGCACCCAATACCCGGTAATGGAGCCAGTGATCCACGTAGACGAGTTCCGTATGACCCCCCGAAACAATGAGGGCGAGCACGGGAAAGTCATCGCCCGTCAGGGGCGCGGAGCCACCCGCCATGTCGTGCAAGAACGATGCCATCACATGCCCTTCCAGATGATTGACGGGAACCAGCGGTTTGCCGCTGGCGTAGGCAAGACCCTTGGCAGTCTCCACCCCCACGAGAAGAGATCCAATGAGCCCCGGCCCATAGGTGACCGCTATCCCATCGACGTCGCCTATCCCCATGCCCGCCTGAAGCAGAGCCTCATCGATGGAAGCGATGATGGTGGCCGTATGCCTCCGCGAGGCTATCTCCGGGACAATTCCGTCATACTTCTTGTGAAAGGAGTCCTGGCTCGAAATGACGGACGAAAGCACAAGGCCGGTGTCGTCGACAACGGCAGAGGCCGTATCGTCGCAGGAAGTCTCAATGCCCAGGATGCGCATCGTCCAGCTCCTTTGTCATAAGCAACCCATCCTCCATGTTGTCCGGGTAGTACATCGGCTTCAGCCCTGCCACCGAAAACCCGAGGCCTTCATAGAGTTTCTGCGCAACGGTGTTGGACCGGCGAACTTCGAGAAACGCGCTCTTCATCTTCAGATCACGTGCAAGATCAAGCAGAAAGAGCACCAGCTGGCGCGCCACCCCAAGGCCGCGCGACGAAGGATGAGTCGCCACGTTGACAATGTGCAGTTTTTCGTCCTTGAACCAGCCTCCGATGAAACCCACAATATGCCTGTCCAGAAGTGCGACAAAATACTTCGCGTCGCTGTTAAACGTAATGTCCACAAAAAACGTCTCTTTCGGCCACGGAGTGGCATACGATGCTTCCTCGATCTCCCAGATAGCCTTGAGGTCCCGAACGGTAGCCGACCGGATCACAATGGATCTGCTTGGAGTCATGGCTTCACCTCGGGGTGATCAAACAGCTCCTCCAGAGTGCGCAGATAGATGGGCTCGAACCTCAGCGGATCTTCGCGACGCGCTGAACGCGCCGCTGCAACAATGCCCGCAGAGTCTGGATAGACATTGAAGAGCCATGTTGCCTTGCCCCTTGGCTCCGCCTCTTCGATGCGCGGCAGGAGGGAATCCGAAAAGGCACACGCAACGATACCTCTCAATCGTCCTATGTCAGCAAACACGTCCAGGCTGCTGCAGACCGCCTCTGAGGCTTCGTGTAATTCCCCGCCAGTGATGGCAAAGCTCTGAGCATAGAACTCATGGCGCCGAGCGTCCAGCAGAGCCCAGACCAAGCCATCTGGTGGGTCCGGCGTGCCTTGCAGCAAACCAGTCCATGCAACTGCCTCAAGTGTCGTTACAGAAAGCAAAGCACACGACGTCACATAGGAGATTGCCTTGGCGATGCTTGCACCAACGCGCGATCCGGTGAACGTTCCAGGACCTCGGACCACAATGATCTCCGAAATATCTTGAACGGACAGACCTGCAGAGACGAGCACCTGGTCGACGGCTGTTACGGTTCCGTTGGAGGATGACGCCAGTTCGAGCGAGGTCTGCGCAAGCACTTCCCCGTCCGCGGCGACGCCGACCACGCCGACAATCGTGGCCGTATTAATCAGCAGCGCTGTGTGTTTCAACACCAAAACACCGTGCAATGACAGAGGGCTGGTAGAAGTCCTTAATGACGATACGTCTGGTGTCCTCGCTCAACACCTCGAAGTGAACCTCGATACGCTCATACAGATCAAGGAGGACCCCTGAGCGCTCAGCCCACTCAACAACGGTCACGCCCGGCTTCTCGATCTCCTCCTCAAATCCCACATCCAGCAACTGCCGGATATCCTCGATCCGATACAGGTCGAAGTGCCGCACGGGCACCCGTCCACGGTAATTTCTCTCCAGAACAAATGTTGGGCTGGCAACTGCAGCGCGGTCAACACCGCAGGCCCCGGCGATGGCGCTCGTGAGAACTGTCTTCCCCGCTCCCAGCGGTCCAATCAAACCAACGATGACGGAATGAGGAACTCCTTGGCCAATTGTCTCGAGCAGACAACTCCCAAGCAAAATGCCAATCGCCTCAGTGGACTGACGGCATTGGCTCAGAAAAGGCACATCTATGCTCATCGTATAACTCATCTCAGGACAACTATCTTAGCAGGAACGATTCATTTGTGCAACTGCCAGGCAGACAACCTCCCTCCGCTGTGCCATGTCTCCTCACGCATTGTACCTCCAGGGGTACTTGACAGTTCACACTGCCCTCCTATAATTGGTTAGCACTCAGTAATAGAGAGTGCTAATCTACTCAGAATGAAAGCACAGGAGGCACGACACTATGGCAAAGTTGGTACCAATCGGTGATCACGTCGTCATTAAGGTAGAGAAAGCTGCGGAGACTGTGAAGAGCGGCATTGTGCTGCCAGACAGCGCCAAAGAGAAGCCACAGCAGGGAACGGTTATGGCAGTGGGTTCCGGAGTCATGCTGGACAACGGCACCAGGGTTCCGCTTGAAGTGAAGGAAGGCGACAAGGTCGTCTACTCCAAGTACAGCGGCAACGAAATCAAACTCGATGACGAGGAATACGTTGTGCTTTCTCAGCATGACATTCTCGCCATTGTAAAGTAGGGAGGAACGGCTATGGATGCAAAACAGATTATCTTCAGCGAAGAAGCATATGAGAAGATCCGCACGGGCGTAGACACGCTGGCGAACACGGTCAAGGTGACGTTGGGTCCAAAAGGCCGTCACGTCGCGCTTGAGAAGAAATTTGGATCTCCCGTCCTTTCCGACGACGGTGTCAGCATCGCCAAGGAAATCGAACTCGAGGATCCGAATGAAAACATCGGTGCTCAGCTGGTCCGCGAGATAGCACAGAAGACAGAAGACCAGGCAGGCGACGGCACGACGACTGCCACGGTACTTGCACAGATCATGATTCGTGAGGGCATCAAGAATGTGACCGCCGGAGCCGACTCAGTCGCGTTGAAGGCAGGCATGGATAAGGCGACCACCGCCGTCGTGGAGGAGCTGAAGAGGCTCTCACGCCAGGTCAAGACGCGCGAAGAGAAGGCTCAGGTTGCCACCGTTTCGTCCAAGATGCCCGCCGTTGGCGAAGCCATTGCGGACGCCATGGAGAAGGTCGGCAAGGATGGAGTCATCAGCGTTGAGGAATCACAGGGACTGGACATGAAGGTCGATACTGTGGAAGGCATGCAGTTCGACCGCGGCTACATTTCTCCCTACCTCGTCACTGATCCTGACCGTATGGAAGCGGTCCTCAAGAATCCGCTGATTTTCGTTACCGACAAGAAGGTGACTTCCATCCAGGAGTTCCTGCCCGTGCTGGAGAAGCTCTCGCAGAAGGGACGCCCATTCCTGCTTGTTGCCGACGACATCACCGGCGAAGCTCTTGCCACTATCGTTTTGAACAAGGTACGCGGTACGTTCTCCTGCGTCGCCGTCAAAGCGCCTGGCTTCGGCGACCGGCGCAAAGCCATGCTGGAGGATATTGCCATCCTGACTGGCGGCAAGGTTCTCAGCGAAGATCTTGGACTCACGTTCGAGAAAGTCACCGAGGACATGTTTGGCTCTGCCGACGAAGTGAAGGTCGACAAGGACAACACGACGATCGTCGGCGGCAAGGGAGCCAAGGACGAGATAAAGGCGCGCATTGGCCAGATCCGTAAGCAGATTGAAGAGACGAAGTCTGACTATGATAAGGAGAAACTTCAGGAACGTCTGGCAAAGCTTGCCGGCGGTGTCGCCATCATCAAAGTTGGCGCTCCCACTGAGACGGCCATGAAAGAGCTGAAGCATAGGGTCGAGGACGCTGTCAACGCCACCAAGGCTGCTGTTGCAGAGGGCATTATCATCGGCGGCGGAGCAGCTCTGGTCAAGGCAGGCAAGATGATTGACACGCTCAAGCTCACGGGCGATGAGAAGACTGGTGCCGAGATCGTTCGCCAGTCGCTTCGCGAGCCTCTCAAGCTCATTGCCGACAATTCCGGCTACGAAGGCGTCATCGCGGTGCAGAAGGTCCTTGAAGGCGACGAGAACCTTGGATTCAATTCTCTCACCAACAGCTTTGAAGACCTCTTCAAGAGTGGTATTGTAGATCCTCTGAAGGTCACCCGCCTTGCACTGCTCAACGCAGAGAGCATTGCCAGCCTGCTTCTGTCCACTGCAGCAATGGTGACTTCCATTCCGAAGAAAGAGCCCCCGGCACCTCCTGCCCCGGCTTATCCGGAGTACTAGAGTCTCGAGCGCACTTCAGCA
>JBNAWM010000005.1:0-4430 GCA_049699855.1 Candidatus Cryosericum sp.
TCGATGCCCTGTTTGCAAACGAGCAGGCGTCGCCTGCCCCCGCAGTTGACGCCGGACCCCGCATGCTTCCGCGCGGCCAGATCGTGCCGTCACCGCTTCAGCCGCGCCGCCGCTTTGAAGAGGCTGCCATCGATGCGCTGGCGGAGAGTATCCGCAAGCATGGCATCCTGGAGCCCATCATCGTCCGTCCACAGGGCAGCCGCTTCGAGATCGTAGCGGGCGAACGCCGCTTTCAAGCTGCGGAACTGGCCGGCCTGGAAGAGGTGCCGGTCACCATCCGCGACATCGACGACCGGACGGCCATCGAGATCGCGCTGTCGGAGAATCTCGAACGCGAAGACCTGTCCCCTCTCGAAGTTGCCGCTTCGTTCAGCGATTACCTGGCCAGATTTGAGACAACCCAGGACGAGCTTGCCCAGCGCCTGGGCAAGGACCGCAGTACCATTGCCAATCTTATTCGCCTGCTGGAACTCCCTGAAGCGGCCCGCACGGCGCTTGAAAACAAGGTCATCACCGCAGGACATGCCCGTGCGCTCCTGCCGCTGAGAGATGAACAACAGGTCAACGCCGTGCTTGCCGAGATCGTGCGGAAGCAGTTGTCCGTCCGCCAGACCGAGGCCCTCGTCCGACAGCTTCAGGGCGGAAAGGTTCGCACTGCGCTCCATCCGGATCCTGCCCTGGTCAACATCCAGGAGACCATGCAGAAGCTGCTGGCCACGCGCGTCAACATCCGTGGCAAGGTGAACCGGGGCGTCATCGAGATCAGCTACTTCAACCAGGAGGACCTCCTGCGCATCCTGGGCATCCTCAACCCCAGCGACGAATCCGCAGACGACCAGAGCCCGACGTCCTAGCCCTGCCTGATGGGACGGCGCCGGGCCTACTTCGGTGAGGTTTCCGCTTCCACTCCAGGGAACACAAAACCGTCCTGATGCAGTCCGGCGATGAAGGCATCAACCTCCTGCGCCGCCGTAGCAGTTGGCACGGCAGGGAAATTGAACATCGTACCGCCGGGCACCTCGGTATAGAAGGGCCTGTTGCACCCGGGGCAGCCGTGCGTCACGAACACGAACCGCTTCTCCAGGAAAGACCGTATCCATGACTCACTCAGGCCGAAGCTGGTGATTCCGCCCCTGTCATCAAAGGAAAGAGCGACTTCCTCCGAGTCATCCAGAACTCCCAGCAGAAACTGAAGCTTCCGGTAGGAGAGAAGCAGCGGGGGACTCGCATGCTCCATGCGGGTGCCCGCGACCGGCGTGAAGGCGAAGAGAGAGACGAGGACCCTAAATCTGCGCAGTTCCAGCATCAGCTCGGCTGCTTCGCGCTCGGTCTCGCCCAGGCCGATGATGAGATGCGTGGTGATGTGCCCGGGGTAGCGGCTGGCCAGGTGTTCCACCAGTGTTTTGGTCTCCACCAGCGACCCCCCGCGAATGGAGGGATACAAGTGCTCGGAAGCGCAGTCGATGGCAATGCCGATGCGGTCCACACCAGCCGCAAACAGCTGGTCAGCCTCCGCATCGCGCGTCACCCGATACGAAACCGAGACCGGAAGCCCGCATGTCTCGCGCATCCGCGGGACCAGCGACAGCAGCTGCCGAAGAACGCCGCGCGACGCCGTTGTCTGAAAGCAGATCCGCTGAAATGCCTCGGGGTGAGCACTCAGCGCCTCGATCAACTGCTCCTCCCGCACCTCCGGCCACGTGATGCGCGAAAGATGGCTGTGGTCGCCAAGCACACTGCGGCCCTGACCGCAATAGGCACAATCCCCGGTGCACGCATCGCCCGTCATCAGGTACGCCGTTGTCGGCACCGCCGACATGTGGATGTTGCGAAGCCCCAGGACCGCAAGCGTCCCGATGCTGGCACGGATCATCGGGAGACTCCCTGGGCGTGACAAGCAGGGGCTTCAGCGGTAGAAGACACAGCACTCCTCCACGCGTTCCTGCTCGCCCGAGGCAAACCGCTCACCCACCACGCCCCGGAAGGCATACTTCTGTGCCAGTTCCGTGAGCTGGCGCCCGTACCCGGCTGCCCTGGGATGCATGCAGCCCAGGATGAGGTCCGTTTCGGGAAGCCTCTGCCGGGCATACCGGACCACCGATTCAACATCGCCGATGGACACCAGGGGAGCATGAGCATACACCGTTCCCTCCGTTGGGATGAGCACCAGAAAGATCAGCGAAGCGGGCTCCAGGGGGACCAGCGAGTCGATCGCCGCATACTCACCCACCACCTCGCCTCCCTTGAGGCCAATCGTCAGGTGGACTCCCACCCTCCGGCGGGCCAGAGCGCGTGCGTCCCCCGCATGCTGGTCTACGGCGCGAGACATCTTCGCCTGCTCATCCGCCTCCATGGCATCCAGCCATCCCCGCACCGCGTGCAGGTAGTCGGCCCCGGAACGATCGCGAAGGTGGTACACCTCATGGATCGTCCCGTCGTCCCAGACGTAATCGAGAGATACCTTGTCAAACAGCGGAGACAGTACCCGGATGTCCTCATCGGACTGAAGGCCCACATGGGCGTTGATCCGTATGCCCTGGCCGTGCACCCACTGGATAAATGAAAGATGTTCCATGAGCGGCAGGCGGCCGGTGAGGTCACTGCCTCCCGACAGCAGGATGCTGGGGTACTCGCCGCGCTCCAGGATGCGCCGCGCCTTGTCGACTGGCAGCATGTGCTGGAGATAGTGCGCATTGCAGTGATTGCAATGGAGAGCGCATGCCGCTCCCGTCACGGACACCGACAGGGTCCGCCGGGGAACACAGGAAAACGCCATCGGGTTCAGGTCTTGCGGCCGATCTGGGGCATGTCGTTGGCAATCACCAGCGAAATGCTGACCTTTTCTGCCGCGGCTATTGCTCGATAGGCGCTGCCGACGGCCGAAAGGACGGTATCCATCTCGCCGTAGCAGCTGATGGCCATATTGCCGACGACACACCGAACGCCCGAGGCCTCGAGCGCGCTCTCAAACTCCTTGATGACCTGCGCTGTCCGCGAGCCATCATACGGAAACAGAATTGCCTGAACTTCGACATTCACGAAATGACCTTCCTTTCCAGCCCACAACGGGCCACCTACAGATTGTCCAGCTCGTCCAGCGAATCCGCAAGCGCGTCAATCACGCGCGGATCCCATCGTCCCTGCTCCATTTCCTTCCGAAGGATCTCGAGCGCCTGCGTCCTCGAATACGCCATACGGTATGGCCGGTCGCTCGTGAGCGCCTCGTAGCTGTCGGCGACACCCACGATCCGCACCGACAACGGCACCTCATCTCCCTTCAGGTGATCAGGATAGCCTGAGCCGTCGATCTTTTCATGATGATGCCGCACGATATCGGCCACCTCGCCAAACCCGTGCACGGGCCGGATGATCCTCTCGCCGTATTCGCTGTGCCGCTGCATCTCGGCCCACTCCTCGGCATCGAGCTTGCCCGGCTTGAGCAGGATGTCCCGCCGGATGGCGAGCTTTCCCACGTCATGGAGCGACCCGGCCATCTCCAGGATCCAGAGGCTGTGCCCCCGCACTCCCATCCTCTTGCCCAGGATCACGCTGATGCTGGCGACCTTCTGGTTGTGGCGCGGTTCGGTTGCTTCCGCCAGCTCGATGGCATTGGTGATGACACCCACCACCTCGGCCAGGGCGATGCGCTGCTTAGCCATCCCACGCAGCCGCGTCAGCGAGCGGATACGAACGCGCAGCTCCTCCCAGGGTACGGGCTTGTTCAAGAACTCGTCGACTCCGCTTTCGAACCCCTTCAGCTTGTCCACCATGCCCGACAGCACCGTCAGCATGATGATGGGAGTGGTGCCCAGCCGCTCGGACCTGCGGATCTCCTTCACCACGTCAAACCCGTTCACATCCGGCAGGAGTCCGTCGATAAGGATGACATCGAACTCATCGGTCGCGGCCTGTTGAATACCTTCGCGTCCCGTCTGGACCCATGTCACTGCGTAGCCCCAGCTGTCCAGCTGAGCCGACAGCGCTTCGCCGTCCGCCGGATTGTCTTCGATCACCAGGACCGGCGCCTGCTCGCCCTCGCCCTGCCGGTCTTCCGAGAAGAAGACCAGTTCGACTCTCCGGATGAGGTCCTCGTAGGACACCGGCTTCACGACGTAGTCGAACGCGCCGATCTGCATGGCCTTCATGACATCGTCGTCCTTGCTGATCGCCGATACAACGATGATGGGGATGCCCTTGGTGGACATGGCCGCGTGCAGGGTCTCCAGCACGGTAAGGCCGGTGATGTCCGGCAGGCGCAGATCGAGCAGAATGAGTTGTGGATGCTCCCTGACGGCAAGGTCAATGCCCTCCCAGCCCGTGCTGGCCACGATGGGCTCATACCCTGCCCGTCGCAGCATCTCACCGTAGAGATGCAGGTTCTCGAGATCATCGTCAACGACCAGCACCTTCTCGCTCACCAATCCACCTCC
>JBNAWM010000005.1:4530-32312 GCA_049699855.1 Candidatus Cryosericum sp.
GGCAAGACAACCATCTGCACGTCGCTGGTGCGCGACCTCCCATTCGACGTCTACATCAAGTTGTCACGGCGCAGTCCGCACCTTGTGGCGCGGTCGCTTTCGGCGGGAACCCTGCCTCCTTTGGAAGGGGACACCGGGAAAGTCCTTCAGCTGGTGCGCTCTCCCCGGTTGGCGCCGCTTGCAGACGTCCTGTTCCTCGATGGACCGCGCGAGGAGACCGACGATGCCGTGCGCCTTGCCCTCGACCGCTGGCCGCCTGCGACGCGCGTTCTCGTGGAGGGCTTCTGCACACCTATGCCTCTCCGCTCCGCCACCATGTATGTCCTCGGCTGTCCCCTGCCACCCCACGCGAAGCCGGATATGGGTCTCCGGGCGGCTCAGGCAGACCTGATCGTCATCAACCGCTTCTCTGCCTGCTCGCCTGCGGCGGAAGCAGGCCTCCTGGCTCTGCTCAGGGACTGGAATCCCCGTGCGGATCAGGTTGCCGGGTCTGTCGAAGATGCAGTGTTCCTTGCAACGATCGAAGCAGCCGTTCTCCGTCTTCTCCCCTCCCTGGGCAACGCTTGAAAAAGAACTGACGGGTGCCACACTGTACCACCAGGCGTTTGCCTGGAACCATCCATTCCGGGAGGCTCTCATGGAAGAGGTATCACAAGAGGTTCAGGACGAACTGCTCAAGGCAGCATCCGACGGATTCATCGACTGCGGCGACGCCCTTGCGCTTGCCCGCAAGCTGAACGTTGATCCAAAAGTCATTGGCGAGGCCTGCAATCTGCTGGGCATCCGCATCCGTTCCTGCCTGCTGGGGCTGTTCAAGTAATCGGTGTCTCTCCTCATCGCCGGCACCGCGGTCACGGCAGCGGTGGCAGTGCTCCTCGTGCCGTTCTCGCTGCTTGTCAACTTCATGCCTCTCCAGCAGCTGCTCCTCCGGATCGCCGGAACGACAGGCGGACCAGTTCCCCGTTTCAGCCCCTCTGAAGCGTCTTCGCGCATCGCCAGCCTGCTCAAGTACCTTGCCTGGCGCACCCCGCTGGCAGACGATGGCTTCTACTCCGCCACCGAGCTCGCTCACATGGTCGACGTGCAGAGGATCTTCCAGGCAGTTTATCTCACAGCGCTTGTCTCCTGTGTGCTCACCGTCCTGCTTGTCATCCTGATGCGCGCACGTCACATCGACGCCCGCCGTTCCGCGCGCGCTGCTGGAGTCGCCGTGCTGACGCTCATTGCCGCCCTGGGGACTGCTTCGGTCACGATCGGCTTCGACGCCCTGTTCATGGCCTTTCACCATCTTGCCTTCACCAACGATTTCTGGCTGCTTCCGGCCGATTCCAGCCTGATCCGCCTTGTTCCGGAGCAGTACTTCATGGACTACTTCTTCATCGCCCTCGGGGCAAGCGCTGCCATTGCGGTCACCCTCGTCCTGCTGGCCCGCCCGCGCCACACTCAAAGCCTTTAAGACCTGTCTTTTGCTGGTATACTGCATGGGTAGAGAGCCCGCGCGGCGCCTTCGCGCGACTCAAAGGAGAATCACATGGAACAACGCGCTGAAATTGGAATCATCGGTGGTTCCGGCTTTTACTCCCTGCTGGAAGGGGCACAGGACATCAAGGTGGAGACACCCTATGGAGCTCCGTCGGACCTCATCTCGCTGGGCGAGATCGCGGGCCGCAAGGTTGCCTTCCTCCCCCGCCACGGCAAGCACCACCAGCTGCCACCCCACATGATCAACTACCGCGCCAACATCTGGGCGCTCAAGTCACTGGGCGTCCAGCGCATCATCGCTCCCACTGCCGTCGGCTCCCTTCAACCGGACATCAAGGTCGGGGATTTCGTCGTCACCGATCAGTTTGTCGACCGCACGCGCCGTGGCAACACAACGTTCTACGACGGTCCCGTTGTCACCCACGTCTCGACGGCGGACCCGTATTGCCCCGTGCTCAGCAAGATTGCCGTCGATACCATCAGGCGCCTCGGTCTACCCGTCCACGAGGGTGGAACCTGTGTCGTCATCGAGGGCCCGCGCTTCTCCACCAAGGCAGAGAGTACCTGGTTCACCCGCATGGGCTGGCACACCGTCAACATGACGCAGTATCCCGAAGCGGCCCTGGCGCGCGAGCAGGCCATGTGTTACTGCAACATCTCGGTCATCACCGACTACGATGCCGGGCTGGTTGCCGAGGGGGCTGTCGAACCGGTGAGCAACGAAGCCGTTCTCAAGGCCTTCACCGCCAACCTCAAGAACCTTGTGACCATCATCGAGCAGATGATTCCCCAGATTCCCGGGCCCGACGAGGACTGCACCTGCTTCCATGCTCTGGACGGCGCCCGCATCGAGTAGCCCATGCTTCCCATTCGCGACGACAACCCGACACGCACGTTTCCACTGGTCACCTTCCTGCTGATCCTGGCGAACAGCCTTGTCTGGCTGTGGGAGGTGTCGCTGGGCGCCGGAACTGCTTTGACTGGAGCGTATCTGCGCTTCGGTTTCATTCCTGGCATCCTGACCGGCAAGTATCTGCCGCCCGCCGGGAGCCTTCATCCCTACGTCCTGACGATCCTCACGTCCATGTTCATGCATGGCAGCTGGAGCCACATCCTCGGCAACATGCTGTTCCTGTGGATCTTTGGCAACAACATCGAGGACTTCCTGGGCCATGGCCGGTACCTGGCGTTCTACCTTGTGGGAGGCGTTGTGGCAGCCCTGGTGCAGCTGATGTCCGGGCCAGCTTCCAACGTACCGACCATTGGAGCCAGCGGAGCCATCGCCGCTGTCATGGGCGCGTATTTCTTCCTGTTTCCCACCGCCAGGGTGCAGACCCTGGTGTTCTTCATCTTCATCACCATCGTGCGCATCCCGGCATGGGTCTTCCTTGGCATCTGGTTTGTCCTCCAGCTCTTTGAGGGAGCCTACGGCACAGCGCAGGGCGTTGCCGTCTGGGCTCACGTGGGCGGGTTCCTCTTTGGGATGCTCGTCGCGTGGATCGTCCGGAAGCGCGCAAGAAGCAGTATGCAATACACCTTCTAGGGAGGACTCCATGCATATTCTTGTCACCAATGACGACGGCTTGTGGGCGCAGGGGATCCAGGCCCTTGTGGCTGCCATCCCTCCGGAACATGCCGTCTCCGTCGTCGCCCCCGCTTCGCCTCAAAGTGCAGTGGGGCACTCCTTGACCATGCACAAGCCACTGCGCGCAAACCGGGTGGAGGACTACGTCCGTCCGGGCGTCAATGCATGGACGGTCTCGGGCACTCCCGTCGACTGCATGATGCTGGGCCTCGACGCGCTGGTGAAAGAGAAGGTGGACATCGTCTTCTCCGGCATCAACCACGGAGACAACCTGGGGGACGACCTGCCCTATTCGGGTACGGTCTCGGGCGCTTACGAAGCCTTCGTCTCGGGATACCCCAGCATTGCGTTCTCCACGGCCTTTCCGCCGCCCGGGACCTCCGGCTTCGACTTCAGCCCCATCGTCTGGTTCCTGCGCGAGCTGTTTCCTCTCCTGCCGGAACTGATCAAAGTCAACCAGCTCCTGACAAAGAGTTTCAGCACTCCGCTCAACGGCAGCCTGTTCCTCAACGTCAACGCCCCCAACTGCCCCGCTGCCGAGATCAGGGGGGTCAAGGTGGTCCGCCAGGGCCGCCGCCGCTATGCTCACCGCGTGACCGCGAGCACGGATCAGTTTGGCTCACCCATCTATTGGATCGGCGGCGACGTACCCGCCATTCCACAGGATGACACCGATGTGACTGCCGTCGCCAGCGGCTACATCAGCGTCACGCCTCTTGGCATCGACCTGACCGATTACGTCCTGCTGGAACGCCTGCGGCAGCTGGGCACATTTGCACAGGTCACGCCCCCGGCTCCGGAGCCTGGGCCTTCCGGAAGCTAAGCCGGAGCTCCGAGGCCATGGCGCGGTTCACGATGCTGGACGGCGCTGCCACGATCGGTGGCACCAAGCTGCTGTTCGAGGCAAGCACTTCTCCTGATGCGACGCGTCTGCTGTTCGATTTCGGGCTCAATTACGCGACGATGGGCGCGTACTTTGAGGAATTTCTTACCCCGCGCACGTCGGCTGGCCTGACCGACTACCTGAGCACGGGACTGCTGCCGAAGCTGAACTTCTACCGTTTGGACCTCACTCTGCTCCTCCAGGCAATGCAGCCGGACCTGGCGGCACAGCTGGCAGATGCCGGCCACATCGATGCATGCTTCATCACGCACGCCCATGTCGATCACACGGGTTCCATCTCGTTTCTGGATGAGACCATCCCGGTATATGCCACGCCAGTGACAGCGGCAATCCTCCGGGCGGTGGAGGAAACGCAGGCCAGTCCAGGGCCAGAGAATGGTGTCACGGATTACATCATACGCCCCAATACGGGTGGCAACCAGCATGGCCAGCGGCAACTGCTTGACCTTGTGGAGCCTGTGCAGTTTGCCGATTGCCGGGTGACCCCCTTCCCGGTCGACCACAGTATTCCCGGGGCGTGCGCCTACTGCATCGAGTATGACGGGGGAACGCTCGTCTACACGGGAGACCTCCGTTTTCACGGCCGCATGGGCCATGTGACCGAGGCGACCATTGGGCGGCTTGCCGCGCTCCACCCCGATGCCCTGCTCATCGAGGGAACCAACCTGCGCGCGCCTGGTGAGCGCCCTGAGCACGAGCCGGCGTTTCGCCGGCGCTTCACCTTCTGGTCCGAACACGATGTGGAGGCGAAGGCACTGGAGGAGGTCCAGGCTGCCCATGGGCTGGTCATGGCGGATTTCGGCATGAAGGACCTCGACCGGCTGATGACCTTTCAGCGGGTCGCGCGCGCGACGGGACGCAAACTGGCCATCCTCCCGCGCGATGCCCGCATCGTGCAGCTCGCCCAGGAAGCTGGCTACCCCACCATCGACCTCATGGACCCCGACGTTGTCCTCTACATCAAGAGAGGTGGCAGTGGCATCTATGACAAAGCCGACATCCGTCAGGACTGGATGCGCTCCATGCTTCTGCAGTTTGCCGGCGGCGATACGAACGCCCTGGACCCGACGGAGCGGCGCGAGGCCATGCAGGACGTGCTCAATGGTTCCTGCCCGCGCATCGTCCGAGCGGTCGACGTCGCCGCTCGCCAGTCCGAGTACCTCCTCTCCCTGGGGTACTGGGACATCCAGGAGCTGTGCGACCTTCGTCCTGCCCCTGGGTCGCTGTACGTTCACTCCTCTGCAGAGGCGTTCAATGAGGAGATGGCGTGGAGCCAGGACCGCCTCGCACGCTGGCTGGCCCTCGCCGGCATGGATGCCGTCCATATCCATGCCTCCGGCCACGCAGCACCGGAGGACCTCTTCCGCATCGTCGAGCGGCTTGCGCCAAAGCAGGTGTACCCCATCCATACCGAACACCCCGAGCTGTACGTCAACCGGTTCGGAGCCATGGTTCAGCCCCTTGCGAACGGACAGCTGACCATCCTGCCCTCAGGGCGGCCTTCGGCATCGTAGCAATTTCATCACACTTCCCGTAACGAAAGCCGGTAGAGTTGCGTATATAGAGGTGTAATGCAGTCAGTCTGTGCTGTACTTGAGGAGGTATACCATGATTGATGAGAATGGCTTCATCAGGCCGGACCCGGAGGAAGAGACCGAACACCCGGCGAACTCAGGAACGACGGTGGAGGGCCAGGTCACGCCCAATCCGCATGAATATGAGCACGTTGGTTCTTCACCCCGGCCCACCCGGCCATCCAGCCCCGGCCGCGTTCTGCTGGTCTGGGGACTGATCATCGGGTTGCTGGTAGGCAGTGTCCTTGGTGGCATCTTTGGCAACTACATCGTCATGTCTAACCCGGGCACGTTCCCGTGGGCACGCACCGCTTCGACGTACCAGTCGGTCCCCGTCTCGGGCACAACCGTCGTGACGACCGAGGAACAGGCCATTGAAAACGCCGTCAGGATCGCGTCGCCCGCCGTCGTCCAGATCAACATCACTTCCGTCAGCCAGAACCCGTTCGGCTTCGGATCGTATGAACAGCAGGGACTGGGTTCGGGCTTCATCATCACGCCCGATGGATATATCCTGACCAACAACCATGTCGTGGAGAGCGCCACCAAGATCACCGTCACGCTCAAGGATGGCCGTGATTTCAGCGGTCAGGTTGTGGGCACCGATGCCACCAGTGACGTCGCCGTCGTGAAGATCAACGGGAGTAACCTTCCGACTGTTCAGCTGGGTGACTCATCGCAGTTGACCGTTGGCCAGAAGGTCATCGCCATCGGCAACCCGTACGGCCTCAGCCAGACCGTGACGACCGGCGTCATCTCCGCCCTCGAACGCAATGTCCAGGTATCACAGACCGAAACCCTCGTGGGCGTCGTCCAGACCGACGCCGCCATCAACCCGGGCAACTCGGGAGGACCCCTTGTGGATCTTTCAGGGCGGGTTGTCGGCATCAACACCATGATCTACCAGAACGCGCAGGGACTTGGATTCTCGGTGTCCATCAACACCGCCCGCAAGGTCTATGACGCGATCATCAAGAATGGCAAGATCACCTGGCCTGCGCTTGGCATCCAGGGAGCCACCCTCACCTCGTCCATCGCTCAGCAGTACAACCTCAAGATTTCCCAGGGCGTCTACGTCGTTCAGGTGACCTCCGGCTCCGGTGCAGCGGCCGCAGGGATCAAAGCAGGGGATGTCATCACGGCCATCGATGGAAAGGATATGACGACGATCGATGCCGTCCTCAGTTACATCCGTTCGAAGAGCGTCGGCGACACCGTCTCGGTCGTCGTCAACCGCGCAGGTGCGACCAAGACCTTCAGCGTGACGCTCAAGGCTCTCAGCCAGTAGCATCCTTCCTGCAATTCATAACCTGCACAACCCCGGCGCATGATGGCCGGGGTCTTTTTTCATCAGGTGGAAGGGGGCTGGGGTGTGTCCTGCAGATCCTTGAGGTGTGCCAGGACAAGCCTGGCCGTCGATGTGTTCGTGGCAAGGGGCACATCGTTGACATCACAGATCTTGAGGACGGCGTTGATATCCGGTTCGTGCGGGTGTGCAGTCAGTGGGTCTCTGAGAAAGACGACCGCCTTGACCTCGTCGGACGCGATCATCGCCCCGATCTGCAAGTCGCCGCCCTTCTCTCCCGAGTTCACCATGGTGACGCTCAAGCCGGTCAGTTCCTGGATGAGGCCTCCTGTGCTCCGCGTGGCAACCAGCTCCTCCTGAGCCAGCATGTCCTTGTAGTCCCTGCACAGGGCAATCATCTCGGGTTTCTTACGGTCATGAGCAATCAATGCAACTTTTGTTCTCATGCCTCTATTTTACCCGCGAAAAGCGCGAGTCAACCAGCTCTCCGTGTAAGGCTTCACTCTTGCCCAGTTATCCACAGCATCTTGTGAATACCTGTGCACAGCTTGGCCTCAACTGCCGCACACCCTTCTTTTAATCCACGTTTCCCTGTTCACTGCACTCCACAGGCCTGCCCAGTCTCGGGAATACCGGCAGATGCGCTGTTCATAAGCCTTCTGAAAGCCGGAAAGTTATCCACAGAGCCTGTGGATACTGTCAGTACTTCTGCGGGCTCCTGCGCCCCTGGCGGCGTTTTTCCTGTTCCTGATACCGCCAGATATCCCAGCGCATCCACGCCTCGTAGGCATGCAGGAACGACACACGCAGAGCAGGGTTTTCGATGATCTGGACTGCTCGTTCGGCCGCCTCCTGCTGCTCCGGCGACAGCTTCACGGCAGCCGCAAGCGATTGGGAATCGCGGTCGACAGCGGGGGAAGGAGCGGAGGACGGGCGGTGGATCCGCACCTCGTGAACGTTCTCAAGTCCAAAGGAAAGGTCCGTGACGAGCTTTCCGCCCATGTGAGCATTGAGACGGTCGATGATCAGGCTCTTCTGCTCGGCAAGGACCTGCATGATGGACGAGTTGGCACACAGGATCATCAGTGTGCCATTCTTGAACTGTGCCGGGCGGGAGTTCTGGCCGATGTACGCTCCAATGGTGCGTTCGCTCCACAGCGACTGGACAGCAGGCCAGACGTCACTCAGGGACTGGACCTTGATGCCCTTGTCCAGCATCCCCGTGCGCCGCATCGCATCGATGACATCTCCAATGCGCTGCATGCCATCGACACCTCTCTTCACAGTCGAACGGACTGGGCGTTCAGTCCGCCTCCCAGCCGGGCAACGTCAAACGAGGTGATGAAGACCTGGTCGAATTTCACAAGCAGATGCAGCAGCCGTTCCAGATTGGCCATGTCGATATCGCCTTCCAGATCGTCCAGCAGCAGCACAGGGTATTCACCCGTGACACTGCGCGTATATTCGGCGCCCGCCAGCGTCAGCAGGAGGGCCATCACCTTTGCCTCTCCCAGGGAGGCGCTCTCACGGAACGCCTTTCCGCGATGCATCAGCGAGAAGTCGTCCAGGTGACACCCTGCCAGACAGGCGTGGCGCGCCAGTTCACGTTCTCGTACCGACCGAAGCGACTCGACAGAGACCGCACGCGGCTCGTAGGCGATCGAGACATCGCTGAATGCCTCAAACAACCCGCCGGAAATCAGCTGGCGCATGGCCCTGTCGACGGAGCCGAGAACGGTGTGCCTCTTTGCCTGGATGGCAGTAGAGAGCACGGCGATCCGCTCATCCAGCAGATCGAGGAGTGACGCATCGGGTACACCTGCACCACTCTGCCGCAAGAGGGCATTCTTGTGAGAAATCACCTCAGAATACGCTGACAGCATCTCAAAGTAGGAGTGGTCGCTGGATGCCGCCAGCAGATTGATGAATTGCCGCCTCACCGATGGAAGTCCCTTGACGAGGAAGATCGAGGCGAAGTTGAACGAGGCGACGCGCAGCCCACCAATCAGATGGATGAATCCCCGGTAGACGGTGCCGTCGATGCGCACCTCCTTGCGTCCCTCCGAGGTGAACATGGCTTGAACCGTGTGATGAACGATGCCACCCGCAACTGCGTCGTGAGCTCGGTATTCGCCGCCAACGACGAAGTAAGGACTGCCATCCCTGATCAGCTCGGCATTGGTCAGCCCAAGAGATGACTTTCCGGAAGCCAGAAAGTACACCGCATCCAACAGCGTGGTCTTGCCTGCCCCGTTGTTTCCCTCCACGGCGGTCGCGGGCATGGTGAAGGAAAGGCGCTGTTCAGCCAGCGCCCTGAACCCCTGAATCCAGATCGACTCCAGAAACATTGCCCCCTGCCAGGGCTGCTATTCCATCTGTTTGTGCGGCATCACCAGGTACAGGAAGTCATCTTTGCCCTGATCCTTGATGACAACGGGATGGACAGCACTGTTCATATGAAGTTCCGCATTCTCGGTGGACACCGACGAGATCCCGTCCAGCAGCTTCGTTCCAAAGAAGGAAACCGACAGACCTCCGGCCTCTCCCTCATATCCAAGCTCGTCGCGGGCATCTCCCTGATCCTGGGCCGTACCCTGAACGGTCAGGCGCCCTTCCTTGAAGGACAGTGTGATGACATCGGTACCCCCAAACACGACGGCCCCAACGCGGCGCAGGGCATCCAGCAGTTCCGACTTCTTGATCGTGACCGTATATTCCCACTCCCTCGGAATGATGTCGTTGTAGCTGGGAAACTCGGCACCAATCAGCAAAGAGACAATCTCCGTGTCTCCGGAGACGAACTTGCACTCATCCTCGGTGATGATGATCTGAACATCGCCCGCGGGCTTGAATGATTCAAACACCTTGGTTGGGACGATGGAGCGCAGCGGCTCTCTCTTAAAGTCAAACTGAACATATCCAAGCCGCCGCGAATCGGTTGCCACAAACCGGAAGTACTCCTTGGTCTGTTCCAGAAGAATGCCCTGAAACTCCAGCCGTCTCTTCTCGTTGTGTTCCACGCACGGCAGCACGCGGTCGATGGCTGACGTATATTCACTCAGACTGAAATTGTACTCTCTGCCTTCCTTGATCGCCGGAACCGCCGGGAATGTATCCATCTCATAGCAGGACAAGTCATAGTGAGCTTTTCCCGCAGAGATCTGCAGCTTCTTCTCATCTCCCTCGATGGTCACGTCGCCGGACAGGGCCGAAATGATATCCTTAAAAAACTTAAACGGTACCAGGGCACGGCCCGGCTCTGTGACGTCGGCTGTCTCTGCATTTGTGAGATACGTGGTCAGGTCAGTGCTGGTAAGCTTAAGAGCGGCAGTATCAGCAGTAAGAAGAACGGCATCGGACGTAAACGTCGAACTTTTCTGCTGGATGACCTTGGCGTGCTGGGTAAGTTTTCTGCTGAGGCCTTCGGCTTTTGCGGTGAGCTTCATCGTTCCTCCTTTTAATATGAAAAGACTCTTCTCTTCATAAGCATCAAGATAAGGCGGTTGGTAGTGTTGGCAGGGAAGGGAATGCTTGTTGCAGGGCTTGAGGCGGCTGTGGATGCAACTGTGGATAACTTGCTCAGCTTATCAACACTGTCCACTGTCAGGGTCTGCCGGCGCGTTGTCCACAAGTTACTCACCTCTTTTGAGCTGCTTCACCAAGCTTTCGAGCAGAACGCGCAGGGTGTCGTCGTTTTTCATCTCCTGCTGGATCTTTTGGCAGGCATAGATGACGGTTGTGTGGTCGCGCCCGCCAAACTTCTCGCCGATGTAGGGGAGAGAAGCCTCTGTCAGGTCGCGGCTGAGGTACATCGCTATCTGGCGCGGCATGGCAACGTCCTGGCTGCGGCGCTTGGCCTGCAGGTCTGCGATGGAGATGTGAAAGTACGATGCCACAGCCTGCATGATGGCATCGATCGTGACCGGCTTGTTGATGACCGGAATGATGTCCTTGAGGGTCTCCTCTGTAAAGGGCAGCGTCACCTCTTCATTGGTCAGCGACGCAGTGGCCAGAACGCGCATGAGAGCCCCCTCGAGCTCGCGGATGTTGCTGCCGATGTTGGCGGCGATGTATTCGAGGACCTCCGGAGGCACGTCAATCTTGTCCAGTTCAGCCTTCTTCTTCAGGATGGCAACCTTGGTCTCGTAGTCCGGGCGGCTGATGTCGGCGATAAGTCCCCACTCGAAGCGCGACGTCAGGCGTTCCTCGAGAGTGGCAATCTCCTTGGGCAGGACATCGGAGGTGATAACGATCTGCTTGTGGGCATCGTAGAGAGCGTTGAAGATGTGAAAGAACTCCTCCTGCGTGCGTTCCTTCCCTGCCAGGAACTGGATGTCGTCGATGAGAAGGATGTCGGCCCCCCGTGTCTCCTTGTGAAAGTTCTCGATCACGGCGTTATTGTTGCGTGCATTTTGGATGGAACTCACCACCTCGTTCGTGAATTTCTCGCCGGTGGTGTAGACGATCTTCTTGTCCGGCGTCTGGGCAAGGATGCGGTGCGCGATGCCCTGCAGGAGGTGGGTCTTGCCCAAACCGACGCCGCCGTAAATGTACAGGGGATTGTAGACGTTGCCGGGATTTGCCGCAACAGCGTTGCAGGCGGCAAAGGCAAGGCGGTTTCCAGCGCCCACGACAAAGTTCTCGAAGCTGTAGCGCCGGTTCAGGATCAGCGTGTTGTTGTGCTGAAGGAGGCCGGGTTCCGCAGGAAGTTCCTCCGGTTGCTGCTGTACCACCTCCACCGCGATCGTGGTGGGCTGTCCCTTGATCGTGTCGATCGTTTCCTTAATGACGTCGTAGTAGCGGCTGACGATCCAGTCTCGCGCAAATTCGCTGGGCACGCCTATGGTCAGGGAATTTGCATCTTCGTGGAGCGTCGTCACGTTCTTGAACCACATCTCGAACGTCGGGCGCGCGAGTTGCTTGCTGAAAATGTCGAGCAGGTGCTGCCAAGAATCCGATTGTTGTCCGTCCATACTCTGCTCCCTTTGCTCTCGCGCAATGCTTCCCATCCTGGACCTGAACCTTCTGGTCCCGGTATGGCTCCCGGTACACGGCACATGCCAGCCATTCAGCGTTGGTGACAAAGTGCGGCACCATGCCCGGCCACGTGTACGGGGTTTATGTGGTATAGTATAGACGAAATGGAGACCGGCGGCAATCGGAAAAAGGGACCCACATGATTCAGCGCACCAGACACGGCACGATACGAACGAGACGAAGGGACCAAGGTGGCGGCATGCTCATCCTGGTCCTTGCCGTTGTGCTGGCCATCTTGTTCGGGTCCAGTTTCCGCACGGCTGGTGGGCGCAGTACACCCACGGTGCTCTGGTACCTCGATGCCACGACGCGCCAGCTGGTCGGCACTCCTTCCACGTCCAGACTGCCCACGCGCAGGGTGGAGCAGGTTGCTGCTCTCATCGACCTGCTGAGGACGCCTCCCGCGGGGCAGGAGCTGGCCACGGCAGTGCCTGCAGGCCTGACCGCGCGCAGCGCAACGGTCTTGCCCGGGGGGATCCTGCACGCTGCCTTGGGTGTGACGGGGAGCCTCCGGCCGATGGGATTTGCCGAGGAGAATGCCCTGTACTGGCAGTTGGTGAACACGCTGATCAGCCTTCCCGATGTGCATTCGGTTGAACTGTCTGTGGACGGGCGCGACCCTGGCGTTTTTCTCTCGTATGTGAAGACGCAGCGCGAACTGGCTCCGAATGAAAGCGTTCTGGACAGGGGACAGCCGGTGGATCTGTACTTCGTGCTGGGGGATGGACGCTATGCCGTCGAACAGCGCAGCTTTCCCACAGGGCTGACCCGTTCCCAGTTGGCATCAAAGGTGGTACAGGCGCTCGTAGAGGGGCCCTCGCATGCCAGCCTCAGCAGTCCGCTCCCTGGCACCAGTTTCCTCCGGGGCGTGACCGTTTCGGGTCATACCGTGACCGTCGACTTCGAAACCAGTATCGTGAAGCTGGGCATGGACGCCGCCCGGGCCGAACAGTTCAGGGATTGCCTGGTTCTGACGCTTACCAGGCTCTCGGGAGTCAGCCGCGTCCGCTTCATGGTCGGCGGACAAGCCGTGGCAGAGCTCTTTGGCTACCTGGATGCCAGCAGTCCGCAGTATCGCTTTGATGGACGTCTCGAAGCGGGGACGATCGTGGTATCCTACAGCCTTGCCAGCGTCGACGGGGACAGGCTTCCGGTGCTGGATGCGGTGGTGCAGAAGGTGGCACTGTCAGGTCGGAATGCCATGATCGCGCAGGCGCTGAACCGGCTGGCAAGTCCGCCGCAGGGAGACACTTCCTTCGTTCCTGCAGGGACGCGCATCGACAGCATGTCCCTCCAGGATGCATCGGGGCTCCTCAGCATCTCTCTTGCCATGGCGCCCGTGCCAGGAGATCCGACGGATGAGGCTCTGCTTGTCCAGCAGCTGCGTCTCACTTTCACAGAGGTGCCTTCGGTCACGTCGTTAAAGATCGCCGTGAATGGGTCTGTATCTTTTCTGCCAGGGGGGTACTATATAGGCAATCCATTCGAACGCTAGGAGGAAGAGCATGACAACAGACAGGACTGAATTTCGGCTGCTGGCGGGGGCTGTGGGCGCCTCACAACATCTAGAGAAGCTGCAGAAGCTTGGCATGGTCTCGTCGCTGTTCGAGGACGGGGACCTGAGATCCATCTACGATGCTTTTGTCTGGTACGCCGCCAATCACAAAGGCGAAGGCGGAAAGATCGATCTTCCGCTGTTCATGTCCTACCTCACCGAGGAGCGCCACGTGACGCCTGCAGTCTCCGCCCTGGCACAGAAGCTGATCGATGCCGGCGGCGAAGACATGACCACGCTGATCGACCTGTTGGACCTCCTGAAGACGCGTTCTGCTCGTCGCAAGCTGCGGACCATCGCCGACAGCATCACCGCGTTCACCGACGGCGAGCGGCAGAATCGGCGCGTCGAAGATTTTGCCGCCGACGTATCGGAACAGCTGCGCCAGGTGGTGCGCCTGTCGTCCCAGAACCGGCAGGAACCCGTCCGTGATGACCTGCTCCGATTTGTTGAGGAAGTTCGCACGCGGGAGCCAGACCGGCCTTCGATCATGGGCATGAGCATCGCGCCGTACGACAATCTGAATATCGCAATCTCCGGCCTGCGCCCTGGCTTCTACTACGCGCTGGGCGGAGCTCCGCGGCGTGGCAAGACAAATCTCATGCTGCGTCTGGCGACGCTGGTCGCCCGCAACGAGAAGGTGCCGGTCCTCTACTACTCCTACGAGCAGACCAAGCGCGTCCTGCTTTCGCGCATCCTGTCCCAGGAGTCCCTCATCAACCCGCTTCTCCTGCAGTCCGGCGATATCAAGACCCAGGCGGAACTGGTGACCCGTTTCAACAAGGGCATCCGGGAGATGTCGTCCTATATGGATTACTTCTACCTGTTTGAGGGCGATCGTCAGGATACGATCGAGCACATCCGCAGCGTCGCCTACGGTATCATGGACGCGCATCACTCTGACCGATGCGCCATCTTCATCGATTACCTGCAAAAGGTGCCAACCGTCAACCCCTACGCCAGCATGCAGAAGCAGGTTGACGAGGTGTCGGGGCTCATCGCCCAGCTGTCGACGGAACTGCAGTCGCCCATTGTGGCTGCCTCCTCCTTCGACAAAGATGGATGCCGGATGGACACGGAGGTGTCCAAGGACCGCCCAACCATGTTCAACTGCACGGGTGGAGGCGACATCGAATACGATGCGGACGCGGCGCTCATCATCGTCAAGGACTATCACGACACGGCACAGCTGGAAGAGAAGATCGCCAATGCCATCCGCGAGGGGGGCGTGAATCCGCACCATATCCCCCACTTCGACATCCTGAACCTGCACATCGACAAGAACCGCGATGCCCCCGAAGGAGGCAACATCATTGTCCAGTTCCTCTTCCTGATCGAAGATAACCAGATGGTGGAACTCGGGTACAAGGATGTTGAGGAGCGCTACTCGTACGCCAAGGCCGGCAAGATCTTCGAGTGGCTGCTGGAGCGCGGCTACCTTGAGGCGGTCGGCCCGGGCGCAACCTGATTCGCGCTGTAACCTTTTGGCCTGTGTCACCGTACGCTTGGTGAACACAGAGAGAAATCAACCGCGGAGGGAGTGCGTGCATGGAGACTGCAACTGACCGCGAGCTCTTCTCCCGGCTGATGGAGCAGAGCGAGCGCCCGGTCTACGCCTTCCTGGCTGGCAAGATCCATGATCGCGCTGTCGCGGCAGATGTCGCCCAGGAAGCTTTTTTTCTGGCATACCGCCGTTTTTCGACGTATGACAGGAGCCGGCCGTTTCTCCCGTGGGTCATGACCATCGCGTACAACTGTCTGGTCGACTACTGGCGAAAGTCGGCGCATGACGGCGGAAGCCTGGAGGAAGACCGGCTGCCCGCAGCGACGATGACGGATGAGGACGACGACTGGCGACAGCAGGAGGTGATCGAGGCAATGACAAAGATTTCGTCGGATGACAGTGCCCTGCTCACCATGTTCTATGCCGAAGGCTGGTCGGTTGGCACGATTGCGGAGCGCCTGGGCATCAAGGAAGGCACGGCGAAGGTTCGGTTGCTCCGGGCCAGGGCAGCACTCAAGAAACAGATTGAAACACTGCACCCCGAGGTGCCGCATGAGTGAACGATGGACGATAACGGACGAAGAGCTGGAGAAGCTGGTGGCGGAGGCGCTGGCGTTTCCTGCGGACATTGCGCCTCCACCGGAGTTAAGCCGCAGTGTGTGGCGACGCATCGACGCGTGGGAGGGCGAGAAGGAGTGCAGTCTCCTGGCGAGGTTCCTGGGCAGGCGGATGCACAACGGCGAACCGGTGGTGGTTCTTGCCGCAGCGCTTGGGTTTGGCGCTCTGTTCCTGGGCTTGTTCCTGGCGGGAGCATATGTGTTTGCAGCACACTCCTCTGCATTCCTGAGGGTTTTTCAGGTGTTCATCGGTCCCAATGTTGCCCGCCTGAGACTGGGGGTCCAGCTGGCTGCGCTTGGGGGAGCGGGTGGAATGATGCTGGGCGGGCTTGCGCTGAGTGAACAGTTGTTCGGCCAGAGAACCAGTCATTCCTCAGGCACAGCATGTGGAGGGGCTGGAGCGTGACACCTTCTGTCTCGGAGGACCGCGGCCGGAGATTCCTGGTTGCAGCCCTGGTCATCGGGCTCATTGTCGCAGGCTGGGTCATGGTCGATGTAGCCACGCACGGGAGTCTCGGACTGGGTCCCGTCCTTGCCCCGGGGACGACGCTCGAGGTCCCTGGAGGGTCGGCGAGCAGGATCTCGGTGACAGGGGACCGCCTGGAAATCGTCCTGCAGAGCTCTCATGGAGCGAATACTGCGCAAGTTGTGGTCGGCAGTGACGGCTTCCGGCGCGATGCTCGTGCACCGGCAGGAACGTTCGGACTGCGTCTCGACACTGGAGCTGCCCTGCAGAATGGAACGAGGAGGCTGACGCTGATCCTCCCCGAAAACGGGACGCTGTCGCTCACGGTGGTGGGGGGAGGCCGGGTAACGATGGACCGGGTGCGGCTTGGCCAGCTTCATGTCACCGGAGTCTCCTCGTCGCTCGACCTGGACGCAGGCACGCCGGGTTCAAGCGTGGATCTCCTGCAGATCGAAAGCGCTACGGGAGGGCTGTCCTCGGAGCATCTGGGCAGCCTGAACATGACACAGCTGGTCATCGACAGTATCGTGGGGCACTACGACCTCGATCTGTCGGGGACCGTGGATCGTCCCTGTGAAGTCACCGTGCGGTCGGTCGTGGGAAGCGGAGTCCTGCGTTTTTCGGGCGGCATCGGAGCGCAGGTTGTCGTGAAGAGCATTGTTGGCAGTGTCGCGGCCGCCGGGTTCGTGGATGAAGGAGGCAGGTCCTACCTGAACAAGGCGGCACGGACAGAAGGTGCTCCCCGGCTTGTGGTGCGTATTGAAAGTGCAGTTGGACAGATACAGCTTATGGAGGTACAGCAATGAACAGCAGCAACATTGATCGGCGTGTGGCATTGGGCGCCCTGCTCATCGTCTTCGGGGCGCACTTCCTGCTCCAGGCGTTTCCCGGGTCGGGGTACCACTTTGGTATTCTCGTCCCCCTGGCAGCGTTCGTCATCCTGCTGGGGGTTTATGGGGCCGTCGCCGGGTTTCAGCACAAGGCGCGTGAAGCAGTCCTGTGGAGTTCCATGCTCGGGTTCGTCGGCGTCATCGTTCTCCTGCAGGCGACCGAGGTCATCCGCTTCGGGTTTACCACGTTTGTTGGAGCGGCGCTGGCAGCTGTCGGGCTTTCGATCCTTCTTTCGGCACTGCTGGATGCAGTGGAGGGGATTGAGCGTCGGAATGCCCTGATGTGGGGTGCCGCTGCCGTTGCGGGCGGAGCGCTCGTGTTTCTCTCCGGGCTGGATGTCTTTTCAGCTCAGACGGTCGATATCATTCGCAAGTCGACAGTCGGAGGATTGTTTGTCATCCTCGGGCTGGCTGTTCTCATCAAGGGAGGTGCCAGGAAATGAAGAGCTTCGACAGGCCGGACGAAGAGGCGGTTGGCGTTTGCACTAAGTGTGGCAAGGCGCTGGCGCGCGAAGAAGTGGTCATGGTAGACGGCAAGATCATGTGTGCGGCGTGCGCAGGAGTCCAGCCGAACATCACAAACGAGCATCAGCACACCCAGGAGGCGAACGTGGGGTACAGCGGAACCAAAAGGCTGTATCGCTCGCGCAAGAATCAGGTGATCGGCGGAGTCGCGGCCGGGCTGGCGGAGTACTTCGACATCGATCCGGCGATCGTGCGGATAGCCTGGGCTCTGCTGGGCATCGCCTGGGGCACGGGGGTCCTGCTGTATCTTATCTGCTGGCTGGTGATACCACTGAACCCAGCACAGTAAGTGAGGTATGAAAAACACGCATAATTGTTGATAATGTGCGAGAATTGTTGATAAGTGAGCAGGGAAGTTCTCCCCGCAGGCTGGTGACGGTCTGCGGGGAGAAATCATGTTCCACTCAGGAGGGAGGCTTTGGTGCGTGCGGGGGTGTCTGCCGCGCAGTCCGCAGGTACCTTGCAATCGTCGCTGGATGCACACCTACCTGCCGGGCAATCTGGACGGTGGAGTAGCCCAGGCGTGCAGCTGCCGCCACGCGCATAGGCAGCTGGGAGTGTTCGCTTGCAGACTCGGGGCCGAAAATGCGGGCGAGAGATGGTCGGCTGAGCAGCAGCAGCGCGCTGGCAACCAGTGGATTCGAGGCGTGTGGGGCAAGATGATGGGCGACTTGGTCTGCGAATGCCTCCGATCCCAGCAGACCCGGAGCGGTGACATGGGAGAGGGGATCATCGCCTTCGGCATGCGGGCGAACGTAATCGCAAAAGGCACGGACCGCATCCTGCCGGGTTGCCCCGAACCAGGGCAGGAGAGCCTCTGCATTGAACGCAGCATCAGGCAGGAGGGTCGGTTCGGTAGTTGCGCGGTAGCTGCTCCAGGGCCAGTCGCCGGGAGTCTGGACGAATCCCTGCTTGACCGGCAGGAGGAGGACGTGGCGGCAGACCGGCAGAAGCCAGGTCTCGGGGTCGAGCACGACGCTGGTGAAGGAACTGCGGAAGACCTTTCCCAAGCGTTGGTGCCGTGCGTTGGCATGGCGGGTGTACACGCTGCGAAAGCGCCGCATGCCTCTGCGCAGATCTCCATCCGGGGTCTCGGCGACAAAGGTGAAGGAGTCTGGAAGGAGGCACCAGGCATAGATGCGCCAGCCTAGCGATGACACCACAGATGCCAGGTCGTCCAGCAGCAGGAGCACGTCGCCGTCGTCATCCACCACCAATCCTCCGGGCAGACTGGAGGAGGAGACGAGAGAGACAGCCCCCGGAAATTCTATGTGCAGTCGTGGGTTCACGAACCCTCCTCTGGTGCCTGGTGGAAACGAGCAAATCATCCACACTATGCACATGTTATCCACAGCTGCGTGAGATTACAAGTGGGCAGTCTGCCTTCGTGGAGTCGTGCTTGTGTGGTCGTCGTCGGGCACTATACTGAAACACGTCAGGACAGGAACAGGAGGTTGTGCATGGCGCAGTTCTGGACGTTTGCGATATCGTTTGGGCTCGTGTTCGTCATAAAGTTCGTGGACATGACGCTTCAGACCCTGTATGTGAACTTCATGGTCAAGGGAAACCGCCTGTACACCTTTATCTTTGCCTTCCTTGAAGTGTGTATGTTCCTGCTCGCGCTGTCCCAGGTACTCAGCAACATGAACATCATCAAGATGCTGGGCTATGCACTCGGCTATTCCAGCGGAGCCATCTTCGGGATGTGGCTGGAACAGAAGCTGGCGATCGGCAACCAGACGTGGCTGATCATCCCCAACGACGACCCGTACCGGCTGGCTTACCACCTGCGCGACCGCGGCTTCGGTGTCACGACCATTGCCGGGTCGGGCATGGACAATTGCAGGACCGTCATCCTGACGACGGTGATGCGCAAAAACATCGCGCTCCTCAACGAAACGCTTCAGGAGCTTGCCCCGGATGCCTTTGTCTCCGTGCTCGATACACGCACGACCATGGGCGGACACGTACATCGCATAGCGAGAGGTTGATCAATGACAACAAACGTTTCTGTACGCCGTGGGCTGGCGCTGGTCCTGGTGCTCGTGCTCGTTGCGGCGGGGCTGAGCGGCTGCGCCCGCCGGGTTTCCGTGTCGCTTCTTCTGGTTTCCTCATACTCCGGCAAGGGAGTTCCGGGGGCCAGCGTCACGTTCAAAAACTCAGGCGATTTCCAAGTACTCACCTCGGATGCGACAGGGTTGGTGAAGGGTCAGGTCCAGGCAGACCGGACGCAGCTCACTGCGGCGGCCACGGGGTATCAGGATGCGTTCCTGCAGGTGGCGGACCTCACGGACCTGCCCGCTTCACTCAAAATGGTTCCGCTGTTCCTGGGGACGGGGACGGTCACCTCTGGCGGCCTGCCGGTGGCCGGAGCCACGGTGACCATCTGGAACACTGCCGTCTCTACGGGACCCAATGGTTCGTTTGTGGTGGAGGGACTGGCACCGGGAACCTATGCCGGACGGGTGACGAAGCAGGGATATGCGGACGCCACCTTCGACCTGGTCATCGGCAAGGGAGCGAAGCCCGCCACGGTCGTGCTGGAGGAGGGTCAGCTGCTGCCCCTCTCGTCCCTGGCAAAACTTCCTGCCTATGAGCTGACCGCTTCCTACCACCGGACGTTGAACGGGGAGGACAAGACCTTTGACGGGCGCATCCTCCGCAGTGGCAGTGACCTTTTGGTGGAAAGCGGCGATCCAGCAAGTCCGACGGCAGTTCTTCTGGTACGCGGAGGAACGGGGTATACTCTCGAAAACGGCGCCTACGCCGCGGGAGGAGAAACCGCTGCCGCGGCGGCGCGCGTGCTTCAGGAAGCGTGTGAGGGATTGCTGGAGCTTCCCGCGACGTTCTCACCCCGCCTGTTCACGCTGCAGAAGCAGGCATCGGTCCAGCTGCTGGGACAGGCGTGCGACGTGTGGAACATGAACGGCCAGTTCAAGTTCGAGGGCGAACCGGTGGATGCCACCGCGACGGTGACGGTCGGGACACAGGGCACCCTCGCCGGCGTTCCGGTGAAGATCGTGCTGAATGCTCACTCACAGTCGTTCTTCAACTTTGTCTATGATGCGTCCATCGAAGTGGTCTCGGTCGATGCGGCACAGATTGCAGCAGCCTTTCCTGCGCCATGAGGAACCCCGCATGAGCTTCGTGCACCTGCACCTTCACACAGAGTATTCGCTGCTGGACGGCATGAGCAAGATCGACCCGCTGGTGGCGCGGCTTGAGGAGATGGGGCAGACAGCGTGCGCCATCACCGACCATGGCAACATGTACGGCGTACTGGACTTCTACATGAAGATGAAGGCAGCCGGACTGAAGCCAATCATTGGCAGTGAGGTCTACATGGCGCCAGGCGGCCGGCTGAACAAGGACAGGGAGTCGGGATTTCCCAACCACCTCATTCTGCTGGCCAAGGATTTCAAGGGCTATCAGAACCTCAGCCACATCGTCTCCATTGGCTACCTGGAGGGCTTCTACTACAAACCCCGCGTCGACTACGACGTCTTGGAGCGCTATCACGAGGGAATCATCGCGCTCTCTGCCTGTCTGAAAGGTGAGGTCGCCGAGGCTGCGTCACGAGGCGATGAGGAGAAGGCACTTGCGATCGCTCAGAGATATCAGGACATCTTTGGCAGAGAGAACTACTTCATCGAGCTCCAGAATCACGGCATCGACGAGGAACTGCGCGCCCTCCCCATTCTGCGAAACGTTGCGCGGCGCATCGGAGCCAAAATGGTGGCAACGTGCGACAGCCACTATCTGCGCAAGGAGGATTACGCAGCCCACGAGGTCCTGCTGTGCGTCCAGACGCTGCAGAAGATGACCGACAGTGACCGCATGAGCTTCAACGGCCCATACTACCACGTCATGACCGAAGAGGAGATGCGGGAGCGCCTGCCCGAGGACGAGGAGGCCATTCAGAACACCCAGCTCGTCGCCGACATGTGCAATGTCGAGATGCCGCTTGGTACCTATCATCTGCCGCGGTATATCGAAGAGGGGCAGACGACACCCTGGGACGCCGAGGCCAACCGGCAGCTGCTGGAAAAGCTCACGATGGAGGGCATCGAGCGGCTCTACCCGTCCGCCCAGCGCGAAGAGGCACTCGCACGGGCGCGCATGGAACTGGAAACCATCGAGCAGTGCGGATTTGTCGACTACTTCCTCATCGTGCAGGACTTCACGCGCTTTGCCCGCCGCAGGGGCATCGCGGTGGGGCCCGGACGCGGATCGGCTGCCGGATCCATCGTCGCCTATGCAACGGGCATCACCGAGGTGGAACCACTGCGTTACAATCTGCTGTTCGAACGCTTCCTGAATGCTGCGCGCATCTCCATGCCCGATATCGATATGGATTTCGAGGACACGCGCCGCGGCGAAGTCATCCAGTATGTTCGCGAGCGCTACGGCGAGTCGTCCGTGGCCCAGGTGGCCACCTTTGGCAGGATGGAGGCCAAGCAGGCGGTCCGCGACGTGGGCCGGGCTCTCGGCATGCTTCCCAAGGAGACAGACCTTATTTCCAAGCTCATTCCGTTCGGGACCGGTTTGCAGGGAGCCCTCGACACTGTCGACAAGCTCAGGTCGATGTACGACGACGGCACGAAGCTGAGCGGGACGACGGTGAAGGAGCTGTTTGACACGGCGATGAAGCTGGAGGGCGTCAACCGCAATTTCAGCACCCATGCCGCCGGCGTCGTCATTGCCGACACGGAGCTGACCAACTATCTGCCGCTGCAACGCGACAAGGACGGCAACGTCATCACGCAGTGGGACAAGAACTTCGTTGAAGCCTTTGGCCTGCTCAAGATGGACTTCCTTGGACTCTCCTACCTGGGCATCATCCAGCAGACCGTGAACATGGTCCGCGAGCAGCTGGGGGTCACGGTCGACATCGGCAGTATCGACACCGAGGAACCCGAGGTCTACAAACTCATCAGCAGCGGCGATACCGTGGGCGTGTTTCAAATGGAATCGGCCGGCATGAAGGGGGTGGCCGCCGGTGTCCAGCCGTCGTCCATCGAAGACCTGACAGCAATCATCTCGCTGTACCGGCCCGGGACGATCAAGGCCGGCGGCATCCAGAAATACATCGACCGCAAGAACGGCAAAGAAAAGGTCGAGTACTACCACCCCAGCATCGAGGGCATCCTGAAGCCGACATACGGTATCATCGTCTACCAGGAACAGATCATGCAGATTGCCAACCGCATGGCAGGCTTTACCCTGCAGGAGGCCGACCTCTTGCGCAAGGGCGTCTCCAAGAAGAAGGCGGACATCCTGGCCAAACAGCGTGCCATGTTCGTGGAGAGGTCCGTCGAGAAGGGTGTCCCGAAGAAGACCGCCGAGGACGTTTTTGCGCTCATCGATTTCTTTGCCGGCTACGGCTTCAACAAGTCCCACGCGGTGGCCTACGCGATCATGGTCTACCGCACGGCGTGGCTCAAGGCGCACTATCTCGTCCAGTATCTAACAGCACTGATGAACTCGGGCATGGACGACGAGGACCGACTGAAGGAGCTGGTTGCCGAATGCCGCAGCAAAGGAGTCCCCATCCTTCCACCGGATATCAACAAGTCAGACAAGCTGTTCAAGGTGGAGACGCAGGCGGACGGGTCCCAGGGCATCCGGTTTGGCCTCCTCGCGATCAAGAACCTCGGTTCCAAGGCGATCGATGAGATCATGGAGGAGCGGGCCGACCGCCCTTACACGACCTTCAAGGACTTTCAGCGGCGCTCCGGGGGCAGCAAGGTCAACCGCAAGTCGGTGGAGTGTCTCATCAAGTCCGGTGCCTTTGAGAGTCTGGGAAACGACCGCGCCGTCGACCTGAGCCAACTCGCGCAGGCCGGCGGCAAGCAGAACGGCAAGGGTCCCGTCGTGGAGGAGACGGCCACGGGCCTGTTTGGAGGGTCGGTCGGCGAGCCGTCGGCGGCGCCCCTGTCCTGCGACACCGCGAGCGCGGCGGCGATGGAGAAGGAGGCATTTGGCTTCTTCTGCTTCTGCAGTCCTTTCCAGCAGTACGAGCACCTGCTGGCCAAGTATAACGCGCGGCGGGTTTCGGAGTGTGCCGAGCTGGAAGACGGGACAACCGTGACGGTTCTGGGCCTCCTGACATCCGCCAAGACAGCAAAGTCCAAAGCGGGACATGCGTACGGCAAATGCACCCTGGAGGATGACGACCGCAAGGTTGAGCTGATGGTGTTTGAATATGTTCTCGGGCAGTTCCAGCCGTGGTTCGACCACGAGGGAGCCATCGTGCTGGAAGCCAACGTGCGCATGGATGGTGAAGAGGTGTCCCTCACCGCCCGCAAGTTCATCGATTTTGTCACACCCGAACAGGCAAAAGGTGCCAAGCCAGCGCCCGTGGCGTCCCCCGTCCTCAAGCTGGTCATGACAGAGCAGCAGGTCACCAGTGAGACGCTTGGCCGTGTCCTTCTCCTCATGCATCGCCACCCGGGCAAACAGCACTGGCGCATTCTCTACCACAATGGCGCCGAGCACTGCCTCGAGGTCGGCAACAGCCACTGGGTCACCGTCACTCCTGCTCTCCTCAAGGATTTGACAACGATTCTCGGCCCTGGAGGTGTAGACTACTCCTGACCCCGGGATTGCCAAGCGGGAATTCTTAGATATACTGTTTGATGGAATTATGTCATGAACGTGACAAGGAATTGAGCGGCATGACGTCCGGAGGCCCTGCTTTCGGACGTTTCATATTGATGGAACGTGAAAAGTGGGCGCGCAGGCGGTCCACTTTTTTCGTTCACGTGGAGTGTATATGGACAAGAGATTTACAGACATAGTGGAGCTGGAGGTGGCGAAGAGCGGGGCCACCCTCGTTGCCATTGAAAATGCTCCCGGCATGGTGAGTGTCGTGCTGATGATGCCAGAACGGGACATCACGGTCGACGAGCTTGAAAGCGTCAGCCGGGCGATCAGCCGGACCTTCATCGATCGGTACGGCGACGATTATCTGCCGGCGTTTGAAGTCGCCAGCCCGGGGCTGGACCGCGTGCTCAAAACGCCACGGGAATTGAAGCTGTTCATGGGCAGGCTGGTGCGCGTGACAACCAGGGAGTCTAGGGAGCCGCTCATTGGAACGCTGGGAGCATCTGATGAAAGCAGCGTGCACGTGCGCGTGCTGGGCGTGGACCGGCTGCTTGAACTTCGGCAGGTGGCGAAGATCTCGTTATGGGACGAGGTACTGGGGGGTGCATATGAGGGATGAGATCCAGAGTGCGATCTACGAGCTGGAGAAGGAACGGGGAATCTCCAGGGAGTACATCGTCACGGCAATCAAGGAAGCCTTTGAGGCGGCATACCAGCAGCAGTACCAGAAAGACAACTTCCTGGTGAAGGCTGACACGGGGACCGGCTTGGTCCGGCTGTACTCGCGCAAGACGGTCGTCGCCAAGGTGACCGACGTGAACAGCGAGATCACGCTGAAGGATGCGCGCAAGGTCGAGCCAGAGGCGAAGATCGGAGACGACGTGCTGATCCAGGTGAAGATCGAGCAGCTGCCTCTGCCGGTTGTTGTGAAGGCACGCAAGTTCATCGACGACAAGATCAAGGAGCGCGAGAATGATCTGGTGTACGAGCGCTTCCACTCGCAGGTGGGCACCCTCGTGAACGGCGAGGTTCTGCGCCAGAATAAGGAGGGGTTGCTGATCAACCTCGCACGGTGCGAAGGCATCATGCCCAAGGATCAACAGATCCCCGGCGAGCGCCTGCGCTATCAGAGCGTTGCCAAGGCGCTCATCCTCTCGGTGGACAAGTCTGCACAGGGTCCACGGGTGGTCCTGACACGGGCGCATCCGGATTTCATCCAGCGTCTCGTCGAGCTGGAAGTCCCAGAAGTGGGCTCGGGCCTCGTCGAGATCAAGCGCATCGTCCGTGAGCCAGGGCAGCGCGCCAAGATCAGCGTCTACAGCCGTGACCCAAAGATTGATCCTGTTGGTGCGGTTATCGGGCCGATGGGCGGGCGCATCCGCGCGGTGTCGCGCGAGGTCGCCTTCGAACACATCGACGTCATTCGCTTTGACCCGAATCCCGTGAAATACGTGGTCAATGCGTTCAGCCCCGCCAAGGTGCTGGATGCGGAACGCAGGCCGGAGGATGGTACCTTCGTGGTCCATACCACGGCGGATGCGTTTGCCGTTGCCCTCGGCAAGAGTGGAGTCAACGTCCGACTCGTCGAGCGGCTTTTGGATGCAAAGGTGGAACTCGTTCAGGTGGAGGAGGGGCGCCAGACAGCAGCCCCGACCCGTGAGGCAGGTGAAACGCATGAAGAAAGTACGGATCTATGAGCTCGCTAAAGAACTGAATCTGAAGTCGCCGCGCATGCTGGAGATTCTCGAACGGCTGGGAGTCCCCGTGAAGGGCGTCGTCGGCACGATCGAAGAAGAAACGGCAAACCTTGTCAAAGAGATTGTCGACAAGGAAAACGCCGCCAAGGCGGAAGGAACCAAAGCTCCGTCCAAGCCAGCCAAAGCAGCCGCCAAGGCCTCACCGGAAACCGAGAAGCAAAAACCAGCCCCCGCTCCGGCCGAACCAGCCGTGACGGTTGAACAACCCAAGGCTTTCACGGAGTCCATGAGCTATGCCGCCTTTGCCAAGCAGTTTGGCCTGAAGCAGCATGAACTGAACACGATGATGCTCAAGAATGGCATCCCGGTGCGCGAGTGCGGTCTGCTCGACCCTCATGACGCTGACTATCTTGCCCGCCTGCTGGGCGAAAACTACGTTGCGCCGCCCGAAAAATACCTGAAGGCGTTTGAGACTCGCCCGCCCGTGGTCACGGTGATGGGCCATGTTGATCACGGGAAGACGACCCTGCTGGACTTCATACGCAAGAGCAGCGTCGCCAGCCGCGAGAAGGGTGGCATCACCCAGAAGATCGGGGCCTACGAAGTGCAGATCAAGGGCAAGACCATCATCTTCATCGACACGCCCGGCCACGAGGCCTTTACCTCGATGCGGCTCAAGGGCTCACAGGTGACCGATGTGGTCATCCTGGTGGTCGCCGCCGAAGAGGGCGTCAAAGAGCAGACGCTCGAGGCGCTTGACCATGCGAAGGCGGCCAGGGTGCCGATCATCGTTGCCATGAACAAGATCGACAAGCCCGAGGCCAACCCCGAGCGCGTCAAACAGCAGCTGGCCGACCGTGGCTTGCAGCCAGACGATTGGGGTGGAGATACCGTCTTCCTGCCTGTTTCGGCCAAGACCGGCAAGGGCGTGGAGGAACTGCTGGACATGATCCTTCTGCAGGCGGAGATGGCTGGACTCAAGACCCGCTCTTCGGTTGAACCATCCGGTTCCGTGATCGAGGCGCGCGTCGACAAGAACATCGGCGTTCTGGCCCGGCTCCTTGTGCAAACTGGAACACTCCATGTCGGTGACGACATCCGTGTCGGCGACTGCGTGGGCAAGATCAAGCGCATGACCAACGAGACGGGCGCGAACCTGCGCGAAGCGAAGGCGCTCATGCCCATCGAGGTCATGGGGCTGTCCGAACTGCCCGAAGCGGGAGAAGTCTTCTATACCGTCGAAGATGTCGATTCGTGCCGCATGATCATCGACGAGAAGCGGCAGAAGGAACGCCTGGCCTTCCTGGCGCAGGAGCAGAAGAAGCCGCTCACGCTGGATGAGCTGTTCACCGAAGAAGCGGCGCTGGACAAGAAGAAACTCACTCTCATCCTCAAGGCAGACGCCCTCTCCACGCTGGACGCTGTCAAGTTCGAGCTGAGGAAGGTCAAGACCAAGACTATTCCGCTCGAGATTCTGCACGAGGGCACGGGTGGCATCACAAAGTCCGATGTCCTGCTGGCTTCCGCCAGCAACGCCGTCATCGTTGGCTTCAACGTCGTTCCGCTGGCCGAGGCGCTCAAGGTGGCCGCGACCGAGAAGGTCCAGATCCGCACCTATGATCTCAGGGGCGCGCGCGCATCAAGGACGTGTTCAAGATCACGGGTGTCGGCGCCATCGCCGGCTGTCTGGTCGAGGACGGCAAGATCGTCCGCGGCGCCAAGGCGCGTGTGGTCCGCAACGCTGTCGTCGTATATGCCAACTCCAGCATTTCTTCGCTGAAGCGCTTCAAGGAAGACGCCAAGGAAGTCCTCAAGGGCTATGAATGCGGCATGGGCCTGCAGAACTTCAACGACTTTAAGGTCGACGACATCATCGAAACCCTGGTGATGGAGGAGAAGAAGCCGTAAGGTAAGCTTGTTCAGAAGGTTGCACAACACCAAATCAGCGCGCCGGACGCTCCTTGTCCGGCGCGTTTTCTCTCAAGAGCCTGCCCCTTCCGGATGAAAAAACTATTGACATAGCTATACTTGTTG